>JAQUJY010000019.1:23882-40323 GCA_028680705.1 Bacteroidales bacterium
CTTTACCGTTTGGTTTATCTTACGGGGTTAATTACTGTAATTCCCTCTTCTGATTAATAATACATCAATATTTTAAGCATAAAAAAGAGGCTGTCTATACTTTTCAGACAGCCTCTTTAATGAAAGTGTTAAAGATTTTAATTAAAGATGTAGCGAATATCAAATAGCATTGTCTAGTGCTATTGATTTAGTAATTAGCGATTTAGAAAACATACCTTGCTCCAATTTGGAGATACCAAACTTGACCATAGTTATAGTAAGTTGAGTAAGTTTCTTTTAAGTAATCGCCATTATCATCTGTAACCATTGAGAAACTGGGTGTATTGCTAGCATCCATACCTTCGTATGTAAGAATTTGACCATTATTGCTTGAAGACATGTTTTTGTAGACACCCCATTTACTGTTAATTAAGTTTCCGAAATTAATAAAGTCGAGCGTGAACTGTAAGGTGTTTTTTTGTCCGCTAATGTTTACACTAAAGTCTTGGGTGAAACGTAAATCGAAACGGTGAACCCAAGGTGCTCTTGCAGCATAAGCTTCTGCGTACTGTCCTTTGTGATTGTTCAAGTATTTATCCTGTTCAACGAAAGCAAAGAATGCATTCTCATCAGCGGTGCTAACGAAATTGATTTCCCCTATTTCCTTGGGTATGTATATTAGATCTGCAGCTATACCATCGTTATTCATATCATTTGTATAGGTAAAGCTGTTTCCATAAGGAGAATATCCGGAGTAGAACAGATTAATTATAGAGGCCATATGATTCTTTGCGTATGGAATTCTGTATGATGCGGATGCAATTGCCTTTGAAGGAACAACGAACTGAGAACGTTGAGCCAAGGGAAGGTGTGGTCCGTCAATTTGGATAAGCCCAGTATATGCAGAAGCTGCATTGCTCCCTGGCATTCCAGAAACCTCCTTTGATTCGGTATATGTATATGCGAACATTAGGTTAAGATTATTAACAGGCTCGGCAAAAACAGAAATGTTTCCAATAGCACCCCAACCATCACTAGTGTTTGAAAGGATATATGCGTTTTTATCTGTATATTTTAAATCTGCAGGTGCTGGATAAATATACCTATCGTCGGATCCGTTGAAGCGTTCCCAGCTCTCGTCTGGCTGTTTTAGGTTGTAATTCTTTAGCATTACTCCGTCTAGGGTTTTGGTAACGATTCCTTCTACACTTAAAGATAATGGGAAGGATGTGGGTGCTTCGTATTCAAATGCTAATGATGTTTTCCAAACTTGAGGCATCCTGAAATCAGGGTCTACACCATTAATGTCTCGAGGTAAAGCACCGTCCTCAGGTGAAATTGTGTTTTGAAGGCCTAGAATTTCGATCATTTGGTTAACATCTGTGATCATTGGTCCTGCAAGAAGTCCTGCCAGATTGGGATCAGCACTTGTTACGTTCCCATCAGCATCATACTCTGTTACAGCCGAATAGCTACCTTGAACCATTCCTGAGTTGGTGGGCATATTGGTGAAGAACACCAAAGGCAACCTACCTGCAAACAAACCTGTACCACCACGTAGTTTCATGGTTTGATCTCCCATAACATCCCAAATAAAACCAGCTCGGGGCGAAACCTGAATTTTGGCTGAAGGCCATTCCCCGGTATCAATTTTTTTATCACCAAAATCCAGGGCGTAAATGCTATCATTTGTGATGATGTTGTCAGCATATTTTAAATAATCAAGACGCATCCCAACAGTAAATTTAAAGTTAGAACTAACTGTCCATTCGTCCTGTGCATAAATACCAACCTGATTAAATGCAACTTCGGCTGCAGGATTCTTTTCTCCATCATAGCCGTAGGTAATTGCAAAGTCCCTTGGTGCTGCCTGGTTTAGGAAATCATCCAAACTAGCATAACGGTAATATCCTGTTCCGTTCCGCATGTATGAGTTGTTTGCCATTTGATACTCAAAGTTGGCCCCTAATGTAAATTTATGATTATCCATGAAAAAGTTTACATTGTCAACAACGTTAAAAATGTTATTATTAACACCATTGTTCCATGTAAATAATTCATAACCAGCAGAAATATAGGGTTCTAATATTTGCGAACCATCAGTATTTACACCTTTCATGATATCAATAAATGGAAATGGGTCGGAATTAGACCCTCGCATATCATTTATTTTAGTGTAGGTTACTAAGAGTTGGTTGGAAACATTATTCGAGAAACGGCTATTCAGATCAAGGGAGAAGGAGTTCACTATGTTATCCATGGAATATATGGAATTTGAGAAGGCCATAGAGTATTGTGATATACGATTCATTGCCCTGTTTCGGAAACCTGCATCGGTTGAGTTGCCATTAGTTGGAATCCAGGATTGATTCTTTGTGTAGTTATACCTAATGCTTAACTTATTTGCATTGTTAATGTTCCAGTCTATACGAGCCAAAAGTTTTTGGTTGCTTATATCAGCAGGGTAATTTGTGTATGAACCAGGATCATAACCATAGTTAGTGATCAGGTGTTGCTTTACCCGTTCCATATGAGAGGTGCTTGCACGGGATAGCATAAGGTCTGTATTGGCAATACCATCCTCAGATGGTCTCCAGGTTACAACCTGTTCTGGTTGAAACTCATATTCACCATTTATAAAAAAGAACAACTTGTTTTTGATAATTGGACCACCTAATGATGCGCCGTAAATTTTTTTGGATTCTTGATCGCGCTCACCAAAATCTATATCACCAATACTATTACCTCTCATACTCTGATTAGTGAAATAGCTATAAACTGAACCAGTGTATCTGTTTGTGCCCGATTTTGTAATCGCATTGATTCCTCCACCAATAAAATTGGTCTGACGAATATCGAACGGGGATACAACAACCTGAATTTCTTCAATGGCATCCAATGAAATAGGATTCCCTCCTCCAGGCAGATTAGCACTCAGTCCGAAGTTATTGTTGAAGTTTGCTCCATCAACAGTAAAGTTAGTAGATCTACCATCACCGCCAGCAAAGCCCATCCCATTGGCATAAGGAGAGATACGAGCAATATCTTGAATACTGCGGCTAATGGTTGGCATCTCTTTAAGCTGTTGATTGGAGATGTTGGTAGAAGCCCCAGTTTTGTCTGTTTGGAAAGCAGATGATTTTCTACCAACTATCACTATTTCGCCTAGTTCCAGCATTTCATCTTTTAGAACAGCATCCAAAGTGAATGTTTGGCCCAAAAACAGACTAATCTCCGAAAAAATCTCTTTGGAATATCCAACGAAGGAGATTTCAACTGTGTAGGGACCTCCAGGTCGCATTCCCTGTAGGTTAAAACGTCCTTCTGTATTGGTGTTTGCGCCATACTGTGTTCCCGAAGGTTCATGTAAAGCAACTATTGTTGCACCAGGAAGAGGTTCTCCTTTATCATCCACAACCCTTCCATTAATGGCCGAGGTAGTAACCTGCGAAAAGGCAGACATACCTATAACCGATAGGAATAAAAAAGTTAATAATCTTTTCATAGTATCAGATTTTGAGTTTAGGTTAAAATTAAATTGTTTTTTATAAAGTTTAACTTTTAGTGTTTTGTCTTGAATTGTATGTAAAATTACTACATTTCAATCTAAAAGAAAGCAAAAAAACAAGTTTCTCAGGTTTTGTTTTTAACACTTATTAACATAAGACCAACAAATACCCTAATAGGGTAAACTCTGTAGGTTGTATGAGTACCTATTTTAAGGATTTAGAGGATAAGTACACTTGATAATCTTTTGGCTACAAGTTGCTTAGGATTGCTTTTGTTGCACCAATATTCTGCTCAACGTACCGTTTTGCGGTATCACCCGCTTTGTGGCGAATATTTTTGTCGAGCATAAGGTTAAGTATTTCCTTGAGCTCTTTTGGGTTGTTTATGGAGAAGGCTGCATTGAGGTTAATAAGCTCTTTCGCTTCGCGAAACTTGGCGTAGTTTGGCCCAAAGATTATGGGCAACCCAAAGGTGGCAGGTTCCAGCGTATTGTGAATACCAGCCCCAAAGCCACCGCCAATATATGCAATATGCCCATGGCCATAGGCTGACGCAAGTATTCCTATAGTATCAATAAACAGAATACGAGCATTGCTAAGATTGTTTTGGTTTGGGTTAGTGTAGCGTGCGCAGGGTAGGCCAAATCTGTTGATTAGCTCATCGATTCTTGCACTGTTTATTTCGTGTGGGGCAATTATTAGCTTTACATCTTGCTGTAAAAGCGGTGTTATTTCCAGTAAAAGTTCTTCGTCCCTGGGCCAAGTGCTTCCTGCTACAATTATGGTTGAATTTAGGCAAAACTCATTGAGCATCGGAATGTTTTTAGCAGCCTTCGATGTTGCGTAAACCCTATCAAACCTTGTGTCGCCAGTTACGGTAGTGTTGCAAATACCAATCCCGGCAAGCAGTTCTTGCGATTGGTTATTCTGCAAAAACAGGTGCTCAAAGCAGTAAAGCATTTTCCTGTTCCACCATCCATACCATTGGAAGAAAACCTGTTTTGGACGGAAAATTGCAGAGACCAGATACGTGGGGGTGTTATTTTTCTTCAGCTGGTTAAGAAAGTGAAACCAAAACTCATACTTTATAAAGAATGCAACCTTGGGGTTAACTATACTCAAAAATTGTTTGGCATTGCGTTTTGTATCCAGCGGAAGGTAGCACACACAGGTAGCGTTTTGATAATTTTTCCGTATTTCGTAACCCGAGGGAGAGAAGAAGGAAACAACAATTTGATGATCGGGATATTTAGCCTTGTAGTCTTCAATGAGTGGGCGTCCTTGCTCAAACTCACCTAGTGATGCGCAGTGAAACCATGCGGTGGGTTGTTCATTGTCAATGGCCTCCTTAAGTCTTTTTTGCCAATGTTTCCTACCATTTACCCACAGTTTAGCCTTTTTGTTAAAGGCCGAAACAATCAGTATAATTAAAAAGTATGCGCTTATGGCCAGATTATAGAGTAAAACCATTGTGGATGTAGTGAATATTTTAGGCCACGAAGTTAAACATCAATACCCAAAAACAAAAGAGTTAGGCATTTTTTGGTATGGGATTGATTTCACATGATTTTTTGCCTATTTTTGTTACAATTAAAATGCGATGCCCATTGGAACTGCAAAAACTCATTAAACTACTCTTAGCGGATAATCGCTTTGTAAGCCTGCCAACCATAGGAAGTTTTATGGTTACCTATAAATCGGCCGCTCTATCGGCTGATGGTAAAAGTTTTCATCCTCCACAGGAGGTGATTCGCTTTGATACTTCCCGTAAGTTCAACGACGAAGCCATAGAGCGAGCACTAGTTGAACGTTATGAGATGGCCAAAAATGCTGCGCAGGATGCTGTTAGTGCATTTGTTCTTTGGGTGAACCAAAGGTTAACGGCGGGTCATGAGGTTTACTTTGATGGTGTTGGTACACTTACATTGAGCGATGGAGGCATAGTCTTTGTTGCCGAGGATGATGATAAAAGGGTAGCATCAACATTCGGCTTAGCCGATGTGGCGATAGAGCCAGTTAAGGGAGATGTAAAAAAACAGGTAGCACCAAAAACTGTTCAAACAGCGCAGGCAAGCCCTCAAAAGGGTAGTTCACAGCGTAGAGTTCGTTCAAATAAGGCTTTTTATACTGGTATTGTTATTGGGGTGCTAGTTCTTCTGCTTGCTGTTTCTACGTTATTATTTATTCCAGAGTTTAGGTTTTGGCAAACCGAGGGAAGCCATCAGAATATTGTACAAGTGGCTGATGATAATGTTGATAGTGATTTTATGCCTGTCGATTCTGCTGCAAATGAGCCCATTGATACAATGACTTTTACCCCAGATACGTATGCTGAATTGCCTGTGCAGGAGAGTGAAATGTCTTCCATATCAGTTGATACGGACAAAAAGGCGGCTCTATACTACGAGGAACCTGTGCCACAGGTTTGTAAAACATTCTATATCATCTCGGGTAGTTTCGAGAGGATGGAGAACGCCCAGATTCATCTTAAGAGACTTGAACATAGAGGTTATAGGCCTGAAATTCTAAAATCGAATGGTAGCTACAGGGTGTCCATGCTAAAGTACACTGACAGGAACAGAGCGCTTCGTGAGCTGGAACGGCTTAGAAAAGAAAAGCCCAATCAGTCTGTTTGGCTGTTGGGCTTGTAGGGGTTTAACCCTTTTTAATTCAATGGGTTGGATTAGCTCATGCTTGCCAACCGATCTTCAATAACCTTAATTTTTTCTTCAGCATCGGTTTGCTTTCGTTTCTCTATCTCCACAACACTTTCGGGAGCGTTGTTAACAAACCTCTCATTGCTTAACTTTTTAAGCACGCTTTTTAGAAATCCTTTGGTGTACTCCAATTCCTCTTTAAGTTTGGCAATCTCCTCTTCAACATTCACAAACCCCTCAAGGGGAACAAAGAATTCGGAAGTTTTAATCAGGAACGATGCGGCATTTTCCACATTGTCGCTTACGTAGCTAATGGTATCTACTCCAGCCATTTTGGCGACAAGGCTTTCAATGCTATCCGGAAATTTATCTCCCTTAATAAATAGCGATAGGGTATTCTTGTTGGGGATGTTTTTTTCCTGCCTAATATTTCTTACCCCGGCAATAACCTCTTTGGTAAAGTCGAAGCTGTTGAGCAACTCTTCGTCGAAAGCATTGGCTGTTGGCCATGGGTTTAGCATAATGCTATCGCCTGGTTTACGCTCGCCAACTAGCTGCCACAGTTCCTCGGTAATAAATGGCATAAACGGATGGAGTAGCGAGAGCATTGTTTCGAACACAGAGAGCACTGCGTCGTATGTTTTTTTGTCGATGGGCATTTGGTATGCTGGCTTTACCATCTCTAGGAACCACGATGAGAACTCGTCCCAGAACAGCTTATAAACGTCCATCAGTGCCTCGGAGAGGCGGTATTTTTCAAAGTGATCGTTCAGCTTTGCAATCTCTCGGTTTAGTATGCTATTAATCCAATCAATGGCTACTGCCGAATGCTGCGGTTGCTCAATGCTATTATCAACCTCCCAGCCTTTAACTAGTCGGAATGCGTTCCATATCTTATTACAGAAGTTTCGGCCTTGTTCTGTCAGGCTTTCGTCGAAAAGCAGATCGTTGCCTGCTGCAGAGCAAAGGAGCATTCCCATACGCACACCATCGGCGCCATATTTTTTAGCGAGTTCTAATGGGTCGGGGCTATTGCCCAGCTGTTTGCTCATCTTTCTGCGTTGCTCATCGCGAACAATACCATGCAGATATACCGTTTTAAAAGGCTTGTCACCACGGTACTCGTAACCTGCCACAATCATACGTGCAACCCAAAAGAATAGAATTTCGGGGGCTGTAACAAGTATATCGGTGGGGTAGTAGTAGTTTATCTCCTCGTTATTGGGATTGCGAATACCATCGAAAACCGAGATTGGCCATAGCCATGAGCTGAACCAGGTATCAAGAACATCATCATCCTGCCTAATATCGCTTAGGGTAAGGTTGGGGTTGCTCAACTTTTCCTTTGCAAGGGTTAGAGCCTGCTCAGCCGATTCGGCTACAACGTATCCTCCATCGGGCAAATACCACACAGGGATACGATGGCCCCACCAAAGCTGTCGCGATAGGCACCAGTCCTTAACGTTCTCCATCCAGTGCTTGTAGGTATTCACAAATTTATGAGGATGAAGCTGAATCTCGCCATCCATAATTGCGTCGAGCGCAGGTTTTGCCAAATCCTGCATCTTAAGAAACCACTGCATCGATAGCTTTGGCTCAATGGCTGCATCGGTTCGCTCGCTATAACCTACATTATTAATATAGTCTTCTACTTTTTCAAGGTTGACCTCTTTTTCCAGATCAACAACAATCTTTTTCCTTACCTCAAACCTATCCATCCCAATGTAAAGCTGAGCCTCATTGCTTAGGGTTCCATCATCATTAAAAATATCGATGGTTTCGAGATTATGCTTGTCGCCAAGCATGTGGTCGTTAATATCGTGGGCGGGGGTTACCTTAAGCGCGCCGGTTCCAAATTCCATATCAACATACTCATCGTATATAATAGGTATGCTGCGTTTGATAAGCGGAACTAGCAGTCTTTTGCCTTTTAGTTTTGTGTAGCGTGGGTCGTTGGGATTAACGCAAACGGCGGTATCGCCCAGTATGGTCTCGGGGCGGGTGGTGGCTATGGTAACGTAACCCTCTTCGCCATCAATAAAGTACTTAAGGTAGTAGAGTTTGCTCTTCACCTCGCGATGAATAACCTCTTCGTCCGATACGGCAGTTTTTGCTTGCGGATCCCAGTTTACCATACGAACTCCGCGGTAAATTAACCCCTTATTATATAAATCAACAAAAACTTTGATTACGCTTTCCGACAGGGTCTCATCCATGGTAAAGGCGGTGCGATCCCAATCGCAGGCTGCGCCAAGTTTTTTTAGCTGCTCAAGGATAATGCCCCCATGCTTCTCTTTCCATTCCCAGGCATGCTCAAGAAACTGTTCACGGGTTAGGGTGTTCTTATCAATCCCCTCCGTTTTAAGTTTTTCAACTACTTTAGCCTCTGTGGCTATTGATGCGTGATCGGTACCCGGAACCCAGCACGTATTTTTGCCCATCATCCGAGCTCGCCTAATTAGCACATCCTGAATGGTATTGTTAAGCATGTGCCCCATGTGAAGCACACCGGTTACATTGGGAGGGGGGATAACTATGCAGAAAGGCTCACGCTCGTCGGGAACAGAGCGGAACAGTTTATTGTCTAACCAGTATTTATACCATTTGTCTTCAACCTCGGACGGATTGTACTTTGCAGGAATATCCATATTAGCTTGATTGTATTATTGTTAAAAATGCAAGATTGCAAAATTAAGAATTTTAGCATACTTGCGGGTAATTAATTACCGCAAAAACTAAAAATAGCGGCAATTGGGGTTTTTACTCATTACAATCTCCCATTTCCGTCATTGCCTGCCTGTCGGCAGACAGGCGATACCGACGTTCTGTGTCGGGAGAAGCAATCTTTTCTTTTCTATCATCGTAGTTCACGGGTTTTATATTTCTTCCCCCCAGCAACCATCCCCTTTTTGTTAATTACGCTTTGCTAAGCCTGTTCTTATTAGCGATAAAGAGGGGGAGGGAATAAATTTTAAAGACAGTAGTATAAAAAAGTTTAGTTTTTGTTTGCAGTTAAACTTTTGTTTGTATATTTGTGTGGAATATTAATCACTAACTAAAAAAACAAAAATTATGAAAAAATTATTTACTTTATTATTGATTGTCTCTATGGCGTTTGTGTCATTTGCACAGCGGACTGTAGGTGAAGAGATTGAATTTGATTTCACTAAGATTCGTGCAGAAGTAGGAGACACTATATGGCCAGGTAACCTTGTAAATGCCACTGGTTGGTCAATTTATAGCTGGGCTGAAGGAAATGGTCATATTCTTGGAATAAACAATTATGGTGACCAAGGATATGGTCAGGTTGTTGAATTTGCAGCTGACGAAGAACCCTATGCAATTGGTAGCGCCATTTACTGGATTGGAGCAAGAACAGGTGGGTTTGCAGATGTTGTATTTACAGTATGGGATTATTCTACGGGTGAAGTTGGCGAGGTTTTAGGTTCGAAAACTATTGAAATGAGTGAAGTCGAAGCGAGCGATAATTTAGCAGAAGCCTTTACTGTTACCTTTGATCAGCCTATTAATGTAACAGGTGACTATGTAATTGGAGTTGATTTGTCAGACTTAGCCGAGTGGGAAGAAGAAGTATACGAATTCGCTAATGTTTCCTCTAAAAGTGGTGATGGTAATGAAGCAGGCTTAGCATTAGTTAAAGAGGGAAATGGGGTTTGGGCACCTGTTTTAGACAATGGTGTTGATTTTGATATTGCAATTTTCCCTATTGTTTCTGAGCCAGCAAGTGCTGGATTGCTGAACAATTTTACGGTTAATGCTTATCCAAACCCATTTACCAACGAAATTACCATCAGTAATGCAAAGGTTGAGCGCGTTGTTATTTACAACCTAATTGGCCAAGAGGTAATGAATGTTAGGGTTAATGGTAACAAGGTTATCACAAGCGATCTTTCAAGCGGTGTTTACGTTGTTTCTTTCGAAGGAAATGGCGAGCGTGCAATTCGCAAGATGATTAAGCAATAGTATTGCCAAATATGTTTATAAGAAAAGCTGCCCTTTGGGGCGGCTTTTTTTATGCCTTTTTTCCCCGTCACTGCTTGCGGCACCCATTGCTTTTTTCCTTTTGTCATTGCACCCTTCCCTTTTCGTCATTGCGATACCGACGTTCTGTGTCGGGAGGAGCAATCTTTTATTATGGACTTCTTCTAAAACAGATTGCTTTATAAACTCTCAAAGAGGTTGATTTTCTTCACTATGGGAGGGTATTTTTAGTTAAGAGTGAAAAGTGAAAAGTGAAAAGTTAAAAGTTGTGGGTTCTCCTTTCGTCATTGCGACTTCCCTCTCCGCCATTGCGACTTCCCTCTCCGCCATTGCGACTTTCTTCTCCGTCATTGCGATCCCGACGTACTGTGTCGGGAGAAGCAATCTTTCTTTCCCTTCCGTATTTGCGACTAAGCAATCTTTTATTATGGACTTCTTCTAAAACAGATTGCTTTATAAACTCTCAAAGAGCTTGGGTTTCTTCGCTATGGAGGGCATTTTTAGTTAAAAGTGAAAAGTTAAAAGTTAAAAGTTGTGGGTTCTCCTTTCGTCATTGCAACTTCCTTCTCCGTCATTGCAACTTCCTTCTCCGTCATTGCGATACCGACGTACTGTGTCGGGAGAAGCAATCTTTCTTTCCCTTCCATATTTTCGACTAAGCAATCTTTTATTATGGACTTCTTCTAAAACAGATTGCTTAAGAAACTCCCGAAGAGGTTGATTTTCTTCACTATGGGGGGCATTTTTAGTTAAAAGTTAAAAGTTAAAAGTTAAAAGTTGTGGGTTCTCCTTTCGTCATTGCAACTTCCCTCTGCGTCATTGCAACTTCCCTCTCCGCCATTGCAACTTCCCTCTCCGCCATTGCAACTTCCTTCTCCGTCATTGCGACTTCCCTCTCCGCCATTGCAACTTCCTTCTCCGTCATTGCGATACCGACGTACTGTGTCGGGAGAAGCAATCTTTTATTATGGACTTCTTCTAAAACAGATTGCTTTATAAACTCTCAAAGAGGTTGATTTTCTTCACTATGGGGGGCATTTTTAGTTAAAAGTGAAAAGTTAAAAGTTAAAAGTTGTGGGTTCTCCTTTCGTCATTGCAACTTCCTTCTCCGTCATTGCAACTTCCTTCTCCGTCATTGCAACTTCCTTCTCCGTCATTGCAACTTCCCTCTCCGTCATTGCAACTTCCTTCTCCGTCATTGCAACTTCCCTCTCCGTCATTGCGATACCGACGTACTGTGTCGGGAGGAGCAATCTTTTATTATGGACTTCTTCGTAAACAGATTGCTTTATAAACTCTCAAAGAGCTTGGGTTTCTTCGCTATGGAGGGGCATTTTTAGTTAAAAGTTAAAAGTTAAAAGTTGTGGGTTCTCCTTTCGTCATTGCAACTTCCTTCTCCGCCATTGCAACTTCCCTCTCCGTCATTGCAACTTCCTTCTCCGTCATTGCGACTTCCCTCTCCGTCATTGCGATACCGACGTACTGTGTCGGGAGAAGCAATCTTTTATTATGGACTTCTTCTAAAACAGATTGCTTAAGAAACTCCCAAAGAGGTTGATTTTCTTCGCTATGGAGGGCATTTTTAGTTAAAAGTGAAAAGTTAAAAGTTAAAAGTTGTGGGTTCTCCTTTCGTCATTGCGACTTCCCTCTCCGTCATTGCAACTTCCCTCTCCGCCATTGCAACTTCCCTCTCCGCCATTGCGACTTCCCTCTCCGCCATTGCGACTTCCCTCTCCGTCATTGCAACTTTCTTCTCCGTCATTGCGATCCCGACGTACTGTATCGGGAGAAGCAATCTTTCTTTCCCTTCCATATTTTCGACTAAGCAATCTTTTATTATGGACTTCTTCTAAAACAGATTGCTTTATAAACTCTCAAAGAGGTTGATTTTCTTCACTATGGGGGGCATTTTTAGTTAAAAGTTAAAAGTTAAAAGTTAAAAGTTGTGGGTTCTCCTTTCGTCATTGCAACTTCCTTCTCCGTAATTGCGACTTCCCTCTCCGCCATTGCGACTTCCCTCTCCGTCATTGCGACTTCCCTCTCCGCCATTGCGACTTTCTTCTCCGTCATTGCCTGCCTGTCGGCAGACAGGCGATACCGACGTACTGTGTCGGGAGGAGCAATCTTTCTTTCCCTTCCATATTTTCGACTAAGCAATCTTTTATTATGGACTTCTTCTAAAACAGATTGCTTTATAAACTCTCAAAGAGCTTGGGTTTCTTCGCTATGGGGGGCATTTTTAGTTAAAAGTGAAAAGTTAAAAGTGAAAAGTTAAAAGTTAAAAGTTAAAAGTTGTGGGTTCTCCTTTCGTCATTGCAACTTCCTTCTCCGTCATTGCAACTTCCTTCTCCGTCATTGCCTGCCTGTCGGCAGACAGGCGATACCGACGTACTGTGTCGGGAGAAGCAATCTTTCTTTCCCTTCCGTATTGCGACTAAGCAATCTTTTATTATGGACTTCTTCCGAAACAGATTGCTTAAGAAACTCCCAAAGAGGGTGATTTCCTTTGCAATGACGGGGAATAGGGATTTATTGCAATGATGGGGTGAGTAAAAAAAATCCGGAGGATTGCTCCCCCGGATTTCTTTAAAAATCTATGGCAATAAGATGTTATCTTTTAATCATCTTTCTTACCGCTTTTTGGCCTTGGTTGTTTACTATGGTTACAAGGTAAACACCCGAAGCTAGTTGGCTAGTGCTAATCTCTTTACTGTTTGCACCATTAAGGTTAACGCTCATTACCTGCTGCCCAATTAGGTTAACAATAACAACACGGCTCGCGTTTTCAATATTGTTAATATAAAGGGTGTTGGTAAATGGATTGGGGTATGCGCTAATGCTCTCGCCCCAAACGGTCCCAACGCTAGATGCTAATTCGATATCCTCAGCAAAACGAGGAAGGATTTTTGCAAGGTCGAAGCTGAAATGGCCAATACCTGTAATATTATAGCTCTCGTTAAGCGTAAATGCTTCGGCAGCTCTATGGTCAAACATATCATCATCAATGTAAACGACACCCGATCCATCGTTAACACCAAGAACTCCATAGTTATCAGATTCAATGGTATACTCAGCATTTTTTACTTGAACAAGCACACCTTCCCATGGTTCTTTTGCTGCTTCTGCAGTTGTGATTACAGTTGGTGCAGGAAGCGCATTGTTTGTGCTTACTACTTCAATATTCATGGTTACTGTTCCGCCAGCGGTAGTTAACTCGGTAAGGGTATAGTATTCCTCAATTTTTCCAGAAACTACAATCTCATCGCCTACGTTTGGTATGTCCTCCATAAACTCGTTGAATACGTACAGTCCATTCCATGCACCTTCTCCATCCTGAATAAATAAACCTTTAAATACGCCACCCTCGAAGTTATAATGGTATGCCGTTACAATGCCAGTAGTGGTAACAACCTGTCCGGCGTATGGGCTATCGCCAGATGGTGCCGGAGTGTACTGGATATCGTAAATTGAGATGATGTTAGATGCGGTAACTGTTACAGTCCAAACCTTAGTGGTTGTACCGTCCTGAGCGGTTACAGTATAGGTAACTGCATTCGTAAAGTCTTGTGCAACATCGCTCAATGGGTTAATGGTAGCACCAAGGCTTACCGTAATGGTAGGTACAAGAGTAGTTACATCAGTACCAGGAGCAACGGATATTTCAACAGTTTTTGCTTCACTGTCAATAACTGCAGGGCCAATTTGCTCAGTAAGGCTAAAGGTTATAATTTCTGCCTTTGTGCTAACAGCTTCCTCGGTAATGGTTACGGTCCAGTCTTTGGTAGCCCCCGATTCTGCCTCAACGGTATAAACAACCGGATTGGTAAAATCAACAATCGTAACGCCCGATTGCTGTACAACAGTACCTACGGTTGCAGAAGCACCCGTTGATAACGTAAATGTAGGGGTAAGTGTAACTAAATCAGTTCCGTTAAGTACCTTAAGGGTAACGGTGGCAGCTGTGGCATCAATGGTTGCGGGTGCCATTTGTGCATCAACCATAAATGTTAGTATCTCTGCTTCGTCGTTATTACCATGCCATCCAAGGAAAGTGAATGTGTTATTAGGATGAACAATCCATTCGCTATCCTCAGCATTGGTTCCGGCAGATGCTGCCCAATCGGTATTGCCAATAACCACTGCGCTCTTACGTACAAGGGTGTGGTCTTTTGCTGCACCGATAACACCTGCAACATCAAAATCGGGGAAGTTACTGTCGCCTGTCTCTAAAGTTTTCGTACCAAAAATATCAATTAAAACATCGTTTTTGTAAAGACCTAGTGCATCATTCCCATTGTAATATGTAACACTACTGGTAATATCTGCTACATCAAGAATTTCTGCAACGGCACTGGCATTGGCAATAACGTAAACAGCGCCAGCATCAAGGGTTCCAGTTAAGTCTAATGTGTTGTTTACAACGCTAGAACCATTGGAGAATTGTTTTACCTCATATGGGGTAAGATCAACGGGTGCACCGGTTGGATTGTAAATCTCCAGCGCCTTGTTGTTGCTGCTACCCTCAATGTACTCGCTAAAGAACAGGTCACTAGCAGGTTCTGTCATTGTGGTAAATGTCCACGACTGATCCGTAATTGCAGGGAAGTCGTTATCTGAAAGGTCTTTAATCAACCCTGCAGTTACGTTGATATAGTACTGGGTTTCCCAGGCAAGTCCTGTAATATCTCCACTAACCATATTTTCCATAACCGAACCAGCGGTTTCGTCTAAGGTTTGTACAACAGTACCGTCACTTACCAGATGAATGGTAAAGTTTCCTGTTGCCAGCTGTACATCCTCGTCAAACTCAACCCTAAGGGTAAAGCTGGTGGGCATATCAACCTCGCCCATAAGCGGGTACGAAAAAATCGGATCAGGTGCCTGAGTATCAGTTATTGTAGAGGCCTCAGCAGTTTCGTTGTAGAATGTGGCATCTGCTGCATCGGCAATACGGAAACGGTATGTTCCAAAATCGCCATTGGGTACGGTGTAGGTATAGGTGCCAAGTGTAGCTAGAATAGGCTCCTCGTTAATTAGGTTTTCTGCTTTACCTGCGTCAACCGCATAAAGGTTTACGTTGGCAATATTGGCCGATGTCCAGGTGAATACAATGTCATCGCCGGTATTGTAAGCATTTACGCCAACGGGTGCGGTGAGGGTAAGCTCACGGTTCTCGCCGGTTAGGGTAACCTTATAGATAGCTACTGTTGTAGCATCCGCTGCGGTTACGGTAACAACAACTATATCGCCTTCAACAAGTGCTTGGGCTGCAAGGTCTCCTTCAACAACCACAGTGCCGTTCAACTTTACCTCAACAGCTGCATTGGCATCAGCTGGGGTTGTAACAATTCCCGCAAAGCCCGTAAAATCGTCAACAAACATTGTTGCGCCGTCATCCACATCAGGATCGGCAACCACTAGTCCGGTTAGCCCAAGCGCACTCTCGCCACCAAGGGTAAAGGTTGCAAGGGTTGCATCATCGCTAACTATAACCCAATCAGCTGTTGAGCGTGAGGTTAACTGTATGTTGGCGTAATTCTGACCAACCAGTGTAAGCATTTCAACAATGTTCTGGGTGGGAATTTCCTCACCAATATAATCCGATTCGCTAAACGAAGTACGGTATTTGCCGGGTGTTTCGCTGTTATCCTGTATGTCGTAATTTTGACCAGCAGCGAAAGTTCCGGTAGATGTAAATGTTATATTCTCCAGTTTAATAAGCTTAGACTGGTCGGCTGAGGTTAAGTCTGCCAAGGTTGTTACAAAAGGAACAACAGGATTATCAAGTGAGGCAGGTTCTCCCGGATCCTCAAGTGGAATGAACTGAACTAGTTGATTAAAGATGCTAATTTTACCTATAAGGCCTGTTATTTCGCTACCAATTGGATACTCCTCGGTAATTATACCAGGACTGTCGTCAATTAGAATAGCCGCATTGTCATCCTGTATATATTTTTGGTGACGGGCAGTGCGGGAGTAGGTAACAACGGCAGAGCCATCGAAACGAGCCTCGGTGTTAACAGGGCGTGTATTTAAGGTAGATAGAGCGTTGTGAACCTCTCGAACCTTAAATTCAGTAGATTCAGCAGTTGGAATACCATCTGCTGCATCGGCAACGCGCAGCTTGTAAGCAGCGCTAAACTCTGCATCGACAGGTACGGTAAAAGTAGCTGTACCATCAGCAGCAGGAGTTGAAGCCACCATGGTGATCCATGCACCAGCACCGTCGTTTGAGTTTGGTGCCCAAGCCTCAACCACCACGTTTTCGAAGTTGGCGGCTGTCCAGGTAACGGT
>JAQUJY010000101.1 GCA_028680705.1 Bacteroidales bacterium
TTATGTTGGGTAAATATCTTAAACCAATAAAGGCTAAATTGGTCAATATTTAAAATTAATAGATATATTAATCAACCACATATTTACTACTATGAAAAACTTACTCTATACAACATTATTAATATTTGCACTAATACCAACGGTAATGACTCAGGAAACCACAAGATATATGGAGCCACCTAAAGAGTTGCTCGAGATTATTGATGCTCCCACAACCCCATCATTATTAGTCAACCCAACCAAAACCCATGCTTTATTGGCCTCCCCACAAGAAATGCCCGACATTGCCGACTTAGCTCAGCCTGAACTGCGCCTAGCAGGAATAAGGATAAACCCAAGAAACTTTGGCGATAGCAAACCCCGTTTCTGGAATAGCTTATCGTTACAAAAACTCGACACCGATAAAAGTTATCCCATTTTGGGCTTACCTGAGGATGGGAGAATTAGACTTATACGCTGGTCACCCAATGGCGAGAGATTGGCAATTGTGGTTTACAGAAAAACAACCATTGAACTTTGGGTAGCCGACGCAGAAAGAGGAGATGCAAAAAAATGGGCGTCGGATTTAAACTCGGTAATAATGGGATTTCCCATTGAATGGGCACCCGATAGCAAAACAATATACTTCGCTTCGAGGATACTGAGCAGAGAGGGAATAGACTTTAAGGATGCCTTACCCGTTGGTCCATCGGTTCAGGTTTCAAGCGGAAAAAAAACTACGATTAGAACCTATCAGGATATGCTTCAGAATCCGATTGATGAGGATATGTTTGAGCATTATGCCACATCAACCCTAGCCAAGGTTTCGGAGAATGGTAAGCCCAAAGTAATAGGCAATCCTGGCCTCTACAGTAACTTCTCTGTTTCACCCAACGGCGAATACCTGCTTGTACAACAAATTATGCGACCATTCTCATATATCGTTCCTTACTATAGTTTTCCTCTTTGGGTTGAGGTCTGGAGCAACGAAGGGATTCTGCTGAAAAAACTCGCAGAAATTCCCCTAGCCGAGAGTATTCCTCAAGGGTTTAGCGCTGTTCAAGAAGGACCTAGAAGTTATCAGTGGAGAGCCGATAAGCCCGCAACAATTGTTTGGGCAGAGGCTCAGGATGGAGGAGATCCAAAAAAGGTTGCTGAGATTCGCGATATGCTCTATATGCTCGATGCTCCTTTTAATAGTAAACCCACAGCTTTCCTTTCGCTTAACTACAGGTACGCAGGCATTACCTGGGGATGGGATAATCTAGCCGTTGTTTACGAGCGATGGTGGGAAACCCGTAGTATAGTTACCAGTTTTTTCAATCCTTCAAACCCAAGGGAAAGCAAAAAAATTATCTGGGACAGATCATGGCAGGATGCTTATGGTAATCCCGGAAACTTTTTAACTGAATTAAACCATTTGGGCTACTCTGTTCTTAAGTCCAATCAGGATAATTCTGTTCTGTACCTGAGCGGACAGGGTGCATCGCCCCAAGGCAACATGCCTTTTTTGGATGAACTAAACCTAAACAGCCTTAAAACTAAACGCTTATGGCAATGTCAGGCACCCTACTTCGAACAGTTTATCACTACTCTTGATAATCCTATTCGGAGGATATTAACCCAACGGGAATCGGAAACCGAGCAGCCTAACTTTTTTATCAGAGATTTAAAAAAAGGGAAACCCAAAGCATTTACCTCATTCCCTCACCCTTACCCACAGCTAGCCAATGTACAAAAAGAGTTGGTAAGGTATAAAAGATCTGACGGTATTGAGCTTACCGCAACGCTATACCTTCCGGCTGAATACAAAAAAGGGTCGAAACGACTACCTGTACTAATGTGGGCATACCCACAGGAGTATGTTGATGCCAACTTAGCGGCACAAGTAACCGAATCGCCTTACAGATTTATTCGTCCGTCGCATTTATCGCCTGTAATGTGGGTGACACGTGGCTATGCAGTACTTGATAGGGTTGGAATGCCCATTGTTGCCAAGGATAGCCTGTTGCCAAACGATACCTTTGTTGATCAGCTTACAGAAAATGCACAAGCTGCCATTAATTTTCTGGTTGAGCAAAAAATTGGTGATTCAAATCGCATAGCAATCGGGGGACATTCATACGGTGCATTTATGACAGCCAATCTGCTTGCGCATACAAACCTCTTTGCTGCAGGCATTGCCCGTAGCGGTGCGTATAACCGAACCCTTACCCCATTTGGTTTTCAAGGTGAAGAGCGGACCTACTGGGAAGCACCCAAGGTTTACGATACCATGTCGCCGTTTATGCATGCTGATAAGCTTAAGAAACCGTTGCTGTTAATCCATGGAGTTGACGACAACAACAGCGGAACTTTTCCAATGCAAAGCGAGCGTTTGTATCAGGCCATAAATGGACATGGTGGCACAGCCAGATTAGTAATGCTACCCTTTGAAAGCCATGGGTATAGAGCCCGCCAATCGATACTTCACCAAGCCTGGGAAATTGATAGGTGGCTAGAGGATTATCTAGGAGAATAAACCAGTTTATCAACAAAAATCCCCATTGCTTAAATAGCTGTGGATATTTTTATGCAAATGCCGTTAAAAATCGTTAAGCTTTACTGTTAATATTAGTATTATTCAAACATCGGTGTAAATTTGGAGGAGTCAATTACGGTAAAGTGAAAAAAACACTAGCATTCTTCATTCTGATTATAATATCCGTTGCTGCTTATAGCCAGCAAGGCAGTGATACCGTACAAAACATCCACTTTCAATTAGTTGATGCAACCAACGGCAAGCCCTTATCGCTTGGCCATATTGTAAATACGGGTATCAAAAAGGGGATTGTTGCCGATATGCTTGGCTTTTTCACAACGCCTGTCTCAACGGGCGATACGCTTATAATTAGCGCTTTAGGATATCATCAAATGCGCATCCCTTCGTGGGGTCAGTTCACATCCGATTCGCTTTACTACCCCATTAGGTTAACACCACGATCTTACCAAATTCGTGAGGTACAGATTACCCGTTTTGGTACATATCAACGGTTCATAAAAGAGGTAACGGCAATGAAATTGCCAAAATCCGAACAAGAAGTTCTGCAGGAAAGATTAGAAAAGTACTTTCGGGAACAAATCTCTAATATGCAATTACATAATCTACCCCCAGCTCAAGGTGGTTTCAGCTTTGGTAGCGATTGGATAGCAAAACAGAAAGTTCTGATTAAGGAAAAAGTTGAGGAGGAGTTAAGGTGGGATTTGATGCTAAAGAAATTTTCTGCTGATGTTGTTCAGGAACTTACTTGTCTATCTGGTAATGAGGCGATAAGGTTTATGGAGTATTGTGGTTTTACCGAAAGTTTTCTTCTTTTGGCCAGTGATTATGAGGTACGAAAGCGTATTTTAGATAAATTTGAGGATTATAAAAAAGAAAAAATATATCCCAATGCTAATTCCAAACAGGAGTAATATTGAACTGGCTTATCAATCTGTAAGAAGATATGCGCATTGCACCCCTGCACTCACCTCTCAAACCATAAACAGTATTCTTGGATGTGAGGTCTTTTTTAAGTGTGAAAACTTCCAAAAGGTTGGTGCATTCAAGTTCCGTGGTGCATCCAATGCAGTATTTAATCTTAGCAACAAACTAGCAGCAAAGGGAGTTTGCACCCATAGCTCGGGCAATCATGCCGCAGCACTGGCTTTAGCTGCAGCCATTAGGGGTATTCCATCGTATATTGTTATGCCCAGCAATGCACCATCTATAAAACGTAGAGCAGTTGAAGGATATGGTGCAAAAATATTTACCTGTGAGCCAACCCAGGAAGCCCGAGAAAAAGAGTTGGAAAAAGTAAGGATTGAAACTGGGGCTACATTTATTCATCCCTACGAAAACTTTGAGGTAATCTGTGGGCAGGGAACAGCATCATTGGAACTACTAGATGAGATTGAAGATTTACAAATCTTAATCACCCCGGTGGGAGGCGGAGGACTTTTCTCTGGCACGCTAATTTATGCCAAGGAAACAAACCCAAATATTAAAGTTTACGCTGGCGAGCCACAAAACGCAGACGATGCCTTTCGCTCACTACGCGACGGGACTCTATACCCCTCAGTCAATCCCAATACCATTGCCGATGGATTAAGAACATCACTCTGTCCGCTTACCCTAACGATTATTCAGAAGTATGCTAATGGCATTCTTACCGTTTCAGAGGAATCGATTGTTAAGGCAATGAGGCTAGTATGGGAAAGGATGAAGATAATTATAGAACCATCATCAGCAGTACCTGTGGCTGCAATTATGCAAAACAGAGAGGTTTTTAAAGATAAGCGGGTAGGCGTAATTATATCTGGCGGAAATGTTGATGTGGAAAACCTTCCGTTCTAATAGTTTACGAATACAAGTAATAAACGAATATAATTTATAGACGAATGAAAATACTAATTCTATGCACCGGAAACTCCTGCCGTAGCCAAATGGTTGAGGGTTTCCTAAAGTCGTACGACAACACTATTGAGGTTCACTCAGCCGGAACAGAACCCTCATCGCAAATAAACCCATTGGCAGTTAAGGTAATGGCTGAGGTTGGAATAGATATCTCACAAAATAAACCTAAAAACGTAGAACAATTCATCGACCAACATTTCGACTACCTAATTACCGTATGCAACGATGCAAACATAAATTGTCCGGTTTTTAAAGGCACAGTAGACAACCGCTGGCACATCGGTTTCGACGACCCCGCCATGGCAAAAGGAACTGAAGAGGAAATATTGGCTGCTTTTCGTCGTATTCGCGATGAGATATCCGAAGGTTTTTCAAGTTTTTATAAATCATTGGTAGGCGGTCATAGTGGTTGTGCTAGTTGCTGTGGATGTCAATAGCACAACTAAACAACTGGTAAAAAAAGATTATAGCCAGTTGTACTTATGTTAGGGTCAAAAGAATGTGTGAAATCAATTTTTGGGTCACCCTCCAATATTTTTAATTCGACATAAATTTACCCTTTTGCCTACCTTACCAAACGAAAAGCTATTCATAAGGGATTTTCATTATAACTTCTTGATATAAATAATACCTCAAATTATGGGGTAAAAATTGAAAAGGTGTGGCTTTTTTTCATAATTTCACGGGTACAAACTTAAAAGTCAAAATGATACTACTCAACTTTAACACATGGTGGGACAGCCTTTCCACAATTCAGATGCTCTACTGGATAATAACCATTCCAGCATCCCTTATCTTTGTCATTCAGTTGGTAATGACTTTCTTCGGATCTGATGCCGATGCTGATGGACTAGATGCAATTGGCGATGCTGATTTAAGCGTTGACTCGGATTCGGGCGTTGACTTTCAGTTCATCAGCCTAAAGAACTTCGTGGCATTCTTCACCGTATTTGGATGGGTGGGTTTGGCCTGTGTTTATGGCGAAATGGCCGGTTGGTCAACGGTACTTATCTCTACAGTTGCTGGTATTATAATGATGTTGATAATGGCGTCAATATACTACTTCATGGGGAAGTTAACCGAATCGGGTACGCTTAACATAAAAATGGCTATAGGCAAAACAGCAACTGTTTACCTACCTATCCCCGAGAAGCGAAAAACTACAGGTAAGGTACAACTCAAAATACAGGGTTATCGAACGCTCGATGCCATGACTGATGATGATGAGTCAATCCCCACTGGTGCCATCGTGCAAGTGGTAGACATTATCAACGGTGAAATTTTACTCGTAAAAAAATCATAACCTAAAATAATTCTAACCATTTAATTCTTAATCCTATGGCCCAGTATGTATTAATTGGCATTATTGTCCTAGTATTTTTTGTTTTCATTCTCATTGTATCGTTACTTAAACGATACAAGCGCTGCCCGTCCGACAGAGTTCTTGTGGTTTACGGAAAGGTTGGAAAGGACAAAAGCGATGAGTTCCGTTCGGCAAAGTGTATTCATGGTGGCGCAGCATTTATCTGGCCCGTAATTCAGGATTACTCTTTCCTGAATTTAACGCCGCTTTCCATTGAGATTAACTTAACCAATGCGCTTAGTCAGCAGAACATTAGGGTTGATGTGCCCTCCCGATTCACCGTAGGTATATCCACCGAGCCTGGCATTATGGATAATGCTGCCGAGCGTTTGCTTGGCCTTGCTCAGGACGATATTAGCAACCTGGCTAAGGATATCATTTTCGGTCAACTTCGTTTGGTTGTGGCCACCATGGAGATTGAGGAAATTAACAACAACCGCGACAAATTCCTTGCAGCCGTATCGGCCAACGTGGAGGCTGAGCTAAAGAAAATTGGCTTGAAGCTAATTAACGTGAACGTAACCGACATCAACGACGAGTCGGGATATATTGAGGCGCTTGGTAAGGAAGCTGCTGCTAAGGCGATAAACGATGCCAAGAAGAGTGTTGCCGAAAAGAACCGCGACGGATCCATTGGTGAAGCCAACGCACATCGCGACCAGCGTGTTCAGGTATCAAGTGCAGATGCTACAGCCGTCGAGGGTGAAAACTTGGCCAAGATTACCATAGCTAACTCTAACGCTACCCGACGCGAGAACGAAGCCGAAGCAGAACGAAAGGCCGTTGCAGCCGAAAAGGTAGCCCGTGCAAAGGCACTTGAAGAGGCATATGCTTCTGAGAAGGCTGCTGAAACTGCCCGTGCCGAGAGGGAGCAGGCCACACAGAAAGCGGATATTATTGTACCCGCAACCATTAATAAGGAGAAGGTTGAAATTGATGCTGAAGCTATTGCTCAGCAAACCCGTAGGGAAGCTCGTGGTGAAGCCGATGCCATTTTTATGAAGATGGAAGCCGAAGCTAAAGGTATTTTCCAAATCCTTACTAAGCAAGCCGAAGGCTTTGAGATGCTAAATAAAGCAGCAGGTAACTCACGTGATGCGGTAATGATGATGATTGCCGATAAGCTACCCGAACTGGTAAAAACTCAGGTTGAAGCCGTTAAAAACCTTAAGATTGACAAGGTTACTGTTTGGGATAATATGGGCTCGGGCAAGGATGGAAAGAGCCCAGCTACTGCCAATTTTCTGTCGGGAATGCTAGGTGCAATCCCTCCATTCGAGGAACTGTTTAAGATGGCAGGCATGGAGTTGCCAGATTACCTAAAGGGTAAAACCATTGATAAACCAAAGGAAAAGTCAAAGGGGAGAAAAGACAATATTGAGGATGTTGAACCAATGAAATAGTAATTTCCTAGGTCAGTCAAAAAGGGCAAGTCGAATTCGACTTGCCCTTTTTTAGTGGCTGCATACAGTTATGTTTTAGTTTAGGCTTCGACTTTGCTCAGCCTGACCGTCACCCTATGCAAAGTCGAAGGGGGAGGATATAATTTAATAATAGGTTAGATTTTGTTAAAAAAACGACATTGGAATACATATAGTTTACTTTAACTCTTTTCTGGAAGTATTTGATGAACTGCAATTCGAACTGAACAATAATATGTAATTTCAACTAAGGAAAAAATAATACTGTTATATGAAAAATCGCATTTTGCTAATACTCGTTGTTTTCGGGTTCGCATCATGCAACCCCACGTACTACATGCCCAACAACGTAAATGTTCCCCTACTTAAAGAGAAGGGAGAAACCGTTGCGCAGGGTCATATTGGATCGGCCGAAGAATTTAGGGAAACTGGAGTAAACGTAGCCCATGCAATTGGTCGTAATAGTGCCCTAATGCTTAATCTCAGTAGTTTCAAATCATACCCTGACCTCTCAGAATACAGTGGCGATACAACAGTAAACAACCTACACTTCAATAAAAAAAACCAAAGCTTTATGGCTGAGATTGGCGCAGGCTTCTTTAAACCCTTTGGACCGGATAGTATTTTCGTTTTTGAAACCTACGCTGGCTATGGAATGTACACCATGAACAGGGCGCTAAACACCTATCAAAGCGTTGCCTACAACATACACCGCCCGTTTGTTCAACCCTCAATTAGCATACGCTACAAAATAGTTGAAGTATCGTATGGGCTCAGAATGTCCATGCTTTTCTTCTCAAATCAGCACCCATCAACCGCTTTTGTAGAAGACGAAATCACTATGATGAATTTTGAAAACTGGAATAAAATTTTCAACATTGATCACAGTCTAACTATTGGCGTAGGTGCAGAACTGGTTAAATTTCAAATACAGTGGATTTATAATCCGCAAGTTAATTACCTAAACGATTCATTCTTGATTCCTACCTTTTCAAACGTTAATATAGGGCTGAAGTTTAGGTTTCAACCTTTTTAGCGTCCTACCCGTGTGCTGCGATTAGGTTTTCTGATTGTTATTGAATCAGAAATTGGACTTCTATAGAGAATCGATCGTCTTAATTATCAGACATAAAAAAATCCGAGAAAAATTCTCGGATTTAAATTGAAATAGCATAAAACTAATCCATACTGAAACCCCCGTCAATCAACCACACCCCATTGGGATTATCGTTGCGCAGTGCGAGATTGTGTCTTACGATTTTGCCCGACTTTAACCTAATCTCGTACGGAACAAACTCTCCGGCGTATTGACCCGACTTAAAAGGCTCGCCAAGCTGCAGCAGTGTTAGTCCGCCAAATTTCTCTTTCATATCGCCCGAAAGTTCACCATCAGATTCATAGTGAATAAGGACTGGAGCAACTAACGACCAATCCTTTTTTGACAATCCGTTAAATAAAATTTCTGCTGCCTTTTTGCTGGTAATATTCGTAAAAACTTCACCTTTGGGTACAACGGCTAAATCTATGCACTCCTGCCCTTTAGGAATATCAAGTACGAATAAAGAGGGGTCGATACTAGCGTTATACTCAATGCTTTCTAAGCTAACAATCAATGTCTCCTTTTTGCCCTCAACAAGATAGATTTTCAACTCCTTTAAAAGTTTGGTGTCGTTATCGAATACATACTCACGGCGATTATCCGACTCTCCAATTGAGGTATTAAGCATGTAGTCGTTGGTAAAATCGCCCTGTGCCTTATCGGTAACAGTTAAATATACCAACCCATCTGTTACCTTCATTGACAACGTTGAACCATCTTTTTTAAAATTATACTGCTCTTTTATAAGAATTTTTTCGGGTTCGAGCAACCCCTTAAAATCTTCAATCATATTATGGTAACTGGGTGCCTTATAAAACTCCTGCACATTAACTATGTGCATAAACTGATTCTCCCCATCGCACACAATCACCCTACCGGGCTTTTCTACTCTCCATTTATCGGGATTACTAAACGACTTGTAGATTGTATGGTTTACCATTTCGTAGTTGGCACCAATAAGCGAAAAATTGTCGTTCGCTAGTGTGCGTACCTTTAGCTTTACAATCATACTTTTTACCAGCTGGGTTGCCCTAATTGAGTTCTCAAATAGACTGTTGGCAGCCCGGGCGGTACCATTAAAAACATTTGGATTATTATTTACAATTGGGATAATCACCATAGCCATGGTCACAATAGCAGCCACCATTAAGATTTTCTTAAATCGCGGGCTAATCTTTTTAACTTTAGGGTCTTGTGTTTTCATTTCTGTGTCCTCCATTTTTAGTTGGTTCATAATGTTTTGCTTTAACAGAAATGGAGCATTGGGTTGCAGCTTAGGTTTCAGCATCGATATAATTTCAAGGGCATTGTGGTATTCCTTCTGACAATCGGAACACTGATTAATGTGCTTCAGAATACTCTCTTGTAGCATGGAATCTACATTCGTATCGAATAGATTCACCATCTCCTGCTTACATTTTTCGCAATCCATAATTTTACCTCCTTGATGTTTTTCGATATCCATCTTTCAGCTTATCGATACCATACTTAAACCTTGACTTAATGGTTGTAACGGGAGTTTCAAGAATTGACGCAATCTCAACAAAGCCAAGGTTATCAAAAATTCTCAAACGAATTACCTCCGATTGTTCCTCGGGAAGGACTTTTAGGAGTTCTTCCAATCTTTCGTATTCCTCAAACTGAATTAGAACCTCTGATGCTCCCCTCTCATACATTTGGCTTGGTAAAATCGCTGTTTCAATGGGTTCAAACTTTTGCCTTCTGCTCTTCCTGTGAAAATCAAAACAGGCATTGGTAATGCTTCGATACAGGTAGTGCTTAACATTCTTTATGGAAGATAAATTCCCGTTATTGTTGTACAACTTTATGAAAACATTCTGCACAATATCCTGCGAGTCGGCATAAGAACCTGTTCT
>JAQUJY010000102.1 GCA_028680705.1 Bacteroidales bacterium
TTGAAATAAAGTTGGGATTAAACGTACGTAGAAAGCAAGAGGTAAGTAATTTTGTGCTTAACACTTGGCTGTTTTTGCCTAGCAGTCTCGATATAAACCCATTAACTTACGAAAAACGACACTTTTACAGGGACATGAATTCCAATATACGCCTTATCACCCCTGTTTATCTTTTGCGCGATATTGGAGGTGAGAAGAATACTCCATTCACAATTCTACAAAAATCATTTGAAAATCTTTCGTCGGCCCCCTCACGAACAAACTCAGCCGATTATGAATATCAAATAAAAATGTTTTTATCAATTCTTAAAAGTGCGCTTCGAGATGACATTGCGCATATTATTAAGAATACATTTAATGAGGATAATGATTATTTAATCGAAAACTATATAAATAACATTGATCTAATTACTTCAAAGTATCGAAATCTTAGAAGAATAATAAATACTCCTACCGTCAATAAGTATTTGCTCAACTTCTATCAATTTGGCGATGAGTATATGAGTAACCTCATTGAGCAGCATACCTTTAAACTCCTTAGTGCTTTGGAGAAAAACGAACAAAAAGACAATGCTCACATCAGGGATGCTATTATTGAAGTAATTAATCAAGAAATTAACTATAAAAGGGATAAAGGTTTTTCAGTAGCAAAAAAGGATGACCCAAATCGGAATAGAGACATGATTTTTCGCCTTGGATTGCTAAAAAAATTTGCCGACAACGAACTCTTCCTTACCGCAAACAAAAAAAAGGACGGCGTACTTATTGAACAGGTATACTATAGCATTGCTGCCGGAATTTCAATGATATTCGCCACAATCATCGCTTTCTCTTTTCAATTAAAATTCGGGAATTTCACCATGCCATTCTTTGTAGCCCTTGTTATTGGCTATATGCTTAAAGATAGGATTAAGGAGTTGGGACGTCACTATTTTGCATACAGACTCGGAAGAAGTTACTTTGATAATAAAACAAAAATAAGCCTAAAGAACAACTATATTGGCTGGAGCAAAGAGGCCATGGACTTTATTACCGAAGACAAAGTACCTGATGAAGTTCTAAAACTCCGCGATAGGTCAGCCATTCTTGAAGCACACAATCGTTCTTTCTCTGAAAAAATAATTCTTTACCGGAAGCGTGTTCGAATATTCAGAAAAAAACTAGATAATTCCATACAATACAATACCGCTGGTATAAATGATATTATTAGATTTAATATATCTAGCTATATCAGCAAAATGGATAATCCAGACTTTCCTCTTTTTATTACTGATGATAATAATGCGGTTAAAGTTATCAAGGGTGAAAGGGTCTATTACCTAAATTTTATCATGCAGTTTAAAAGCGAAGATCAACTTTTTTACAAACGGTACAGGGTTGTTCTAAATAGAACAGGAATAATTGATATAGAAAAAATTAAGCTGCAATAAATTTGGGCACAAACTAGAGCGGATTGTATTTCGATTATAGTTTGAACATTGCCAACTTAAATCCAATCTAGAAAACCTGTTTCCCTCCATAAAATCAGTAAATAACGCTAGGGTATCAAATGCCATAAAAAACTAATCTAAAAAAATACCCTACCTTTAGGGCAAACATAAAGCAATGGCAAATATAGGACAATATAATCAGCTACAGGTAGTGAAGCAACTTGACTTTGGCTGTTACCTCGATGGTGGCGAACACGGTGAAATACTAATCCCTAGTCGATACGTTCCTGAGGGAACGCAAGTTGATGATATTATTGATGTATTTATCTACTTCGATTCTGAGGACAGAATAATTGCAACCACCGAGAAACCTCTTATCGTATTAGGCGAAATTGCTAGGCTAAAAGCGGTGTCGGTTACCAGTGCTGGAGCATTCCTCGATTGGGGTCTTACAAAGGACATCTTTGTCCCCTTCCGAGAGCAAAAGCAGCGCATGGAAGAGGGTAAATCGTATATTGTTGCGCTCTATATCGATTATGAGACTAACCGCTTGGCCGCTTCGGCCAAAATTGAGAAATTTGTTGATAATACACCACCCGAATACGATGTTAACCAAGAAGTGGATCTGCTAGTGTACTCAAAAACTGATTTGGGATACTCTGCAATTATTAACAGCGCCCATTGGGGTATACTATATAATAACGAGGTATTTCGCGAACTCCGAATAGGTGAAAAGGTTAAGGGTTACATTAAAAAGATTCGTGACGACGAAAAGATTGACCTAATCCTGCACAAACCTGGATATGAGAAGATTGATGGCATTTCAGAATCAATACTCGAAAGGCTGAAACAAAGCGAAGGTTACCTGTCGCTAACCGATAAAAGTGAACCCGAAACCATACACTTTTACCTTGGCATTAGCAAAAAGGTTTTTAAAAAGGCCATTGGTTCGCTTTACAAAGCAAGGCTTATTAGTATTGATGATGATGGAATACGACTGGTAAATGAGTAGGTAAAAAGAAACTAGTATTGCCCTGTAGTAAGCAAAACTAATGTACAGGCATAGGAGACTTCAATCCCGTTTTGTTTCGCAAGTTTAAACAATTCGGGATTCTCTGTACCGGGGTTAAAAATAATACGCTTGGGGTTTAGGCTAATGATATAGTCAAGATACTCCTTCTGCCTAATGGGATTTAGGTAGAGAGTTACTGTATGGATATCGGTATGGTGCACGGGACAATTAACAATGTGCACTCCTTCTACCACATCCTGCCTTGGACCAATGGCAACAACCTCAAAACCATGCTTTACCAGACTTTGTATGGCCAATAACGAGAATCGACCGGGCTTACTGCTTGCACCAAGCACAAGCGTTTTCTTACTCATGTTTTGTTTCTTTTATAAGCATCACCACGGCATATGCCGACACGCCCTCTTCTCTGCCAACAAAGCCAAGACTCTCGGTTGTGCTAGCCTTAACAGAAACGGTTCCCCCGGGCAAACCCAATATCTGCTCTAGCGTTCTTTGCATTTCCGGAATAATATTTTTGAGCTTAGGATTTTGAAGGCAAATAGTTGAGTCGATATTACCTATACCATAGCCTTTATCTGAGATGAGTAGTTGCACACGCTTTAGCAATACCTTGCTATCAACACCTTTAAGGTTAGGGTCGGTATCGGGGAAATGAAAGCCAATATCGCGCATAGCAACAGCACCTAGCATTGCATCACATATGGCATGAATTAGTACATCACCATCGGAGTGCCCAACCGAACCTTTTGTGTGATTAATCTCAATGCCACCAAGCCAAAACTTATGGCCTTTGGCCAACTGATGAACATCGTATCCAATGCCTACTCTAATACTCATTTACCTTTTTCTTGAGCGTCCGCCAGATTTATCAAAATCAAAACCAAGCGTAAAACGAACCGTATTGGCCAATGGGTTTGCTTGCCCTGCTCTTGGGATTAGATACGCAAAATCGAGTTTAAAAACATTATACTTAACCCCAGCACCAATGCTAAAATACTTTCGATTTCCTTTAGTCATATGCTCGTCGAAGTAACCACCCCTAACAGCAAACTGACCAGAATAGGAATACTCAACCCCAACACCATAGCTTATTTCACGCAATTCCTCCTTGTAGCCACCCGGTGCATCGTAAAACGATTGCAACATGCCTGTTATTACCGACACATCAGGATCCATACCAGCGGTAATTAAATTGATATTGTCTGGGTCATCGTACCGAGGTGGTGTGGGTACTAATAGCTTATTGCCATCTACCATTAATGAAATCTGGTTATACTCATCCATATTAAAAGTAAAACGACCACCTAAACGCAAGTTTGTTGGAATAAAGTCCTTCGTTGCGTCATCGTTGTAGGAGAGTTTGGTTCCAATGTTTGAAATATGTAATCCAAAAGCAAGTTCCGCTTCTTTCCTATCAATTTCTAGAGGAGTTTCATAGTATGTTGATATGCTTGCAGCGAATGATTGTCCAGGCTTACCAGCCGGTTGGCTTGCTTGCACAAACCCTCCCGTTAAATCGGAATGAATGAATTTAAAGCCTACACTACCCCCAATCTTTTCAGAGAATTTACGTGAATAAGCCATATCAAAAGCAAACTCATTAGCGTTATGTGTTGATGTAGATTCTCCTATTTTATTAGTAAAATGAATTTGACCTAATGAAAAATACAACAACGATGCACTCACAACCTGCTGCTCATCAAGCTTATAATAACCAACCAAATAGGTTAGATTAATATCATTAATTAAGTTTCGGAGCCACGGAGTATACGATAAGGAGAGCCCCCATTCATCTTCGGAAAAAGCATACTTTGAAGGATTCCAATGCTGGCTGTTTATGTCGGGTTCTGAAGCTGCACCCACATCGCCCATAGAACCTGCTCGCGAGTCGGGAGCAATCATTAAAAATGGAACAGCCACCCTTAAGGCATTTGGGGAACCAAGAAGCGAAACATCATCATTAAACTGCCCCAAAACAACCACGTTGTTTAGTACTAAGAAGAATAGTAATACTGAAAAAATCTTTTTTATCATGTTAAATAATTTGGATGCAAAAATAGTTGATTACTTTATAACAACCCAAGAATTTAATTGTTATTGCAACATGCAATATATTTTAGGTGTATTTAACCTGCAATACATACAATTACAGAAAACAGTTGTTTTCTCTCAAAAAAACAATTGTAACTATTGCTAATAGCATGCTTAATTACTTCAATATCACCAACTTTTGGTAAACCTCCACCACCTTACCATCGGTAGGTTTAACCCTCAGTTTATAGAAGTATACTCCACGACCAATTCTATCGCCAAAATCGTCGAGCCCATCCCAGTACATAGGTCCTACCCTATAGCTACCATCGCTTGGAAAGTAATGCTCAATAGTTTTGACCAACTTACCAGAAGGGCTAAAAATCTGTATGGAAATATCGAAATCTGAATAGGGCTGGTTATGCTCAAAATAAAAGCCCGTTAATTCGGTAAAAGGATTTGGATAGTTGAGCACATGCTGAAGTTTGAGGTTACTATCAGATAAAACAGCAAAGTCAATCTTCGCTTCGGAGCTATTGTTGAAAACATCCCATGCCTTTACGGATACCTTATATTCTCCCTCTTTCAGGTCAGTTAGTTGATACTCGGCTTTACCCTGCCTAAAATTATCAACATCGGAAACGTAATAGTCATTTAGCACTATGGTCCGCTCCTGACCACCGCTAATGGTGGCCGTTAGATCATGGCCTATGCCCGCCCCAGTTGTGTTAATCCCTGAGCTGTCGGCAAGCGATACAATAAGTTTAGGACTGGAATCGGTTGTCCCCCCTGGAACAAATTTCTCATTATTCATAAACAACTCTATCTGTGGGCCATCAGCATCGTCGCCAACGTTATCGCTAATACCCCCAACGGTAAAATCCTCAAAAAAACCTGTACCTATGCTAATCCCATCGCTGGCATAAAGGCTAACACGCCCATAGCCATAATTGTACATAATATCCTTTGGAACTATAAATTTGGAAACAAACCCGTTATCAACAATCGAGGAGCGACCCTTGTAAATGGTGCTCTCGCGTGCTGTGTACACAAAAGGAGTTCCCCCTCTGTTGGCTAACGTAGTAACCTCCTTCGCCTTATCATACAGTGTGATCTCTGTTTCACCTGCAAACCCATCGGCAGATTTCACCTCATTAATCGCACCTTTAAGTTCAACAGCACTTAATGCCCGAAGCGTATCGAGTTCCTCCGTAATTGAATTTCCATTAACATGAGTAATCGACATGCTTGCATCAGGATAGTGAAGCATGAGTGCAGGATCGCCAAGAAGCATAAAATTTCTTTTATTAATCTGTCCAGCTGTAGCCACCTTTGCCAACCTAAGTACATCGCCTAAACGATAGAACCTGTCACCTTGCCCCTCAACATAATCGTTGCGCTGGGCAAATACATACTGAAAAAAATTTTTATTTAGTCTGAAGTTTGGGTCTGCATAAACCACACGTGTTGTTGAAAACAGTCCAACACTTCCACCATTAGGCGCAAAAAGCGCATGTTCTCCTGCCGACTTGCTAGCAAAATCATCAAAACGGCTAAACTCACAGGTTGCAGTTACAAAAAGGAATAGTCTATCAAAATTGCGCCATTGCTGAATATCGTTAATCATTGTAACCTTTTCGTGCGATAGCCATCGCGTATTGGCATGGCCAACATAATTCATTATAAGAGTTCCTTGATTTGCCCTGCTATTTATGGCATCGGTAACATCGGGGTAGCGAGCCCCTTGCGATGTGGTTTGTATTGGATAGGCATCAAAAAAAATTCGCTGCACATTGTAACGAGGATAATTATCTTCAACAAAAACGCTAAGTTGATCGGACTGGTTCATATGAAGATTACCATCACCATCATCGCCAATAAAGCAAAGTTGATTGTGCCAACTACCGTGCGAACCGAACATGTACTGCTTTATCTTAGCAATAGCAATATTTGCTTCAGATACAGTATTACAAGGGATTCGCCCAATACCAATATCGAGCAGACCGTCCGCCTCGCCTTCATCATCATCGAGCAAACCGAAGTAGTCGTCAGAAACAAACGAACTGGTAACATGAATTGAATTTACCGATTGGTAGGTTAACACCCTATTGGTGTTCGACGGAGCAGAGGATCGGTTATTGTACGAACCATCACCAAAAAGAAGTAAGTAGCGGGGTAATTCATTATCATTGGAAGCCCTTTTGTAGAACATCCTCATCATGTTCCTAATTGCCGAAACATCGGCACTCCCCGAAGAAAACTCGTTGTAAACCTGTTGGTTAGTATAAACAGCAACACTTAACCCGCTATTATCTGTATGAAGTTGTGCAAGTTCATTTGCCTGCGATAGATAATCGGGATGGGTAACAATAACCATATTGGGTTGCCCTGCACCATGAATGTTTTGATTATTAACATCCCCAACAACACTCACGCTATATGCTTGCAATGGATTAAAAGCTACCATCTCCTTGAGTTCACTGGTGGCAACTTTAACCTGTGCAACCGTCCCTTGGAGGGTATAGCTAAGTTTTTTCTGAGGATTAAAGAAATTGGAGATATCCCAAACCATCAAACCTGTACTAGCATTTGAGATATCAAATCGGGTAACATTCCCTGCTCCTAAACTCTTCAAATCTCTAAATTGCAACTGGCTCGATTGCATCACCAGTTTTTGCCTTGCATTCACAGTAATATAATCGAGCCAAGCCTTTGCCGAAGGCGTAGGCTTATTATATACGAGTTCCAGGTTTATGCCGCCTTGAGAATATGGAAACTCAAAAGTTTTTGAGGATAATGATGCGAAATATGAATACTGACTGGATAGACTAACCGATGACAAGGGGATATTCCCAACAAAGGCACCATTGGCTCTAAGTGTAAAAGTGCTTGATACCGATGAACGAGCAGCAGCACTAACCCGAAAATAGGCCTTTCCGCCGTCGACTGGTTGATTAAAGGGCACATTGTAAGTTTTGCTTGCAAAAACATCAAAACCTTCGCCAAACCATTGTCTCCCGGATTTAATAAGGTTGGTATCGTTAATCTCAAAGTAGTGTAAAGCATCATAAGAATTTGAAATTCGTGTGTGAGGTAAAGAGGTTTCTCCTACTGTTTTTATTCGCAATGGAGATGGCATATCAGTTGTTAGAAAATAACTAGCATGCAAAGCATAATCGTGCATCTTATGAGTTAAGATTGAGTCTCCCTGATCAAGTTCCCAGGTAACTGGCCCATTGGCATAGAAAAGAACATAATCGCCCTGGCCAAAAGTACCATCAGAACCTTTCTCCATCCAAAGGGGTATCTGCTGCAAATCATCAATAGACTCATCACTGTTCCAGAATGATAGCTGTTTGCCATCGTGCCCCCAAAGCGAGATATTTTCAACATTTGCAAACCCCATGGACACAAGTTCACTGTACGATATCTTGTAAATTCCGCTTTTATCAACCCTAACCTGTTTCCATGATCCACTAGCCAACACCGACTGGACAGCATACCGAACAGACAGTTTTGGCCTTGGTCCCTTCCCTGTTGGCACAAGGTTGAAACTAAAATCATGTAATTTTTCAACTTTACCATTTGAAGAGTTAACCCTAAGCGCCGGAATACTAACCTGTAACATCCGCTTTTTGCGGGCTGTATAAACGGAGTGCTTAATCTTAAGATTTGAGATGCTATCAATATCGCTTTGCGATAAAAGTTTTGCCTCCTCTGGAGTTAAAGCCTCATAATCCATTTTAGTAAAGCTTACCGAAACATGTTCAGAGCTTTCAATTGCATCCGAAACAGGAATAGTCTCACTATAATAGGGTATCATCAACGGAGAAAGCGGGTAGTCTACATTACCATCGAACCTAAGATGGGGTTTAAAATGATTCCCATTCTCTTCAATAACCCTGAAATTCTCCATCGGTTCTTTTGGCCAAGCTATGCTGCGCGAATAGGTTTGACCGTTAACCACCCCACTGCATATAAGCAGGCAACTCAACAGATAAACAAATCGAGACATTATTATTTTTTTTAACTTTGTAAATAAACAAAAAGATTGATTTACCTTTAACAGTAAATTTAGTAACGCACAATATATAGTTTTATTATAGGTGTATCGCTATGTCAATTGGTTTTTTATGGACAATAAAAGAGGTTGCCTGTACAATAGATCATTTAAAAATCGGTTACTTAAATTGCACGTAATAATTGGTTTATACAAATGCTTACTAGTAAAAAAATACACGTAACATTTCTTCTTATTCTTACCTCTTTCACTAGTTATGCGCAAGATGCCAGTTTCTCGCAACCATTCTCTAACCAGTTATACCTAAACCCTGCCTATGTAGGCAATCCTAAATATCAACGATTACAGTTTTCATACAGAAATCAGTGGCTTGTTTCTGAATCCCCCTTCATGACCTACGGAATTAGCTACGACAAGTATTTTATCGAGCAGAATAGCGGACTGGGGATAAACATCGTTAACGACATGCAATCGCTTGGTGCTTTAAACAATTTAAACGCCAATATACTTTATTCTTACACGTTTCAAATAGCATATAACTTTCAGGTCAGAGGAGGTGTACAAGCAGGTGGGATATTCAAATCGCAGAACACACGGAATCTGATTTTCCCCGACATGGTAAATGAGGGAGGAAATATTGTTGGATCACCAGGTTTTTCAGGTACAAGCAAATTTGCTCCTGATTTTGCTGCAGGAATATTGGCCGAATGGGATTACCTTTATGGTGGGCTTTCGGTGCATCATCTGTCTGAATCCAAAATCTCGGACAATGGTGAAAACAACATTGTCCTATCCAGAAAATACACTGCTCAAATTGGTGCAGCCTTTAATCTATACAAAAGGTACCTTTTCCGTAAAAGTTTAATCATTTCGCCAAATATTATATATCAGCAACAACTAGATATAAAACAGGTAAGCCTAGGGCTGTACCTACGCCACCACAGCCTTGAGTCGGGATTGTGGCTAAAAGAACGAATAGGTTTTAGTAACCATACCTTCGCTTTTTTACTTGGGTACCACAACGAAAACTTCTCATTTGCATACAGTTACGATTTTAGTATCTTTGAAAATAATTTCAGAGGTTTGAAAACTTCTTCGCACGAAGTAACCTTTGCCATGTTTTTTGAGTATAAGAAAAGGTCGAGAAAGAAAACTCGCACAATAAATAGTCCCGTTTTTTAGTTTTTATATCAATTACGATATGTAATTAATACAATTATATCTATATTTGAAGTTGGAAAACAGTTGAACTCAAAGGAAAAAAATCAACTATGAAAATAAAGTACAGTTTTATTGTTTTGCTGCTTGCAAGTGCTGCAGCATTTTCATCATGTAGCATTTTCGGCGGAAGATCTGGTGATTCGCCTACAACAGGATGGAATTACAACGACCCTAACCATGGCGGATTTGAGGTCGTAGATAATTATTCACCCAAGGCAGGGCCCGGACTTGTTTTTATTGAAGGGGGTACCTTTATTATGGGTAGAACTGAAGAGGAGTTAATGTATGATTGGAACAGCGTACAACGCAGGGTTACTGTTGCATCGTTTTACATGGACGAAACCGAAGT
>JAQUJY010000103.1:0-6078 GCA_028680705.1 Bacteroidales bacterium
AGTAGCATTATTTTGCTAATATAGTAAAGTTTTTTGAAGTAGAATGTTGTAAAATTCATTGTTATGAGCAGACTTATTATTGTTTCAAACAAACTTCCATTTGAGGTAGTAAAGGAAGATGGTAAGGTAAGTGTGGAGCAGAAGAGCGTGAGAACCCCCAGTAAATTAAATACCTACTATAAACTTAATAATTGCGAATGGGTTGGTAGGGGTGGCAATGGGCAAATAGAACTGCTGAAAAATGAAAAAGACTACGTAAAAAAAAGATTTAAGGAAGAGCGCTGCCATCCGCTGGAGCTAACGCAAGAGCAAATTACAATGTTTAACGATGGCTTTTGCAATGGGACCATCTGGCCATTGTTCCACTACTTTACGCAGCATAGTGAACTAAATGAGGAATACTGGGATCATTATGTTGAGGTGAATAAACTTTTTGCCGATGCTGTTCTTAAAATTGCCAAGGATAATGATACCATTTGGGTTCACGATTATCATCTAATGCTTTTACCCCAGCTACTTAGAGAGGCCAGACCACAGTTAACCATTGGATTCTTTTTGCACATTCCGTTCCCATCGTACGAAATTTTCAGGGTTTTGCCCTGGCGCAGAGAGATAGTTGAGGGTATGCTTGGAGCCGATTTGGTGGGTTTCCATACCTTTGATTACGAGAGGCACTTTATGAGTTCGGTAAGGCGCTTGCTTGGCTACGATAATATCCTAAATACCGTAAAACTTGACGAAAGGGTTGTTAAGGTAGATAACTTTCCGTTGGGTATTGACTATGATTATTTTCAGGAGCAGGCAAATTATTTTAAGTCATCAAAGGGAGAATCGCTACTTGGCTTAACCAATAGCCTAGCACAGAATGTTCTAAACGATGGCGATACCATGCTTATGCTATCGGTAGATAGACTCGATTACGCCAAAGGCATTACGCAACGCCTAGAGGCATTCGATATGTTTTTGGCAGATAATCCGGAGTACCACGGAAAAATTTGTTTTGGGCTTTACGTAATGCCTTCAAGAGAGGTGCTTGTTGAGTACCAAACCCAAAAGCGCACTGTTGATGAGATGGTTGGGCGAATAAATGGCCAGTATGGATCGGTTGGCTGGATGCCCATTTGGTATTTTTACAGAAATCTTACAAAGGAAGAAAAGGTAGAACTATACACTGTTTCGCAAATTGCTCTGATAACCCCACTACGCGATGGAATGAACTTGATTGCAAAAGAGTACATAGCCTCCAGAACCGATAAAACAGGGGTGCTAATTTTAAGCGAGATGACCGGCGCAGCCAAGGAGATGAGTGAGGCAATTTTAGTAAACCCCAATAATATTGCCGAGGTAGCTCAAGCAATGCGGCAGGCGCTTGAAATGCCGGTTAGCGAGCAAAGGGATAGAAATAAAGTTTTGCAAAAGCGCTTAAAGGTTTATAATGAGGAGAAATGGGCGACCGATATTTTGGATGCACTCAAAGGGGTTAAGAAACTGCAGGAGACGAACCTTACGCATAAGGTATCACCAAAAATTATAGATCGCTTTAAGGAGAATTATGATAAATCGGAAAGCAGAATCATCTTTCTTGATTATGATGGCACGCTTACTGGATTTCATAAAGATCCTCAAAAGGCCTTTCCCAATGATGAACTATACAAAATTCTTGAAAACCTAATAGCCGATAAGCGTAATAGATTGGTTGTAATAAGCGGCAGAGATAAGGAGACGCTTGGTAAATGGTTTAGTAGTTACAACACGATAACCTTTGTGGCGGAGCATGGTGTATGGTTAAAACTGCCCGATGGAGAATGGGGAATGATTGAAAAGATTGATAAGCATTGGATGGAGATTATTAGACCCATAATTAAATTTTATGCAGATAGAACCCCTCGCTCATTCCTGGAGGAGAAGAATTATTCCCTGGTTTGGCACTATCGAAATGCCGACCCCGACTTAGGGATACTTCGGTCATGGGAGTTAAAGGATGAACTGCGCGATTTAGTATCAAACCTCAATCTGGAGATAATGGATGGCGATAAGGTGATAGAGATTAAAAACTCGGGGATTAACAAAGGGCGGGCGGCTGCCCAGCAACTTGCTAAGGGTAGTTTTGACTTTATAATGGCCATTGGCGATGACTGGACCGATGAGTACACCTTTGGAGCTATGCCCGATAACGCCTTTACCATTAAGGTTGGTACAAAGAGTACAAAGGCGAAATACTATATCGATTCGGTTGAAAGTGTACGCAAACTTTTGGTTACGTTAGCGACGTAACATAAGGCGGAGCAACAAGGCAAGGGAAAATATTAAGTTGCTGATGTGGGTATAAAATTCTGGCGATTCTACTAGCACCGATTTGTAATCTGAGCCAACGAGGGCCAAGTTGAGCGTAGTTAATCTTCTGGCTTGACAGTGGGTGTATTCTCATCCATAAACTCCCTGGTGCTCTCACCATTTTTGAATAAACAAGTTGATTTTTTGTATCTTGCCATCCCTACAACCTACCTTGATGATATCTGGAATTTGCGCAATCACCTAATTGCCAAATTCAACTATTAATTATCAGTGATTATGAAGATTATCACCCATATTAATCCGGATTTTTCGGCGATGAATAGCTTTATGAAATCAGTTCCTCAGATTTTTGCTGATGAGGGGGAAACCCTAAAGAAAGACAGGAATGAGATAAAGGTTATTCAGCATGGCCAACTAAGGCTGTGTATCAAGTCTTTTAACCGTATTACCGCTTTTAATCGTCTTATGTATTCGTGGTTTCGGGCCACCAAGGCCAAACGATCGTATAGGGTAGCACGGCGTCTCGAAAAACTCGGTATAGATACCCCGAGACCCATAGGGTATATTGAGGTGTATGGAAGGTGGGGCATTTTGAAAAAGGCCTTTTACGTGTCAATTTATCATGAACATGATTTTGATTTAACAGCAGTGCTGAACTCAAATAACGACGACCAGGAGAGTATACTATCGTGTTTTTCGCAATACATGGCTAATGTTGTGCATCCTTCAGGTGCATGGCATAACGACTTAAGTTCGGGTAATGTGCTAGTAAATGCAAAAGGGGAGGAGGACTGGAGTTTCTCTTTTATCGACCTTAACCGGATGCAATTTAAAAGATACATCTCGCCTGCTCGTGGGCTCATCAATCTTAAGAAACTTACTAACAAACCTGTTTTTTTGGCGTTAATGGCTGAGCAATATGCACTGGCTGCTGATAAAAGGGAACAATTATATGCCGCCTTACTGTTAAGGGAAAATTTTCTATTCTCTTTGAGGCGGTTCTATCGAAAAAAGGTGTTGCGCAAATTTAAACCTCATAAATAAACTGTACGAAGTTTAGGGGGAATTATTTTTGCTAATTCTAATTCCATTTTAAAGTAATGGATTAGTGTTAAACTTCACTACAAACCTCGTCAGCCCATCATCATGGGTGCGCAGCGAGAAGCGGCAATTGTGCTGCGTAAGCACCTCTCGAATAAAGAGCAGCCCTAAGCCTTGTCCCATTGGTTTGCTCGAAAAGAATGGGCTGAACAATTTACTTTCAATCTCCTTGCTAATCCCTTTCCCATTATCTGCAATTTCGAGCGTTTGGCTTTGGGCGTTGGTTGTTATGGTTACCTCCCCATTGTTCTCAATACTTTCGACCGAGTTTTTAATGATATTCAGCAATACTTGCTCAAAGAGCGATGCATCTAGCTGAAGCAAGGGGAACTCATTATCGGCAATAAAAGTGAGCTTAATATTCCTTTTTAGGCACATCACCTCCATGAATCGTGTCATAGATTTAATGAGCTCATTCAGATTTACAGGCGAAAGAACCGCTTTGGGAATTTTTACCACATCGGCAAAGTTGGTAATAAACTCACTCATACTGTATGACCTATCAATGCAAACCTGCATGGCTTCGCGCATATCGTGGGTATCAGCAACAGTTTTAAGCCCTTCCTGAACGGTATCTAAAGTTGAAGTAATGCCAGCTGTGGTGTTGTTTACTTCGTGCGAAATCATGCGAATAACTTTTTCGTAGGCCTTCTTTTCTGCACGACGCACCTCATCGGTTAAACTTTCGATAAGATAGAAAGGGCGTGGGAAACCACGGTCGATAAACGACTCCAGTGTGCATTTATACACCGTGCCATCGTTCAGGCTTAGGGTGCGTGTTTTGTGCATGGGGATGGTTGATAAATCAATTAGCAATTTATCCTTGAGTTCCGAAAGTTGCTTCCCCTTCACAGCATCAAAATCATCGATACCCATAATCCTAGAGGCCGACGGATTAAGTTCCGTTATCCGACCGTCGTAATCTAGAACAATAACGCCCATGGGCGATGCGTGGATAAGCAAATCCAAAAACTGATTCTGCTCGCGAAGCCTCAACCGCTCGTTTTTTAGCTGCTCCATCATTTTATTAAAAATAGCAACCACTTTGTCGGCCTCGTATTGCCCAACTTTTCGCAGGCGTGAACTGAAATCCTGCTCGCGCAGCAAATCCATGCCGCTACCAATATTGTGTAAGGGACGTACCACTTTTTGATAAAACACGATGAGGTAAACCAAGGTAACAATTACAAGAAGGATTGCAGCGATGGTTCTCCACGAGAGAGTTTGAATGCCTTCGTAAAACACGAAACCAAAAACGGCCAATAGTAACAGGGCCAAAATATAGAAGTATCCGCGTAGTTTCATATCAAATACCATATTTTTCCATTCGTCGGTAAAGTGCACCACGACTAATACCAAGCGACTTGGCAACATTGGACATATTGCCTTTATGTAGCTCAATGGCTTGTACAATAGATTTTGCCTCTATCTCCTCCAGGGTTAAACCTGTGGGAATTACGTTCTTACTCACCGTTTGTCCGGTTTCAATTTGCTGTCGAATATCATTATCATCAATCAGATTTTTGCCACTGACTAGGATAGTTCGGTCAATTAGGTTCTTAAGTTCACGAATATTCCCTGGAAATGGAAGTTGTTCTAATAGTTGCAACGCCGAGGAGGTGAACTTCACTTTAGGCAATCGGTTTTGAGCTGTTTGCCTGTCTGCAAAGAATTTAGCCAGCAATGGAATATCCTCTTTCCGTTCGCGCAGAGCGGGAAGATGAATTTGAATAAGGTTTACGCGATAGAACAAATCTTCTCTGAATGTTTTCTCCTGAACCATAAGGGGCAAATTGGCATTGGTGGCACTCACCACGCGCACATCAACCTTGCGGGGGCGACTGTCGCCCAGCACTTCGAATGTTTGGTCTTGCAAAACGCGTAGCAACTTCACCTGACACGCTAAATCTAACTCGCCAATCTCATCAAGAAAAATTGTTCCCTTATCGGCCATTTCAAATCGCCCAATACGGTCGTTATAAGCATCGGTAAAGGCACCCTTACGATGTCCAAACATTTCACTCTCGAAAAGACTTTGCGAAACGCCGCCAAGGTTTACTTTTACAAATTGCTGCACCTTTCGGCTGCTATTCAAATGAAGAGCCTCGGCTATTAGCTCCTTTCCTGTACCACTTTCGCCCGTAATTAGTACTGGTGCATTGGTATTGGCAATTCGCGCCACCGTTGAGAGCACATTCATAAGCTCTTTCGATTGTCCAATGATAGCACCAAAATTATATTTTTCGTCCAGTTCTTTTCGGGTTTCGGGTATTGTAATCTGCCTGTTTTCTGAGGATAAATCTAGTGCAGTGGCCACCGATTTCAGTAGCTGACGATTATCCCAAGGCTTAGTAATAAAGTCGAAGGCACCTGCTTGCATACCTTTTACGGCCAATTCAATGGAGCCCCAAGCGGTGATAAGAATAACAGGTACTGCTGGGCATAAAACACCCATCTTGGCTAACAACTCCAGGCCTTCGTCGCCTTTGGTGGCAAGCGAGAAGTTCATATCCATGAGCATTAATTGGGGTTTGGTTTTACGCACAAACGCCAACGCAGCATCGGGCGATGATACTGTTTCCACATCATAATCTGCACGTTTCAATAAAAACGAGAGTGAGGAACGTACAGAGGCATCATCATCAATAATTAGTATCATATATTTTAGTAGCATAAGAGATG
>JAQUJY010000103.1:6178-9988 GCA_028680705.1 Bacteroidales bacterium
GGGGCGTCTGTTTTTGTAGCACGGAGACGCCCCATGGGACGTCTGTACTACATTATTTTTTATCAGATTCCCATTTTGCGATATTGTTTTCGATGTATTGCGCAATGCGATTGTATCCGTCCTGGTTGCGAATAATGCGGTCGTGAAAACGTGTCTGCCATGCAAATTCGATGTCGTGGGTTCGTGCAAATTTTGTGGTTGCGGATTTTATGCCGCCTACAATATGTGATAATCTGCCGCATTGATTGGCAATTATTTTCATGTTATCTAATGAGGCGCGGCATGCCACGTCTTTACATGCCTCTTGAGACGCGCCGTGGGACGTCTGTACGGCAGGTGGTAGGGCAGGAGATACGGAGATGATGGCATGAAAATGATTTGGCATTACTACAAACACAGGTATTTCAGCATCTTTATAATGCGTATGTGCCTGCTCTATACTATTGACTAAATATTGCCCCACAACGGAATATTGCATTTTGCCATTTTCTATTTTACCAAAATAATGATTTCTATTAGCAGTGCAAACGGTAATAAAATATAATCCATCGTTGTATTCGTGCCAGGTAGCTCGTGCTGTTTGTATGCGATAACGGTTGCGGAATTTCTTAGTTTCCATGGGTTCAGCATTTCGTACTACAGTGTTTTTTGGTTCGTAGGCGGCAACGCAGCGTTGCTACGTTAGCAAATTTAATCATTAATTTCGAACTGTTAATAATTTGTGATTTATAAAACGTAGGACGCCCCTTGGGCATTAAGGTTTTGAGACGGCCCTTGGACATTAATGTTTTGAGACGCGCCTTGGGCATTAAGGTTTTGAGACGCCCCTTGGGCATTAATGTTTTGAGAGACGCCCCTTGGGACGTCTCTACAACGGTTACCTGTTTATCAATGATTCAAATTCGGCATCAATATTTTTTTGTGCGTTGAAATCGTACAATGTTAGGCTGCGAATTTGGTACATATAGTACCAGTAGAGATGCATTTCGGATACAAATTTACCACGCGCATTGTCTTTTGAGAGTTGGGCATCATTTAAATCCAGCGTATTTATTTTGCCAATCATAAACGATTCTACTGAGGTACTGTATCTCCTTTGTGCTATCTCATCGGCCTCTTTTGCTATGCGAAACTGCTCGGACTGATTGTTGTATTGCTCTACCAACAAGAAAATATCCTGATTAAAATCCATCTGTTCCTGTTTCAGCCGCAATGAAACAACCTCCCTATTTGATTCGGCCACTTTTACTCTGCCCTTTCGTTTACCCCAATCCAGAATGGGTATTTTAAGGCCAAACTGTACCACTTGGTAATCCATCAAATCGCGATAAGTGTCGTTAAATCTTTGGTCCTGCCCAGTGTAACCCACAGAAGCATACAGGTTTATTTGACGCTGGTCCCCTTTAGCCCGTGCTACCTCGAAATCGGCCTCCAGCTGGCGGCGGCGAATATTTTGTGCAAACGGATTATTGTCTTGTGCTTTCGTTAGCACATCATTGTAAGCAATGTTGGGGTATTCCGTCATTTCGGGAATGACTGCATCAATGGTATCGCTTTCACTTAATCCTAAAAAGGAACGCAGTTGAAACATGGCAGCATTCAGGCCCGATTGCTCTTTTGTAACGCTTGAAGTTGCTTTTAAAACAGAAAGTTTAAGCTGCAATAGCTCATTTTCAGATATTTGTCCCATTCCTCGTCGTGCTTGAGCAATATCGTAAATGCGGTCAGCATTTTTCTTGTTTTGGTCTGCAATGTTCAGGTTTTCCTTTGCCAGCAACAGCTGAAAGTAATAGGTAATTGTTCGCAGGGTAACTCTCTCCACGTTTTCTAAATAAGCAGCCTTTGCCTCGTTGTAGCGTATGGGCTCAATGCGCTGTTGCCATTTTATATTATTTACCCCAAAAATGGGCTGCGAGAGGGTTACCCCAAAAGGTACACTCATATAGTATTTATTGGCACCGCTGGTGTTCAACGGGTCGATAAACTGTAGCGATGAATTAACTGATAGTTTACCTCCTGTGAACCCAATATTCTGGTCGATAGAAATATCGCCCATCATTTGCAAGGAGTTGTTGCGCACGTACTTATATGTACCGTCTTCGCTCTGATACAGGTTATAACTCCTGCTATAATCGGGCAGTACCGCATTGAAATTTACTTCGGGAAGCAGCTCGGCCTGATAGGTACGGTATTCCCAATACGAGGTTTTTAGCTCGTTGAGCGCCACGGCAGCATCCACCGATTGTAGACGAGCCATTTCTATGGCCTGGGGAAGCGTGAGCGTTTGTTGTGCCGACGCAGCCGTTGCCAAAGTGAGGATAAATAAGAAGTGTAAAAAAAGTGATTTATTCATTGTTTGTTTTGTTTAATAGGTGTTGGCTTTTGGCTTTTGGCTGTTAGCTTTACCACGCTCGTGCACTTTTACAAAGACTACTCGTCTCTTAACGCATCAACGGGGTGAGTTTTAGATGCTCGGTGGGCGGGAATCCATGCGCTTAATCCTACGATGAGGGCTAATAAAACATACGTTATACAGCTGGTAATAAGAAAGCGCAGCCATTTATTGTCGGTGATATAGCCGCTGTCTGTCACTTGCTGGCCCAAGGTTTGAATCAGATCTGCCTGTAAGACCCCTATATTGATAAAAAGTGCAGGAATTGCCGCCAACGTAAGAATCAATATGGCTTCGGTGATATACTGATTTTGAATTTGTCGATGACTACTACCCAACGCCAATCGCAACCCGATTTCGCTTCGTCGTGTTTGATTACGAAACCAAAACGTACCAATAACGCCCAGAGCAATATTTAAAAGGAAGAAAATCATTATCCCATTTCTCAGTCGAATATCCTTAGTTATTCCCTCTGCAAATTCCTGTTCACGCTGTATATCGCCATAAGGCTTTATATCGGCAGTTACATCGTGTTTAAATTGTTCTATGGAAAAATTATCGCCCGTACGAATGGATATTTCTGGTGATGACATCGACATTTTGGCGATTTTATTTGGATAGAAAATTACATTGCCAGGCTGGTAATAAGCGTAACGTTTCTGGTTTTCGATAATATCGGTAATGCGGTACGGATTTTTTCCTAAAAAAACAGTTTTACCAATGGCACCTTCTTTGCCAAACAACGAAGTTGCTAAGTTTTGAGAAACAACTACCGTATTGAAATCAGAAAAATCTAATCGAGCCAATTTTTCGGTATTAACAGAACGTACCTTAAATACATTAAAATAGCCGTTTGAGGCTATCCCTTTATACTGAGCATGATAACTGTCTGCGGTTGAGTCGCTTTGTATTGTTCCGCCGTTATATGAACCGCTGAAAGGCGAAACACTCCAAGACGATGTTACAAAAATATGCTGCACACCCTGAAAGTGTTTGATTTTATTATAAAAACGGTCGAAATCTGCGCGAGTACTGTCATTTACATTATTTCCGTATGTTACCTGAAAGGTATTCGATATATCGTATCCGTTGGGAATCATCCTATTGTGAGCCATTACAAAAGAATAATCTACAATATACCATGCAAGCACAAAAACGATTAATAATTCACTTAAAATCCATCCATTACGACGGCGTTGTGTCCAAATTTGTTTTAATATATGGCGTATCATTATAGTATCTTTTTAGTTTGAATAGTTTTCGTTTAACGAATCGGTTATTTTCATTCTTGTAAACCGATAAGCCGGAATAATAGCTGATAAAATGTTGATGACCATAGCACCCATTATTGTCCAAAAGAAAACCGTAAAATTGATAAGCATACCTGGAGTTACGCCAGAGGCATTACTGGTAATAAC
>JAQUJY010000104.1 GCA_028680705.1 Bacteroidales bacterium
TAGGTTATGCGCCCGCCGAAAAGGAGATAAATATTGTATTGGGGCAAACCCTTGAGCTGAATTTTAAAATGTCCGAGGATGCTGTAGGTCTTGATGAGGTGGTTGTAACGGGAGATAGGAACGAACTCCGTAGACGCGAATCTTCAGTTGTGGTGAATACTGTAACGCCTAAAACATTTACAATGACCCAATCGGTGGTTTTGGGTGAAGGGCTAAACTATACCCCTGGCTTACGTATGGAAAATAATTGCCAAAACTGTGGGTTTACACAGCTTCGTATTAACGGGCTCGAAGGACCCTACTCGCAAATCCTTGTTAACAGTCGTCCAATTTTTAGCGGTTTGGCAGGTGTTTATGGTCTTGAACTTATTCCATCTAATATGGTGGATAGGGTTGAGGTTATTCGGGGCGGTGGGTCAACCCTTTATGGGAGCAATGCCATTGCCGGTACCGTTAACCTGATTCTTAAGGATCCCATAAATAACTCGTACGAGTTTGGGGTTAACAGCTTACTTACAGGTGTTGGCATGGATAATGTATTATCGCTTACCCCCGATAATAACGCAACCTTTAGCGCAACAGCTGTCTCATCCGATATTAAAACAGGTTTGGCAGTGTTTGGATTTGTTCGTAATCGTGATCCTTTTGATGCAAACAACGATGGTTTTTCGGAGCTATCGTCAATTGATAATACCAGTGTTGGTGCAAGGGCATTCCACCGGTTTGGCCATAGAAGTAAGCTTAGCGTTGACTTCTTTAATATCCGTGAAGGTAGGAGAGGAGGCGACAAGCACGAATATCCAGCGCACGAGTCCAATATTACCGAAGCAGTTGACCACAGCATTACTACAGGCGGGGTAACTTACGATCAGTTTTTTCGCGAGAGCGATATCCTTTCGGTATTTGCATCAGCACAAAAGGTGGATCGCGACTCATATTACGGTGCCAATCAATCACTAAGTAGTTACGGTGCGACTAATGACCTATCGTATGTTATGGGTGGCCAATACAAAATGATGCTCAATGGTACAGGACTCATTTTTGGATTCGAGAATCAAGGCGGAAAACTTAAGGATAAAAAATTGGGTTATGCCGATTTAGAGAATGCAGAAATAGTTGGAGGTGAGCTAATTGTTCCGCATACCGAAAATATTGTCGTAGCCGATCAGCAGCAGAATATTACAGGTGTTTTTACTCAGGTTGACTATTCTTACAGAAACTTTAAAACAACGGCTGGGGTTAGGTATGATAGGTACACCATTTCTGATATTGCCAAACCCGATGATGATATTTCGGGTAATGTTATTAGCCCTCGGGTAACCCTGATGTACGATATAAATCGTAGCATCCAACTTCGCACTAGCTATGCAAAGGGATATAGGGCACCCCAAATATTTGATGAGGATTTGCATGTGGAAACCTCAGCGACAAGGAGGGTAATTCATCAAAACGACCCGAATTTGATTCAGGAAACCAGTCATAGCCTTATGGCCTCAGCAGCATATAATCATACTTTTGGCGATGCAGTTGCAAGTTTTTTGGTTGAAGGCTTCTACACCATACTGCAAAACCCGTTTGCTAATGAGTTTGGTGAGCCTAACAGTTTAGGAGATGTTATATATACTCGTGTTAATGCCGAAGGTGGAGCAACCGTAAATGGAGTTAATCTGGAGTTTACTTTTGTTCCAAGCAATAACCTATCGTTTAATGCTGGATTTACTGCCCAAGAAAGTCAATATAAGGACGAGCGTGAGTTTGGTGAGAAAGAGTTTTTTAGAACACCAAAAAACTATGGTTTTTTTGCAGTTCAGGTAAAACCGCTCAAAAAAATGACCCTAAGCGCAACAGGAACATATACTGGTAAAATGCTTGTGCCCTACTGGGGACCAGCAATTTATAATCCCGAGGAAGGAGAACTTAGAACAAGCAATCCGTTTTTTGATATGGGCATAAGGCTTAGCTACGATATTAAGATTAACGGAGCAACCATGCAACTTTTTGCCGGAGCAAAAAATATTTTCAACTCATATCAATCCGATTTTGATATTGGTGCTAATCGTGATCCTGGATACGTGTATGGGCCAAATCAACCTCGCGCCATTTATTTTGGGATTAGAATAGGAAATCATTTAAGATAATATTTCAAACTCAATTTTGATAGTACTTGCCCCACTGGACTGTATAGAACATTTCTGGTGGGGTTTTTTAGTGCTGGGCAATTCGCAATTTTTATTTTCAGCTAAACTTTTTTACATTTAGAAACTCTATACATGTAGGATAATAACGTATATACACTATTTAAAGCCAGTATAAAACTAAAATTATTAAACTATGAGAAAACTAATGCTATTACTAATTCCTATTGGTATGATGGTTAGCTGTCAACAGGCAAAAGACCAAAATCCATTTCTTTCGGAGTGGGATACTCCATTTGGAACACCCCCTTTTCATCTAATTCAGGATGAGCACTACATCCCAGCCTACGAAGAGGCTATTAAACAGCACGATGCAGAGATTGATGCAATTATAAGCAATCAGGATGAGCCTACTTTTGAAAACACCATTTTAGCTTACGATAAGGCGGGTGAGTTGCTAGGTAAAGTTAGTGCCGTATTCGGAGGACTCAACGGGGCGAATACATCCGACGGTTTGCAAGAAATTGCTAAAATAGCCACGCCAATGCTTTCCGCTCATAGCAACGCCATTAGGTTTAACCAGGAGTTGTTTGGTAGAATTAAAGTTGTTTATGACCAGCGTGAAGATTTAGGCCTTGACGTTGAAAAGATGAGGGTTGTTGAAAAGATTTACAATGATTTTGCCCGGAATGGTGCTGCACTTCCTGAAGAGCAACGCAACGAGCTTAAAAAATTGAATGAGCGCATCTCTATGGTTTCGCTAAATTTAAACCAAAATCTTTTGGCCGAAAATGCAGGTTTTACCCTTTTACTTGAGAGTGAGGATGAACTAGCCGGACTACCCGAAGATGTAATTGCGGGCGCAGCTGAAATGGCTGAAAAAGCAGGCGAAACGGGTAAGTGGATGTTTAATCTTTCGAAACCTAGCTGGATTCCATTTCTACAGTTTTCGGAACATCGCAATTTAAGAGAGAAAATTCATACCGAATATATTATGCGCGGTAACAATAATAATAAGTTTGATAACAAAGAACTTTTTATTGAGCTGATGATGTTACGCAAGCAAACATCTCAGATATTGGGATACGAAAATTATGCAGAGTACTTTACAGCTGAGCAAATGGCTGAAAACCCCGAGACCGTTTTCAATTTCTTAAACGAGGTTTGGACCCCTGCACTTAAGCGTGCTAAGGAAGAGCGCAGCGATATGCAAAAAATTATTGACCGCGAAGGGGACAACTTTAAACTTCAATCGTGGGATTGGTGGTACTATGCTGAAAAGGTGCGTAAGGAAAAGTATGATCTTGACGAGGAAGAGATTAAGCCTTACCTTACCCTTGACAATGTTCGCGAAGGAATTTTCTATGTTACAAATAAACTTTATGGCTTAACCTATAAGGAAAGACCAGATATTCCTGTTTATCACGAAGAGGTTCAGGCTTTTGAGGTGTTTGACAACGATGGCTCACATCTGGCCGTACTGCTATACGATCCACACCCAAGGTCTACCAAAAGGCAAGGAGCATGGTGCGGAACATACCGTAGCGGTAGCTATAAAGATGGAGAGAAAATTACCCCAGTGGTTACTATTGTTACCAACTTCTCGCGTCCCGTTGGAAATAAACCAGCTATGCTTAGCTGGGATGAGGCTGAAACATTCTTTCATGAGTTTGGTCATGCATTGCATAATTTCTTTGCCGATGGACATTACAATCGTACTAGTCGCAGTGTTCCTCGCGATTATGTAGAGTTACCCTCGCAGGTTATGGAAAACTGGGCAGGTGAGCCAGAGGTGCTTAAGGTTTACGCCAAGCATTACCAGACAGGCGAATCTATTCCTGATGCCCTTATTGAGAAAATGCAGCGTAGCAGTAAATTTAACCAAGGATTTACAAACGTTGAGTATGTTTCTGCTGCATATCTTGATATGACATGGCACACATCTGACATAACTAAAGAGACAGATGTGATTGATTTTGAGAAAAAAGCAATGGACAAGTTAGGGTTGATTAATGAAATTGTACCACGCTACCGCACAACCAACTTCGGCCACATATTTGGCAGTGGTTATGCTGCTGGTTATTACGTTTACCTGTGGGCTGGTCAGCTAGATGCCGATGCTTTTGAGGCATTTAAGGAAACTGGCGACCTGTTTAATCAGGATCTAGCCGCTAAGTTCCGTAAGCATTGTCTTTCTGATAATGCAATGGGGGAGGGCATGGAGCAGTACATTAAGTTCCGAGGCAAGGCTCCTTCAATCGATCCATTGCTTAGGCAAAGAGGATTAAAATAATTTTCGAACTAAGCATATAACTATTTATAGATATAAAGAAAGGGGCCTAATTTGCCCCTTTCTTTATATTAAATTCTCTGTTAAATTCTGTGTTTGGTGGGAGCACATGTCTATAATTGCGGTCCCGCCTTAATTAGACTTCTACCAGCCTCATTATCGGTAAAGTTCTCGAAGTTCGAAATAAACCTCTTGGCAAGTTCTTTTGCAGCCTCATCCCAACCAGCAGGATTAGGCCAGCTGCTCCTAGGATTTAGCAACTTGCTATCAACTCCCTTAATGGTCTTGGGTATTTGCAGGTTAAATATCGGCATAACCTCAAAATCGGCATTCTCAATGCTTCCATCTAAAATTGAGTTGATAATTGCACGCGTTGCAGGCAAATCAATACGCTTACCCACTCCATAGGGTCCACCAACCCAACCAGTATTAACTAGATAGGTCTGTGAGCCATGCTCCACCATTTTCTTTACCAGTTCGTGCGAGTAAACCGTGGGATGAAGTAATAGGAATGCTTGTCCGAAGCAACTGCTAAAGGTTGGCTGTGGCTCCTTTATTCCACGCTCGGTACCGGCAAGTTTAGATGTAAATCCGCTCAGAAAATGATACTGTGTTTGGTCATCAGTAAGCTTGGCAACCGGAGGTAGTACGCCAAAGGCATCGGCAGTAAGGAATATAACCTTTTTAGCATGTCCTGCTTTTGAGATTGGTTTTACAATATTTTCTATGTGATAAATAGGGTATGATACGCGGGTGTTTTCTGTTTTTTCTCTCGAGCCAAAATCAATATTACCCTCATTATCAACAACAAGGTTTTCTAATAGTGCATCGCGCTTAATGGCTGCGTAAATATCGGGTTCTTTTTCTGGGTCAAGGTCGATACACTTGGCATAGCAACCTCCCTCAAAATTAAAAACACCCCCATCATCCCAACCATGCTCATCGTCGCCAATAAGCGCACGGTTTGGGTCGGCCGATAGTGTTGTTTTTCCTGTTCCCGATAGGCCAAAGAAAATGGCAACATCGCCTTCTTTACCAACATTTGCACTGCAGTGCATTGCGGCCATCCCTTTTAGTGGGAGGAAGTAGTTCATTACAGAGAAAATTCCTTTTTTCATCTCGCCACCGTACCAACTTCCACCAATTACGGCCATTCGTTCGGTTAAATGAAAAGCAACGTAAACCTCGCTATTTAGATTCTGCTCCTTCCATTTAGGATTAGAGGTTTTAGAGGCCACAAGCACTACAAAATCGGGTTCAAAACTCTCTAATTCGGCCTCACTCGGCCTAATAAACATGTTTTTAACAAAATGCGCCTGCCAAGCCACCTCCATTATAAATCGAACCTTTAAGCGCGTGTCCTCGTTGGCTCCACAGTATGCATCAACAACATAGAGCTTTTTACCAGTAAGTTGCTTTGCACTTATCTCTTTTAGATGCTCCCAAACTTCGGGGGTAATTGGTTTATTATCCGAACTTTTCTTCCCATTCTCTGACCACCATACATTGTTCTGCGATTTAGGCTCTTTAACAATATATTTATCCTTTGGCGAACGGCCAGTAAAGATACCAGTATCAACATTTATGGCACCTTGCTTAGTTGGATATCCCCTTTCATAACCTTTAAGGGTGGGGTCTGTCTCATGCTTGTAAAGCATATCGTAGCTGGGGTTGTGAAAAATTTCTTTGGCTTCTCCAATGCCATAGGGTGTAAGGTCTATCTGTTTCATTGTCTTTTAAGTTTCTATTTATTGAAGTAAATATAGTTCAAAATAAAAAGCCGTAAATATAAGAACAAAAATAACTGTCCAATACAAAGGCACATTTAATTAAACAACAGATTTTCTTGCAAAAGGTTTTGGGAAATAAGCACAAAAAACCTAAAATTCCTTGAGGAATCTGGAATGAAAACAAAGCCAAAAGAGTACAAGCAAAAATCAATATAAAAATGGCACCATGGTAGATAATTTTTTATCCGATAAAACTACAGATGCTAGTTCGATGAGTGGCTAGCAACTCAGCTTAAAAGTAGTAGGGTGTTAGCACCAGAGAATATTGTAAGCAAAGGGATAGCAAAACTTGATATGCCCCGATTAACGGGACGTATAGACCCATTGTTGCTAATTATTCAGTTTTGGAGTGCTTACCATTAACGTGGGTTTACTTGTTTCCCCGCATATTATCTCTGCTTGTTGGATACAAAAAGTTTCAGGTTTATTTATGCTTGAAACCTATTCTCGATTTTTATCAATAAAAGATATTTTTAAAGCAATTGTTGTTGCTGGGCTTTTGTTTATGGCTACTGATTTTTTGCTATCAAAAATGTTTGGAAGGAATAATATTACCATTGTTTAACTCTTGCGTTCAATCTCCTTCAGGTTTTCCATTCTTTTCATTGCAAGAAAACCCTTAATATCGGAGAAGTGCTCTTTTACCATTTTGTTGCCAAACTCAAAAACCTTGGTAGCCAAGCCATCCAGAAAATCGCGGTCGTGCGACACAAGAATCAGCGTTCCGTCATAATCGGCTAACGCACTCTTTAATATATCTTTAGTCCTCATATCTAAATGGTTAGTAGGTTCATCGAGTATTAAAAGGTTTATTGGCTCCAGTAGGAGTTTTATCATGGCAAGACGTGTTCTCTCGCCACCGGAGAGCACCTTCACCTTTTTTGAGATATTATCGCCACTAAACATAAACGCTCCCAAAATATCCTTAATTTTTGTGCGGATATCTCCCACGGCAACATCATCGATGGTTTGGAAAATTGTTAAATCTTCGTTAAGCAATGAGGCTTGATTTTGAGCGAAGTACCCAATCTTAACATTGTGGCCTATGGACATCTTGCCTCGAAAGTCAATTTCGCTCATTATTGCTTTTACCATGGTTGATTTACCCTCACCGTTTCGACCAACAAAGGCAACTTTTTCGCCCCGTGCAATAGCGAATGATGCATTTGAAAACACTTGGATATCGTCATAATTTTTTGATACATCCTCGGCAACCACAGGCCAGCTCCCAGAGCGGGGTGCAGGAGGAAACTTAAGGTTTAGGGCAGATGAATCCTCCTCATCAACCTCAAGTATATCAAGTTTCTCAAGCATTCTAACCCTCGATTGAACTTGGTTGGTTTTAGAGTAGGTTCCCTTAAATCGGTCAATAAACTCACGGTTATCGGCAATCATTTTCTGTTGCTCGTCGTAGTGTTTTTGCTGCTGCTCTCTGCGTTCTTGTCTAAGTTGAAGGTAACTTGAGTAGTTTACCTTATAATCGTAGGCTTTGCCCATGGTAAGTTCAATGGTTCGGCTGGTAATGTTATCAACAAAAGTTCTATCGTGCGAAATAACGATTACTGCCTTTGCGCTGCTAATCAGAAACTCCTCAAGCCATTGCACCGATTCAATATCCATATGGTTGGTGGGCTCATCGAGAAGAATAAGGTCGGGTTTTTGTAGTAGTATCTTAGCAAGTTCAATGCGCATGCGCCATCCACCGCTAAATTCGCTGGTGGGACGGGTAAAGTCCTGACGCAGAAAACCAAGTCCTAAAAGGATTTTCTCGACCTCGGCATCAAAATTAACTTCTTCAATGGTGTAGTATTTCTCACTTAGAGCCGATACTTGCTCAATTATTTTGAAGTATTCTTCGGATTCATAATCGGTTCGGGTGGTAAGCTGCTGGTTTAGCTCATCAATCTCACGTTTCATGGAGAATAGTTCTGCAAACGCCTGCGATGCCTCCTCAAAAACTGTTCGTTTGTTTTCCGTAATTAAGTGCTGTGGCAGATAGGAAATAACTGCATCTTTTGGGGCAGTAACCCTCCCATTTGATGGCTTGCGTTCTCCTGCAATTATTTTCAGGAGGGTCGATTTTCCCGCTCCATTCTTTCCCATTAATGCAATTCTATCCTTTTCGTTTATTGCAAAGGAGATGTCCTTAAAAAGTGTTGTTCCTCCAAACTCTACTGTTAGCCCGTCAACTGAAATCATATCGTTTTTTAGATGAGGCGCAAAGATAATTTGTTTCTTTAGATTGAGAAGCACAGGATGGATTGTACAGGGAAATAGTTTCGATAATACTTCTTTTGGTTATCGATTACTGGGACATGGTTGAAAATCTTTTTCTTATATTGCTATCTCATGGGCAAAATATCGGTAATAATTAATGAACAAAAATCTAATGCCCCAATAGGGACATAATATTGGTAAGCGAAAAAACAAATAAAATAATTTTATACCTGTTCGTCACAACCTCAAGTCAGACACAAAAAAAGGGAACTGGCTTATGCCAGTCCCCTTCTATGCTTAAAAATTAAAGATTGTATGCTATTTTTTATTTGCCTCGTTATACTTTTTCTCCACCTCTTTCCAGTCTACCACTTTCCAAAAATTTCCCACATAATCGCCCCGCTTATTCTGATAATGCAAATAGTAGGCATGCTCCCATACATCGAGGGCGAGAATTGGTATTCCACGTTTCTCTACCACATCCATTAGCGGATTATCCTGGTTTGGTGTGTTTGATACGAATAGGTTCCCTTGTTTATCAACAGAAAGCCAAGCCCAGCCGCTACCAAATTGCCCTTTGGCTGCATCTTCAAACTCGTTCTTAAATATTTCGAATGAGCCAAAGTCTTTCTTAATAGCTTTCATTAATTTTGGGCTAGGATTACCCCCGCCAGCGGGCGACATCACTTCCCAGAATAGCTTATGGTTAAAATATCCACCACCGTTATTACGAATGGTTACGGGGTATTGGCTAACCTGATTAAAAATTGCCTCCATAGCCATTCCGTTTAGCTTAAGCTCATCGGCAGCTTTTACAAAATTATTAAAGTAGGCCTTGTGGTGGCGGGTGTAGTGGATTTCCATTGTGGTTTTATCAACAAAAACTTCCAAGGCATCGTAGCTATACCCAAGTTCGGGAAAAGTGAATTGGCTCTGTGCATTAATGGTAATGCCTCCAATTAGTAATGTGATGATTGCTAGTGTTTTCATATCCCTATTATGATTTTGTAAAACAATTAATTGGGTAACAAAAAGTTGTGGGTTTTGTTTTATTTTTCAGTGGATAAGAAAATATAGCGATGTTAATTTAGGCCTAATAACTTTTCGACCAATGGCAGAT
>JAQUJY010000020.1 GCA_028680705.1 Bacteroidales bacterium
GTAAGGTTAGAGTTCATCCCTTGTCCACCACCTTTGCCTTGTTGAGCAAATGTGGAATACCCTGCCAATACAATAAGGAGTAATGCCGTAAATAGTGATTTGAGTTTCATAAATGTTTATGGTAATTTCTGTTTAATGAATTTGATTTTGCAATAAGTGATAATATGACCCGCCATAGTGCTAAAACTTGCGGTTAGGTCAAAATTATTTTTGGATAATTTTTAACCAATACCATTATCCCTTCTGTTCAAAGCCTTAACAGTAACAAAATGGATTTTGAATTGTTGTTGAAGTGCTCTTTATAGATTACTCCAATAGGAATGCTCGGAGTTTGGCTGTCGGGGATAAACAATTGAGCTAGATTATTTACCGTTTAGTTGTGCGTCATTTAACCAACGACCAAACTGTCATCAAATAAAACAGAAAATGGAAAATATACTTTTTGACTATCTTGCTAAGTACATATCACTAAATGCTGACGAAAAGAAAGCAATTATAGACTTAGATATTTTCAAACAATACAAGAAAGGAACACTACTTCTAAAAGAAGGGCAATTTTCAGACAATGGCTATTTTGTAATCAAAGGTTGTATTCGATGTTTTTACATGATAGACGGAATTGAAAAAACAACGGCGTTTTATACCGAGGCGGAATCTCTTGAACCATTATGTAAGATTAACAAGAAACCGTCAGATTATTATTTGTCTTGTGTAGAAGATTCAATACTGATAGTCGCTAATTCGGAAATGGAGCAAATAATCTTTCGGAAATTTCCAAAATTTGAAACCTTATGCCGTGTGCTTTCCGAGGAACTACTCGCCCAAACCATAACTAATTTTGATGATTTTAAAATGGCTACACCTGAACAACGCTACATACATTTGTGTCGAACAAGACCTGATTTACTTCAAAGGGTTCCGCAATATCAGATAGCAAGTTTTCTTGGAATGACCGCACAATCATTGAGCCGATTGCGAAATAGGTTAGTAGATAAAAGCGGGAATAAAATGTAAATAAGTATATTTTTTCCGAACACATTTTTCTTATCTTAAGTGAACGATTTAAAGCACACTGCCGAATTAACTTTGCATAACAATTCATTATTTAACTCAATATGTTATGCAAAAGCAAGTTTTTCTATTAGCCACAGTTTTCTTCATGATGGCACTCTCCGCTTATGGACAAACCACAAAGCAAGACTCCACCTATAAAAAGTGTTTTATAGGAAGCACGTTCTTTATGTTGGGCAATCTCAGTCCAACAAACAAACCAGATTTTGTTCAGTTAAACTTAGGTTACAGAATAACGCCCAAAGATGTAGTTTCGATAGAACTCAAAACTTGGAAATACGCTTGGTCTTTAGGAATACCCTATGGAAAATCATTTGAAGCCCCTGAAGAAGAATTCCCCGGATATATCAGGGAGTACGGAGTGGCTTTGGCATATCAACGTTTTTTGTGGAAGGGGTTATACACTTCTATTCATATCATGAATGCAAAACAGGCTTTCTTTGATGATAGTGGTAACAAAATAAAAAATGGGTATCAGATGTTTAATACCTACCGTTTAGGTTACCAATTCAAGTTTTTCAAAAATAGATTTTTCATTGAACCTTCTATTGGGTTAACCCATAGACCTATTCAATCCAAAATGCCTGAATCGTTTGCTCAATTAAATGACAAATGGCCAAATTATTTTGTTGGAGAACCCGGACTTCATTTTGGGTATAATTTTTAAAAGATATTTTCTATCAGAAATTGAAAACTAACAACAGGCCGGAGGGAAAAACCACGCACAATATTGGCTATAAGTAATACGGGGCTTTAGTGCTTATCAAAAAGTAGTTGTATGAGTCGAGATTCGCAAAGTCTTATTTTGAGTTTTTATCGTTAATTTTTAAAATAAAACTTTACTATGTGCTAGCGGAAATGCCAGAGCTTAAAATACCCCGTACTACTCATAGCCGAGCGGTTAAGCATAATAATAGACTTTTTATTAAAAGGAATCTAACTATGGATTATACAAATCAGGATTCCGAAATCCCAAAATATTCTTAATCATCGTCAATGAGACCTTAGCCTGATTGTGCAAAGGGTTAATACTTAATGTTTTATTAAAATCACTCATTGCTGGAGTTAACTCTCCATTTTGCCAGCGTGTTTTACCTCTATAGAAATAGGCTTCGGCGTTAAGGGGCTCATCCTTGATTACCTTATTAAATTGCTCCTCTGCAGTAGCTAGGTCGCCGGCATATAGCGCTTGCAAACCTTTTCCTAATTTTTCATCCATCAACTTATGCTTTATATAATTGATTATCTGTTAAATATTGGTATGCCCGAATGGGCATAAAATAACTTACGTTTTTGCTTTTTAAAATAGAGCTGCGTAGAAATGTCGAGCTAATCTCCATAATTGGCGCATCGATTATCTCCACATTATATTTTCTGCTTATTTCATTTACATTCGACCCAAGTCGCGGGTAAACCATAATGCGATAGTCATTGAGTAGGGTTTCAAAATCTTTCCATCTATGGATAGATTCCATCGAGTCGGCGCCCATTAGCACAGCAAATTCTCGCATTGGGTATTGCTCGTTTAATGCTTTTAGCGTATCGATAGTGTAGGAGGGACGTGGCATATTCATTTCAATATCGCAAAGCGATATTTTAGGCTTAAAGTCCTCTATGGCGAGCCTTGTCATTTCTAGGCGATGCTTATCGGGGGCGAGTAGATGTCTCTTTTTTAGCGGGTTTTGGGGGCTAACCACAAACCAAATCTCATCTAAGTCGGTAAATTCTAGCATATACCCAGCAATGGCAATATGGCCGTTGTGAACTGGGTTAAATGAGCCAAAAAAGAGACCTGTTTTCATTGATAGGGAATAGTTTAGAATGGGTTAAGCTATTTTGAAATAAAATCACTTACAGCTTTTTCTGCCTCAGCAATAGCGTAGCTAAGTCTGTTGTTTGTATTTATAATTACCTTATCAAATTTTTTGGCGTAAGCCATTTCTTCCTTGGCTTTGCCTATTCGGACTGCTAGGCTGTCGGGTGTTTCAGTCCCTCTATGCTCAAGTCGTAAGCGAAGTTCCTCAATAGAGGGCGGCATTACGAATATGGATAATGCTCTATCCCCAAATTGCTTTTTTAGGTTTAGCCCGCCTATCACATCAACATCAAAAACCACATGATTGCCCTTTTCCCAAATTCGTTCCAACTCTGATTTTAGCGTGCCATAGTATGAACCATTGTAAACCTCTTCCCACTCAACAAACTCGTTTTTCTCAATCTTAGCCCTAAATTCCTGGGGCGATAAAAAGTAGTAATCGCGACCATGAACCTCGCCCGGCCGCATGCTTCTACTACAGGCCGAAATCGAGAATTCAAGATTTTTCCATTTATCTAAAAGGCTTTTAACTATTGTGGTTTTGCCCGAGCCCGAGGGTGCTGAGAATATTAGTAGTTTACCGTTCATGTTTCCTGTTAAATATCAATTAATTAATTGTTAGTCAGCTGCCTGTGAGCAATCAATAATTTGCTCGTTGGTTTAACCATCACAATTACAGTATATTGAGTAGCTGTTCCTTTACCTTTTCCAGTTCGTCCTTCATGCACACTACCAATTTTTGCATTTCGGCATGGTTTGCCTTCGAGCCCAGAGTATTAATCTCGCGCCCCATCTCTTGGGTTATAAAACCCAGCTTACGCCCCACAGGCTCATCCTCTTTTATGGTGTCGATAAAGTATTTGCAATGGTTGGTAAGACGAACCTTCTCCTCATTCACATCAAATTTCTCCATATAATATATGAGTTCTTGCTCATACCGATTTTTATCTATGTTAATGTCCTTACCTAACTTTTCAAGATTTTCGCTAATTCGAGTACGAATAGTCTCCATACGTTCCGCTTCAAAAGGTTTAATCTGATTGAGTAAGTCAGAGATAAGGTTCACCCTGCTCACCAAATCGGTCTCTGTTACTTTACCCTCTTGGTACCGAAAATCGTTGAAGTTATTTAGAGCCATCTCAACACAGCTGTTTAGCGCATCCCATTCTCCATCGCCAACCTCTTGGGCTTGCACATTAAAAATTTCGGGTAATCTAAGAATAGTTTGTAGCATTGGTTCGTTTTGCAATGGCATACTAAAATCGTCTGCAATGCTCATTATTTGGTCGAGGTACGATTTAAAGACATCACGGTTTATTGTTGGTGCAGAATTACTGGCAACCTTTTCAATGTTTATATAACAATCAACCTTTCCTCTTTGTATGCTTTGTGCCAGTTTGTTGCGTATTTCCAACTCCTTTTCCTTGTAAGCAAAGGGCATTCGCAGGTTCGATATATCCAGCTGTTTACTGTTGAGTGATTTAATCTCGGCAACTATTTTTATCCCGTTTATTTCTACTTCGGCTTTGCCGAAACCGGTCATCGATTTTATCATTTTTTAAGAGGTATTATAAGGATTTTATCCTATAAATGTTGATATTAATGTTTTTGTATCGTTCAATCTTTACCGTTTATGCCCTTAAGCAATTCAGGTCTTAATTTTCTGGTACGCTCAATAGCCTGTTCCATTTGCCACTCCTCAATCTTTTTAAAATTTCCTGATGTTAGTATTTCAGGCACTTTCCACCCATTAAACTCGGCAGGACGGGTATAAATAGGCGGAGCCAATAGGCCGTCCTGAAATGAATCGGTCAGCGCCGAGGTTTCATCGGATATTACACCTGGAATAATCCTTACCAGACTATCAATTATAATGGCAGCAGCAAGTTCGCCCCCCGATAGTACATAATCGCCAATGGAAATTTCTCGAGTAATTAAATGTTCACGCACTCTATGGTCTATGCCCTTGTAGTGGCCGCAAAGGATAATGATATTCTTCTTAATGCTAAGTTCATTCGCTACGTTTTGCGTGAGCGTATCGCCATCAGGCGAGGTGTAAATTACCTCATCGTATTCCCGTTCAGCCTTAAGTTTACTGATAATCCTGAAAATTGGTTCAATTTTCATCACCATTCCAGCATCGGGGCCAAAGGCGTAATCATCAACAGTCCGATGCTTATCGGTTGTGTAATCTCGCAATTGGTGAATATGCAGTTCAACTAAGCCCTTTTGCTGCGCACGTTTAATTATCGAGTGCCCCAAAGGGCTCTCTAAAATTTCGGGCAGTACCGTAATAACATCAATTCGCATCTTAATATATAAATATGGAACAAAGTTATGAAATGTTAGGGAGTTGTTGGTTATCCACGCCGTTTTTAAAGAGAATCATTGAACATTTTTCGTTTTTGTTGATTTAGATTTTAGTTAATATATTTTTTCTTACATTTAAGAACTACTTTAAGTGTAAAGTACTAAGCACCTATGATTAGTCTAATCACAAACGCGAATGAACAAAACATGGGTGTTCCGTTTGTATTTTAAAGAGTGTTAGAGTTAAAGTGTAACTTATTTTAATAAATATAAAACTTTTGTACGGATGAAAAGAATATTGGTCGTTTCGCAGCGTAACTCCTGCCGTTCGCTAATGGCAGAGGGTTGGTTAAAATACTATGGCAGAGGAGCAGCCGAGATTACAAGTGCAGGTGTTGTGCCCACTGAACTCGATTTGTATGCCGCCAGTGCTATGTCCGATGCAATTATCGAAATCTCCGACTATAAATCAAAAGGAATTGCTCAAGTTGTGGATCAGGAATTTGATTATGTAGTCATATTATCTAGCGATATTGAGCATGTGTTACCCACATTTAAGGGTACACCGCGCGTTTACGAGTATCCTTTCCCTGATGTTAGTTCAGTTGACCTTGAGGTTGAAGAGAAAAAGCGTGCTTATGCTGATTTACGTGACGAACTTGAAAATTTTTGTTTTGATTTTATCCATCAAAAAATTAAACCATTAATGTAGATAAAATGATTCAGCAGGTACTAATAAAGTTGCCCCAGTACGGCAGGGGAATCCATTTAATTACAGATAGGATAGTGGAAGAGTTGCCACCATTGCCCCAAGCGGGTATGCTCAATCTATTTATCCAGCATACCTCGGCGGGCTTAACCATTAACGAGAATGCAGACCCATCGGTAAGGGATGATTTGGATAAGTTTTTTAACCAAATTGCACCCGAGGGTAAGTCGTATTACACGCATACACAAGAGGGTCCCGATGATATGCCCGCTCATATTAAAGCATCACTTGTTGGTTTTTCAGTGCAAATACCAATCACCAATGGAAGGCTAAACCTTGGAACGTGGCAGGGGATTTACCTTTGCGAATTTAGAAACATGGGAGGTAACCGAAAAATACTGGCTACGTTAATAGGATAGGTTTCGAAATTTAGCTAAATATTGATATTTGGTTGCAATTATTTCATAAAAGTAGTATTTTTGCTTCCAATATTTTTGTTTATTGAGCAAATACGTGAAAAATTATAAATCAATATAAGGTGAATTAAAATTATGAGTATGAATAAATTACTTTTATTAGGCGTCGAGGCCATTGCACAGGGTGCTATAGATGCTGGAATATCGGGCGCCTATGCATACCCAGGAACTCCTTCTACAGAGATTATGGAGTATGTTCAAGCTTCAAAACAGGCTAAAGAACTTGGGATACACCGTGAATGGTCTGCCAATGAGAAAACAGCAATGGAGTCTGCCCTAGGAATGTCATATGCAGGTAAACGCGCATTGGTGTCCTTTAAGCATGTTGGCTTAAACGTTGCTGCCGATGCCTTTATTAATGCAACAATTACCGGTGTTAATGGTGGTTTGGTTGTGCTTAGCGCCGATGACCCCTCAATGCACTCTTCGCAAAATGAGCAGGACTCTAGGTTCTACGCAAAATTTGCAATGATTCCCGTTCTTGAGCCCTCAAATCAGCAGGAAGCATACGACATGATCTATAATGCTTTTGAACTGTCAGAAAGGCTTAACGTGCCGGTAATGATAAGAATCACCACTCGTTTGGCGCACTCAAGAGCCGGTGTTGAAACAAAACCAACCAAGACACAAAATCAGATGAAACTGCCGTCTAACCCACGTCAGTTTGTGCTTCTGCCTGGTATTGCTAGAGTTAATTATAAGAAATTGCTTAATATCCAGCCTCTAATGAATAGCATTGCCGAAGAGTCAGGTTACAATAAGCTGATTAAGGGCAAAAGCACAAAGTTGGGAATCATAGCATCGGGTATAGCATATAACTACTTAATGGAAAACGTAAATAAGGATGACAATCCTTACCATATCCTTAAGTTATCTCATTATCCTCTTCCTCAAAAGCAAGTTAAAGAACTTTATGATACTTGCGACGAACTGCTAATTCTTGAAGATGGCTATCCAATTGTTGAGGAGATGGTTCGAGGTTTCCTTAATATGGGTAAACCCGTTCATGGTAGGCTTGATGGTACTTTGCCTCGAGATGGAGAATTAAATCCAGCCATTGTAGCAAAGGCATTAGGTATGGAAACCTATGAGGGTACACCAATTCCAGAAGTGGTTCGTATGCGTCCACCTTCGCTTTGCCTAGGTTGTGGCCACCGTGATGTTTATGCTGATCTTAATGAGGCTATTAAAGAATATGGAACGGGCAGAGTATTTGCCGATATTGGATGCTATACCCTTGGCGCTCTTCCTCCGTTTAATGCTATTAACACTACTGTTGATATGGGTGCCTCAATTACTATGGCCATAGGTGCTGCTAATGCAGGGTTAGTTCCTGCCGTTGCAGTTATTGGCGATTCAACTTTTACGCATAGTGGAATGACAGGCTTACTTGATGCTGTAAATCAGAATGCTCCCATAACAGTTATCATATCCGATAATTCAACTGCTGGAATGACCGGAGGACAAACCTCATCCGCATTTGGACGAATAGTTGATATTTGCAAAGGCTTGGGTGTTGATCCAGAGCATATCCACGTTACAACTCCTCTGAAGAAGAATCACGAAGAAAACGTGGCGATTTTTAAAAAAGAACTTGCACACCAAGGTGTTTCCGTTGTTATTCCCCAGCGCGAGTGTATTCAAACTTTTGCCCGAAGGAAAAAGAACGAAAGAAAGGCTAAGTAAAAGCAATTGATTCATAAACTGAAAATTTAATCTATATGAAACGAGCCATGAGAAATATTTCTCACAGAGGAAAGATGATTATTTTGGCGAGTTCCATGTGGCAATTAAAAAACAAATTATAAACACATGAAAACAGATATAATACTTGCTGGTGTTGGGGGACAAGGGATACTAACAATTGCTGCAGGCATTGGACTTGCCGCCGTAAGTAGTAAACTTTACCTTAAACAAGCAGAGGTTCATGGAATGAGCCAAAGGGGTGGCGATGTGCAATCGCACCTAAGAATTTCCGATCAACCCATAGCATCCGACCTTATACCGCAGGGTAAAGCTCACCTTATTCTTTCGGTTGAGCCCATGGAATCGCTTAGGTATTTGCCATTTTTAAGCAAGGATGGATGGCTTGTAACCAATACTACTCCTTTTAATAATATCCCAGATTACCCTGAAACTGAGGATATAATGAAAGAGATAAAGAAGATTCCAAATCATATCGCTCTTGATGCAGATTCAATTGCCAAAGAAGCAGGTTCATCGCGGGCTTTGAATATTGTGATGCTAGGCGCAGCGTCTCCTTTTATCGATATCGAATTTAGTAAACTCGAGGATGGAGTTCGTCAACTCTTCGGAAGTAAGGGTGATGATATTGTTGAGGTTAATCTAAAAGCGCTAAGAGCCGGTAGAGAATTTACAGAAAAGAATAAATAATTTTACTCAGCATATTAATTAAGCGGAGGTTTCCCTCCGCTTTTTTTATATTAAAACAACTGCATAATCATAGTTGCTAGCATAGTCAATGAATAGATTACTCGATATAAGATCATATTTTCAAAAGGTAGGTTTTGCCTTTAGAGCGCTCCAGAACAAAAATTTCAAGATTTTTTTTCTGGGACAACTCGTTTCGCTAATGGGTGTGTGGATTCAGAATATTGCGCTTGGATGGTTGGTTTATCGATTAACAGATTCGGCTGTTTGGTTGGGAGTTATCGGTTTTGCAGGACAGATTCCTGCACTTTTTCTAACCCCTTTTGCTGGAGTTTTTGCCGATAGGCTAAATAGGCGTAAAGTTCTTATTGTTACTCAGATTATTCCAATGGCCATGGCATTTACCATGGCTGCATTAATACTTACGAATTCTGTATTAGTATGGCACATTGCAGTAGTGGCTGTAATTAATGGAATTGTATTGGCTTTTGATAATCCATTTAGGCACTCATTCCTTTTGGAGATGATAGGAGATAAAGAACTCCTGCAAAATGCCATTGCACTCAATTCAACACTTTTTAACTCTGCTCGTTTTATTGGCCCTATGATAGGTGGGTTTCTTATTGCACTTGTTGGTGAAGGATACTGTTTTCTGGTTAATGGTGTAACCTCATCTGCAGTAGTTATTTCCTTGTTTTTAATAAATGTTAGCCCATCCATTAAAAATACCGAGCATAAATCGGTAATCTTTGATTTGATGGAGGGAGCAAAGTATGCCTTTTCGTTTAAACCCATTCGTTTCTTACTGATTTTAGTGTTAACCACAGGCTTTTTTGGTATGCCTTTTCAGGTGTTTTTACCTGTTTTTGCTAGAGATATTCTTGGTGGCGATTCGCAACTATTAGGGTTTTTAACCGGAGCATTGGGAGCAGGAGCACTTACCGGTGCAGTATACTTGGCATCACGAAAGGGTATGAAACAACTTCCTCGTATGATTTTCTTTGCCGCAATTCTCTTTGCAATTGGCTTAATGTCATTGTCACTTTCAACGAATATCATACTATCGCTTGTGCTGCTTTATTTTACAGGCTTTGGAATGATTGTACAGTTTGCATCAACAAACACCTTAATTCAATCCATTGTTGACGATTCTAAAAGGGGTAGGATAATGGCACTTTATGGTATGTCTTTCCTTGGGGTAACTCCCGTCGGTAGTCTACTGCTAGGTGCAATATCGGGAGCCATAGGGGTGCAGATTACTCTTTTTATTTCAAGCATTTTTTGCCTTGGGGCCGCTGCGCTATTTTCACGTCGAGTAAATATCGTTAAGGCTGCATTGGAATATTAGTATTAAAGGCAGGCATTAGTCTAAATTAACAAATAAATGCTCCAGCATTCTAACCAACTCCTTAACCTCAATGGGATTTAATTTATTTGTGGCTCGTTTAAGGGTATCTCCTTCAATTTGTTTTAGGTTTTCGATGATGCTTTTGGCGTATTTCGACATCGATATCAGAAAGGAGCGCTTGTCCGAAGCGCTTGGAGTTCTAATCACTAGGTCGTTACGCTCCATACCACCAATTATTCGGGTTATCGATGCCTTATCTTTGCTAGTTCGTTCGGCAAGTTGGCCAAGTGTAATGTTTTCCTCTTCCCAAAGCCATTCTAGTATAATCCAGTAATCAGGGGTAACGTCAGAATATCCATTTGAAGCAAAATTCTGAGCCAATTCGGTTTTATAGCGCGAGGATATTCGGGTAAGGGTATATACAAACGATTTTGAAGGAGTATTCATTGCTATCTAGTTTATCCAAATTTAAGCATCTTAGCTCAGGGCAAAGATAAGGTGAAACATCCATGTAATAAAACTCATGCGGCTAAGAATATGGATGGTTTAGGGTATTACAACAATCATATCTCACATCATATTTTTTTGCATCAATGAATTGGTATATAACAACTCTTTTAAATATTCTGTAACTTTGGCCATGCCTAGTTTAATATCAGCCTTTAATTAAAACGAGCTAAAAATTGGGCTATGCTTTAGTTAATAATGATACATAAGCTATGAATAAAGAATTTATAAGTTTTATCGAAAAAAATAAGTTGATTAAACCCAAGGATGAAATATTGGTTGCTGTTAGCGGCGGTGTAGATTCTATGGTCATGCTAAACCTTTTCTCATCCTGTGGATATAAAGTTGCAGTGGCTCACTGCAACTTTAGCCTTAGGGGTGTCGACTCTAATACCGATGAACAGCTTGTAGTTGATGTTTGCAAAAGAATGGGAGTGAAGCTGTTTACTAAATTATTCCATACTGAGGTCTATGCCCATGAGCATAACATATCCATTCAGGTTGCAGCACGTGAATTACGATATGGTTGGTTTAAGGAACTTCGCGATGAACACGGCTATGCATCGGTAGCCATTGCCCATAATAAAAACGATGTTGCCGAAACAATGCTTATTAACCTAACCCGCGGTACAGGGTTAAAAGGACTAACAGGGATAAGGGCATTGGCAAAAGGTGTTATTCGGCCTCTACTATTTGCTTTTCGCAAGCAGATTGAGGCATATGCTTTTGATAATGGTGTGGAGTACAGAAACGACAAAACAAATGCAGAGGTTAAGTATGCCAGAAATAGGGTTAGGCATAACGTAATCACAGAATTGGAGAAGATAAACCCAGGGGTTGTTGATAATCTGTATGGTACATCGCTCTTTTTAAGCGAAACATGGAGGGCAATTGAAACAATGAATGCTGAGCATAGGGGGCAGATATGCTCAGAAAAGGGAAACGAAGTGTACTACTCAATTAAGGGATTGCTCGAATACCCATTTCACCAGCTATTTCTGCTTGAGGAACTAGTGGGGTATGGATTTTCGCCTTCGGATGTTCAGGATATTAAGGAGTCGTTGCTGGCGCAATCGGGTAAAACTTTTTATGCTGATAGCTATCTGCTCATTCGGGATAGGGATTATCTCATCTTAGGTCCAAATATCCAAAAAAACTATAATGAGGTGTCTATCGATAGCCCCAGTGATGTACCAGAATTGCCTATTCCGTTGGAGTTTGAAGTAATTGATGATATTGCCTCGTTCAAAATCCCAAAGGTGGCATCGGTAGGTGTTTTTGATGCAGATAAGGTACAGTTTCCCTTACTGTTGCGCCCTTGGCACAAAGGCGATTGGTTTGTCCCCTTTGGTATGGAAGGGCGCAAAAAGGTTAGCGATTTTTTAATTGACCAAAAGATTCCAATTCATCATAAAAATTCTATTTATGTTTTAGAGTCGGATGGTAATATAGTTTGGGTAGTGGGTCATAGGATTGATAATAGGTATAGAGTAAACCCCGAAAGCACCAAGGCACTTTATGTGAAAATAGTAGGTTGATATTTTAGCTAATCCTATTTTTTAGCTGATAGGATATCAAAAACCACAATTTCAGGCCTGTTTCCAACCCTAATGGGTGGTCCCCAGGTACCAAATCCAGTGGATACATAAAAGTGTGTATTCTTTATTTGTTTATGGCCACGGCTTATCTCAAATATGGCTTTAGTGATAAAATTTAGGGGGAACATCTGCCCGTGGTGCGTATGACCAGATATTTGCAGGTCAATCCCATTTTCAACAGCCTCATTTAGGTTATAGGGTTGATGGTCGAGCAGGATTGTAAAGCGCGATTTATCTATTTCAGAGACTAAAGTGTCTAAGGATTTTCTGGTCACCCCGCCCATTATTTTCGATTGCCTATCATCGCGCCCAATTACGTTTATATCCTCACACAACATTGCGCTATCGCGCAAAACTTTAACGCTGTGTTCCTCTAAATACTTTATGGCAGGCTCAACTCCGCCAATGTACTCGTGGTTACCAGTAACTGCATATATGCCCAAGGGAGCACTAAGTTTGCTAAGCAGTTTGCCCATATCGTTCTGAATAACAGGCCCCAAATCCTCATCAAAAATATCACCCGCAAGCAGAATTATATCAGGGTTTTGCTCATTCATCATCCTCACAAATCGTTCCAACCTTCCATTGCTAATTACTGTGCCCAGATGGATATCGGAAGCAGCAGCAATTTTTAGCGATGCATTTTGGCCTAAAGGTTTTGGAGTGTTAATGGTTATCTTGCTAACCCTTGGGTATAGCGCATTTAGGTATCCGCCCAGTAGTATAAGAGCCGTTACCGAGTAGATAGAAATAGTTATTCTTTTTATAAGTTCAGGATTTGATTTTGCGGAAATTACAGAAGCATGGCCAAAAATGCTAAATCCCAATTGAATTATATTTAGCAGAATAAAGAATAGGGTGAGGTAAAGCATTGCGCCCAACCAAAACGACCCAATCTTTATGAGCACATCGGGTAGTAACGAGGGGTAAACCCTTTCGAATATCCGCCCAAGGGGATAGGAAAGGGCAGCAACAAAAAAGAGTACCTTAAGGATAATTCCCGCCGATGTATCGGTATTAAAAACAATGCTTGTATGCTTAAAAATGTAGAAGTTAACGCCAAGGTAAACAATGAGAACAATGGAGAAGAAGTATATCATAGCAGTTGTATTTTTCATTCTATTTCTATCCAGTAAAATTCGAGTATCGATTTTTGAAATTTAGTAGCTCCTAACTAACACTTTGTTGCACCTTTTGTTCTTTTAAGAAAACAGAAACAGGTAGTGGCAAAAATACACCTTTCCGTTCAGTTTTATCCAGTTTTCTTTCCGTCATTGCGATAATAAAAACCGCGTCATTTCGAGCCTGCCTGTGGGCAGACAGGGAGCGTATTTTGCGACAAAGCAATCTTCTATTACAAATCAAATCTGTTTAACGGGCGAAAATTATTGGGATGGGGAAAGGGCGTATTAATAGATTGCTTTATTATTTGCTACGTTCATAAAATCGCTTATCTGTCTTCAAATCACCAACACTCAATTGTAGATTCGCATAGGCTTATTATGTAAATATGTATAACTACTTGATTTTCTCACTGCTTTTAAAATGAATTTTAATAAAAAAACTGGCGCAGAAATTTCTGCGCCAGCCAAAAGTAAGACTAAACTATAAAATCCATAGGTTTAAATTATAATTCAAGTCTAATTCCCAAGAATAAACGGATTGGATCTTGTGGCGATCCAACAAAAAGTTCACCCGCTCCTAGGGTTGGGTTATAGTATTTTGCATTAGTAAGATTTACAACTTTAACCAGAATTGAGCCCTTAAACTTATCGTTGTTAATTACCCTGTACGATGCAGCAAGGTTAACCAAAGTAAATCCGTCAACTTTTAGTGGGTCGCCGTTTTCATCAAAAAGTACATGTAGTGATTCTGACCTATTTATTACTCGAGCAGAAAGGTTAATATTATTCACTTTCCACGCAAGTTCTGCTTTAATTGTATTTTTTGCCGAGAAAGGAATTGGCTTCCCGTCAATATCGCCATCGGAGTATATATATGAGAGATTTGTATTAACAACCGATTTACCAAAATTTATTTTGTAATCGCCCCTTGCAGTAAAACCGTATGTATTGGAACTTCCTTTATTTATAGGCCTTTCTACGTAATCGATAGGGATATTATGGAATGTTTCGCCAAAAAAACCTTCAATAATAATGAGGTTATCGATTTTATTATAGTAACCGTTTGCTGAGAAGATTAGGTTTTCGGAAACACTAACTGTTGACCCAAGTTCAAATGAGTTAAGCTTTTCTGATTCTAAATTAGGGTTAGACAAATGCCAGAAGGGACCTACTAATCCGGTTACCCCACCAACGTCGGTAGTTGGCAAAAATGCTCCGTAATGCTGGTAACCCGTATAAGGTGATGGAGCAAGATATGCCTGACCGTAAAGGAGTTTAAAGTTAAGATTCTTAGTTGGCATGTAAGTAAGCCCTGCTCTTGGGTTAATAGTTAAACCATACCTAGTGTTATAATCAATTCTACCTCCAATAGTAAGGCCTATTTTCTCATTAAATAAACTTTGAAATTGAAGAAAACTACCATAGTTCTGATAATTAAGGTAATAGAAATCCTGTTTAATGGTTAAATCGTTACCAAACTGATCGTAGATATTAGTTCCCAAATAGTGAATATTCTGCAAATTTGCAGCACTATTAACATCAAATTTAAATGGGAGGTCACCAGAATTGGGAAGCGAGTTTATATACTCGAACGATAAACCACCAATTACTGAAATGTTATCCTTTATATTCCATGTTAGTTGCTCTTCGAATTTTGTGTTGCTTTCTTTTGCATACTTATAGCCATCCATGTATGAAGTAAAGGTATTTAAAAACTTCGATTCGGGTTTAAGCTCATGTATCCCATGCGATAGTGTAGTTTCAATCCCAAATTTTTTGTTTTCAGTTATGTAGTCGTTCTTTAGGTAAAATGATGTAATTCCAATATTATAGGTAGCATCCTTATCGAAAATATTGTACTCAGGTCTTCCTCCTGCCGATGAGTTGTGCGATTCAAAGTTTTTCATTACACCCATTTCAAAGCCCTTGTAGTTAAGTCGAGCATGAAGAAAATATGCATTGGTTGGCGTTTCAAAATCAACCAAAGGTGCGCTTACAATAATGTTATCTGAACCAGGTTGAGGAGCTAAAAGAACTTGTCCACCATTTTGCTGGTATTGGTTATTAAACCAAGCATACTCAACTGGATATTCCTTTGGAAAGTTTGGTTCCTCGGAGTGGTAGTACTTTCCTGTTAAGCTATACTTAATATCGCCCGTCTTTCCTCCAAGACTTATATTGTTCTCAGTAGTGTTATACGAGCCATAGCTTGTACCAACCTCAATTCCGTTGAAATCTTCGCCACCTTCTCTGGTTATAATATTAACTATTCCCGAGAATGCATCGGCACCATAAAGTGCTGAGGCTGGGCCTAATATTACCTCTACCCTTTTTGCATTCGCAATTGAGTAGTTATTTGCAATTACATGTGGCGTACCAACCACGGAACTAACTCGTATACCATCGAGCAAAACAACAAACTTGTCGTTTCCAGAAATTCCCCTGAAAGAAAAATGGTTCGAAGTTTGGGTAACTGCTCTACGTTGAACTTCAATGCCTGGAATATCCTCAAGTGCCTCTTCAAGATTGATGTAACCTCTCGATCTTATTTGTTCTGCCGTTATAACAAAAATCGTCGCTGGAGCTTGACTGATATTTTGAGTACTTTTAGATGCGGTGGTAATCTGTACATTCAGCAACTCTTCAAGCGACATGTCAATGTAATTTTCCGAGTCCTCCTGTGCTTGTATATACGATAAGGGGGCAAATACTGTTGCAAGTACAACAAATAGAGTAAAAATCTTTTTCATAGGGTTAAGTTTTAGTGGGTTTGTTAAATTTAAAAAAAATATATTGCTTCACTGTTATTTTCCGAAGATGATATATATCATCAAATATACTCTCTCTATGTTATTAAAAAAAATCTTCAGCCTGAAAAGAACTTTTAAAGGATTGAAAGACTACCTAACAATGTGCTATCAGCATTGTCTGGCAAGGTTAAACGTATTCAATTAGAAAACGCTCCTTGCACTATTACTGATTGTCAGCCTGATTGTGCGTAACTTATTTATCGGTCAATGAGGTTTTTATTAAAAAGCTGATTTCAAACGGCTAATAAGATTCTCGCTTCTTGAATTATGTTGGGCAATCTTTGGAAGTTATTGGTACAAAATGGAAGTTTTAAAGATTTCTGATATAACATGCAAAACGGTACTTGTAAAAACCAACGTTAACCAAACCGAAGAGATTGACCTGACGGGTTTTTTGTACTCTGTGCAATTATTTATTTCGTTGTCCCTCCTCGAAATGACGGGAAAGAACAGATTGCTTCCAAATAACGTGAGTTTCACAGCAATGATGGGAGGAGACTATTCTCGTTTTTGCTTAGTTGACATATATTCCATTACCCATTTTTATACGTAATCTATTTTTAGTAATTTAACGCACAAAACAAAAGCGCAATTGCTAAATATGACCTTTGATAATCAGGACAATAAGAGTAGTAAGCATTTTGCTGTGCAATCCAATGCTGTTAATCTGAACGAGATTATCAGTAATTGTGGAGGGAGCATATACATTGTTCAGGACAATAAGGTCGTTTTTCATAATCCCCAGTTTCTCCAGCTACTTGGCTATAGCTCTGACGAGATAGCTAGCATTAGCTTTATCGACATTGTACATTCAAAGGATAAGAAGTTAATCAACCTACTTTTTACTAATAACTATAGGGAGATTAGTCAGAAACGCTCCAGATCGTATACTTTTCGTGCGTTGCACAAAAATGGTGATATGCGCTGGTTAAAATCCAATGTATCACTAATTACTTGGAACGGTAAGGCAGCCCTGCTCGACAACTGTTTCGATATATCCCAGCAAAAAGAGTTTGAGGATAAACTGGTAGAGGAAGAGCAAAATTTTCGGCTATTGGTGAACGGCTTCGAGGATATGGTATTTATTATCAGCAAGCGAGGCATTATAATGCAAGCCAATCGAAGTGTATATAACCGATTGAACTTTCGCGAACACCAAATAGTACTTAGAAACCTTGCCAGCTTATTCTCTGCTGATAAGCGCGACCAGGTTCGCAATAGTGTTTCCAAAGCTTTTCTTGGTAAACGGGTAAATATAGGTACAGAGCTAACCAATGCTGATAGTAAAATAATTCCTGTTGAAATTAGGTTATTCAAAGGCAATTGGAGCCAGAAAGAGGTGGTGTTTGCAATTTGTCAAGATATTACAGCCCGCTTAGAGGCCGAACAGACAATTAAACTCTCTGAGGAGAAATTCAGTAAGGCTTTTGAGAACAATGCCATAATGATGACCATAACTGCGTTTAAAGACGGCCGTTTTATTGATGTTAATGAAACCTTCCTTAAAACTACTGGATTTAGTAAGGAGCAGGTTATTGGTAAAAAATCTAATGAACTTAATCTGTTTGCCAACATAAATTTTAGTGAGCAGCTTAAAGAGAATGTCTTAAGTCAAGGAGGCGCACGCGACCTTGAGACAGTCATGGTTATCCCAAGTGGAGCGAGGCTTATTATAAACTTTTCAATGGAACTCATCGACATACAAGAAGAACTTTGTCTGTTAACCATTATGACAGATATAACCCAGAAAAAACAGGCCGAGGAGCGTATAATGTTGAGCGAGCAACGGTTTCGTCAACTGGCTCACCTACTTCCAGAAAAAGTTTTTGAGGCTAATGATAAAGGTTATATCACTTTTGCAAACCAATACTTACAATCCTTTTTTGGCTACACTAATCAATCTATTCAGGATGGCCTTCATATCTCAGACCTTTTCTGTAGCACAAGCAAAAAGATAATCACTAAGTATTTAAATGAGAGCAAAACAACATTAGAACTACCTTCCATTGAACTAAATGCCAGAAAGGCCGATGGTACTTGTTTTCCTACGCTTACCCATATAACATCTGTGGTAGAAAAGGGTAAATTGAATAGGTATATGGGGGTAATGGTCGATATATCAGTTCGTAAAGAGCAAGAACTCGAGTTGATAAGAGCAAAAGAGGCGGCAGAGGATGCATCAAAGGCAAAAGAGCAGTTTCTTTCTACAATGAGTCACGAGATACGTACGCCCATGAATGCCGTTATTGGCATGACAAATATTTTGCTTCAGGATAATGCAATGGACTACCAGATAGATCATTTACGAGCGCTCAAACTCTCCGCCGAAGGTCTTATGGCATTGCTAAACGATATTCTGGACTTCAGCAAGATTGAAGCGGGTAAACTTAAAATTGATAAATCGGCAACCAGTCTTAAAGAGTTAGCACAAGCAGTATGGAATGTGAATAAACATATTGCAAACAAAAAAGGCATTGACCTGGTTCTCGATTTTGATGATGCAATTCCTGAGAACGTTTTGGCCGATAGGGTAAGGCTAAACCAAGTACTTGCGAACCTTATCTCAAACTCCATTAAATTTACCGAGAAAGGGAAAATTACCATTACATTTAAACTTGCTAAGGAAACTGCTAGAACCGCTTCCATATTTTTCTCTGTTGCCGATACAGGTATTGGTATTCCCATTGAGAAGCAAAAGTTGATTTTCGACGAGTTTACGCAGGCAAATCATCAAACAACTAGAGAACACGGTGGAACGGGCTTAGGATTAGCCATTTCGCAAAAATTAATCACGTTGCTAAAGGGTACAATTGGGCTGAAGAGTGTACCGGGCAAAGGGGCAGAATTCTTCTTTACGCTTACTTTTACAAAATCGAGCGCTAAGCCTAAAACAACTAAAATTGGACAAACGGAAATATTAACAATTGGGTTAAATAACGGTAAACCATATAAAATACTTGTTGTTGAGGATAATGAAATTAATTCCTTTATTGTTATTAAATTCCTTAAGGATTGGGGAATCCATACTACACTGGCGGAAAATGGTCAGATTGCACTCGATATTTTACAAAACGATGATTTTGACCTAATACTAATGGATCTCGAGATGCCCGTAATGAGTGGATACGATGCAACCAAAGCCATTCGTAAGCTAAAGGATAATGCTAAAAATTCCATTCCAATTATTGCCCTTACCGCATCGGCTATGCTTGATGTTCAGCATAAAATTTTTAGCCTTGGAATGAATAGTTTTATTCTTAAACCATTTAATCCATCGGAACTTAAGAATAAAATTGCTGAACTGCTCATGGGTTGATGAACTATTTATTATCCCAATCCGTTACTATACAAATCCACATTTTTGTAGAATATGATTAAAGCAATTATTTTTACTTTACTAGTTACCCTAAACGGTTTTGATTCAAAAGGGAATGATACGATTCCTGAAATGAATAGAACCATTGTTGAATACGTTAACAGCGTTATGGATACGCAGGTAGACAGGGGTGAGTGTTGGGATTTAGCCCGTCGTGCACTAAACAAGGTAGATGCATCATGGGATGGTGTGTACAAATATGGTAGCGTTGTGAACTATAAAAAAGATCCTGTTTACCCTGGAGATATTATTCATTTTAAGAATGTTACCATAAAGCAAACCGAGGGTCTTACAACTACCACCCAAACCATGGAGCAGCATACGGCAATAGTGCTAAAGGTTTATGCTGTTGGGATTTACGAGTTGGCTCACCAAAACACCAATTTTTCTGGTCGAAAGGTAGGTACAAGTCCAATTGACCTGAATGGGCTGGTAAGGGGTAAGATAACCGTTTATCGACCAACAAAATAGTTTGATTCATTATGTACACTAAAATAATTGCTCTCTTACTCCTTCTGTCCTCTTCATTCAGCTTATTTGCCCAACCCATAGAGATTTCCGTTAAGGTGCTTCAGGCTTTTTCTGATCAGGCAAAACTTTATAGGTATACTGGTACAAGCACTCAACTCGTTGATTCGGCATGGCAAGAAGCACCAGGAACTTACAGGTTTTTTCTTGATTCAACTTATGTTAAGGGTTTATATAAGATTAATGTTGGCAAAAATATTTCGTTTGATATTGTTGTGGGTAATGAACCTTTGATAGATATAAGTACGGTAGTTTACGCTCCCGACGATAGCCTTAAAAGTGAATTTTCCTACGAGAATAGGGTTTATTGGCAATACGAAAAGCATCAGAAAAGGCATAAGCAACATCTGTGGCTACTCAACTCTCTAATTGGATTTTATGCCGATTCATCAAGTTTTAAAACCACAATCCAGAGGGAAATTGAACTACAAGAATTGTCACAGCATAACTTTGCCGAGCAGTTGGTAGGTCAGCATCCAAATTTGCTTGCAAGCAAATTGATAAGGCTTGAGCAAAATCCTGTTTTAGCCAAATTATTGCAATTTAAAGAGTTGCATAAGCAAAATCTTGCGGTAACCTGGTGGAGGGATATCGACCTTACTGATGCTGCAATTTTAAATGCGCCAGCCTTAAATTCGCGCCTATGGTCGTATATTGAAACTTTTTTTAACGAAGATTTCGACAAGGAGGAGCAGGACAGTGCTTTTATTAATGGAATAGAACAGCTAATGGCACTCGATATAACAAAGAATTTAAAGGCAGAGTTTCGTAATAATCTAATAAAGGGCTTTCTCAACTCCAGCTATCCATCTGTAACTGAATATTTAGAGACCCAATCATTTGGAACCCTGTTACCAATACGGCAAAAATCTGCTGCTGATTTAATTTCACAAGGGCCAAGTACTAAGGTTGGTGATAAAGCCTATAATTTTGAAGTGACTCTAAAGGATGGTTCTAGGGTTTATATTTCTGATATTAATGCTGAATATATTCTCGTTATTTTTTGGTCCTCTTGGTGTCCTAACTGCATTGAAGCTTTACCTCGAATTAGCGAGTACTATAATCAGTATCATTCAAAGGGCTTGGAGGTGATTGCAGTTTCGCTTGACGATGATCATGATGCAGACCTTTGGAGCAGTTACATTGAGAATCTTGGTCTTAACTGGATAAACATAAGAGAGCCCTATGCGATAGGAAACGAAATCTTCTATATGTATAAAGTAGAGGAAACCCCTATGATGTTTTTGCTTTCAAAAGACCTAACCATTGTATCGCGCCCAGCAACTCGTAGGCAGCTTAGGGCGCGATTAAGAAAGGTTTTTAACTAGTAAATATCAATTTGAATAAAATATTCTAATAAACATTTCTATGAATCTACATATTAGTAACATAAGGTTATACTTTTTGCTTTGTTTTTTGTTTGTTTCTATAGCCTTTACATCGTGTATCCCTTATAAACCTATTGGTATACAAACGCTAAAGCCTGCAGAGTTGAGTTTACCTAAAAACTTTTCTCAACCCGTTATTGTTGCCGGACTCTATAAAGGTATCAAAGGCGTTGAGGAGAGTATGGCACAGGCTGCAATTGATAGTACTGCTGCTTTAGAGGCTGTACTGGTTTTAACAGAGACTCTTTACCAATCGCCTTTATTTGCCGAGACAGAAATACCCGTTGTTATAAATTATAGAGAGGATACCTCGAAAACTATCATTGCTTATGATTGGACTACTATCGATTCCATAGCTAACGATAACAATGCTGATTTGGTAATATCGCTTGAGTATATGAAATTAACTCCCGATGTTGATTCTTACTCATACTGGGATGGATCACTAAACGCATACTACGGTTATTTAACCTATAAGGTTTATGCGTATTGGAGGGTTTACGATCCTTATACAAGGAAAATAAATGCAGCATATCTTTACCGAGATACGCTTACGTGGGAAAAATATGATTATACATCTGTTAAGGTTGGCTATCAGCTACCAGGCTTTTTCTCGGCTGCATCGTATTGTGGATATGCTGCTGGTGTCGATTATGCAGGTATGATTGCACCCTCGTGGATGGACGAAAAACGTGTTTACTTTGCCAAGGGATCAAAGGAAATGCGAAAAGCCCAAGGATTTGTCAAAGAGAACATGTGGTTCGATGCAGCAAGCCAATGGCAGCAGGTTATCAAAACAGACAGTTCTAAGCCAAAGTTGTGCGCCCAGGCTGCATTTAACCTAGCGCTTGCCAATGAGATTTCAGGTAATTTTGATGTGGCCAAAGAGTGGCTCAATAAATCGGAAGAGTACTATAAAATTCCTGAAATCGAATGGTATAGAAAAATCCTAGATTATAGAATTAGGGTTATGGATAAGCTATAAATCTACGTGTTTAAACAATCTAAAAAACATGAGCAATATTCTTGTTATTATATTGATAATAATATCGTTAAATTATTTGTTTGAGCTATTACTTGATGTCCTAAATCTGCGTTATCTAAATAAAGCCATTCCCAATATCCTTAGTGATGTTTACGATATCAGCACCTATGCAAAGCAGCAGGAATACAAAGCGGAGACAACAAAGTTTTCCTTTATTCAGGGTGCATTGTCGTTTGTGGTAATATTCTTAGTGCTATATTTTGGCTTTCTTGGTAAGCTTCATGCCTACATAGCCGAATTTGGCTTTAGTAGTTTAATGACAACCTTAGCGTTTTTTGGAACATTATTCATTGTAGGTCAGGTAATCTCAATGCCATTTTCGCTTTGGTCAATATTTGTAATCGAGGAAAAGTATGGTTTTAACCGTGTAACGCCTAGCCTTTTTGTTTTTGATTTTTTAAAATCGATATTTTTAGCTGTTATTCTAGGTGGAGGATTACTGGCAATCATAACATTGGTTTTTCAGGTTTCAGGACAATGGTTTTGGCTGATAGCGCTTGCTATTATGCTGTTATTCTCACTTCTAGCAAATGCGCTGTATTCAAGGGTGATTGTACCATTATTTAACAAACAAACCCCTTTAGCAAGCGGAGATTTGTATGATGACATTAAGGAGTTGGCCCAAAAGGTTGGCTTCCCAGTAAATAAGGTTTTTGTTATCGACGGTTCAAAGCGTAGCTCAAAGGCAAATGCCTATTTCACTGGGTTTGGTAGCAACAGGCGTGTAATCCTTTACGATACGCTAATTAACTCAATGCAAAACAATGAGATATTAGCAGTTCTCTCTCACGAGATTGGGCACTACAAAAAGAAGCATATTTGGACAAATTTTGCATTGGGCGGCTTACAAATGGCCATAATTCTGTATGTATTCAATCTCTTTGCCCAAAGCACAGATTTATCCATTGCTTTGGGTTATAGTAATGCCACTGAGCCCATATTTCATTTAAGCTTAATAGCCTTTGGCCTTTTATTCACGCCAATTGAGCATGTTATTGGTATCGGAACGAATATGATGAGCCGTAAAATGGAGTATCAAGCCGATGAGTTTGCTTCAAAGCTAGATTATGGCAACGAATTGATTTCAGCACTTAAAAAACTATCCAAAGAAAGTTTGTCAAATCTCACCCCTCATCCTGCTTATGTTTTTGTAAACTATTCACACCCAACCCTTTTTCAAAGAGCAAGAAAAATATTAGATGGAGAGGGGCATCAAACCAAAAAATAGAATAATTTTGCCAACTAATTGCCTCTTTAGCTCAGCTGGCAGAGCAGCTCATTCGTAATGAGCAGGTCGTGGGTTCGAGTCCCATGAGAGGCTCAACTACACAATGGTAATAAGTTTATCTTTTACCTTTAAATCGATACAAAATAATGAATGCAGCCATTTTAACCATAGGTGAGGAGATACTCATTGGCCAAATAGTTGACACTAATTCTGCTTGGATTGCTACTGAGCTAAACAACATTGGGGTTAGCGTAAGAAGAATAGTATCAATAAGTGATTCATATGAGGAGATTAAAAGCACTATAAGTAAACTCTTTAACGAGTACGATATAGTGCTTATAACAGGTGGTTTGGGGCCAACAAACGATGATATTACAAAGCATGCTCTATGCGAACTCTTTAGTGCAGAGCTAATCGTTCATAAGCCCACGTTGGATCATGTTACTGATATTTTTGCGCGAAGAGGACTTTTGTTAACGGAGCTGAATGCAAAACAGGCAGAAGTGCCAAATAATTGCAAAGTACTGTTTAACCCGAATGGTACTGCGCCTGCCATGCTTTTCGAGAATGGGAAAAGTATAATGGTTTCAATGCCAGGCGTGCCCTATGAGATGAAGGCTATTATGAAACTCCATGTTTTACCCCAAATTAAAGGCAAAAATAGTACAAGGGTGGTTTACCATAAAAACATACAAACATTTGGGTTGCCCGAATCTTTTCTTGCCGAGAGGATTTCTGAGTGGGAGAAAAATCTGCCAGAGAACACTAGTTTAGCCTACCTGCCTAGCCCAAATTCAATTAGGTTAAGACTTTCAACCATTGGCAGTGATATTAGTTTAATAAAAAACAATACTCAGCTACAAATAGAAAAACTTAAGCCTATTATCCTCGATAATATTTTTGGTTTTGATGATGATACAATGGCTACAACCGTTGCTCGTTTACTTTTAGATAAAAATGCCAAACTGGCTGTTGCTGAAAGCTGCACAGGGGGAACAATTGCACAGCTATTAACTGAGAACTCCGGTTCCTCAGAGTACTTTGTGGGGGGAATAGTAGCCTATTCCAACGAGATTAAAGTTGAACAGCTTAGGGTGAGTAATAACGATATTGAAAAGTTTGGAGCAGTAAGCCAACAGGTAGTTGAAGCAATGGCAGCAAATGCGAGGGATATCTTCAAAACGAATTATGCCATAGCAACTTCTGGTATTGCGGGACCAACTGGTGCAACGCAAGGGAAGCCTGTAGGAACAGTATGGATAGCAATAGCAACACCACAAACTGTTGTAAGTGAAATGCATATGTTTGGGGGAAACAGAGAGCGAAATATACTTAGAAGCGCTGTTACTGCTCTAAACATGTTAAGACTTATCCTTTTGGAAGAGGAAAGGTCTAAAAAAACACAAGTTTTTATTTGAATGTTTTGGATAATTAAATAAAAATAGCGTCCTTTGCGCACTGTTTAGAAAATCATACAAACAAAGATAATACCCAAGGAACGATGTCACGAATATGTCAGATTACTGGAAAAAAGGTAATGGTAGGGAACAATGTTTCTCACTCCAACAGAAGAACTAAGAGAAGGTTCTATCCTAATCTATTGAATAAGAAGTTTTTCCTTGAAGAGGAAAATCGCTGGGTAACCTTGAAGGTTTCAGCTGCGGGTATCCGTACAATCAATAAGAAAGGGTTGAAAAATGCTTTGAAGCAAGCTGAGGAAAAGGGTTTAATTAAAATCTATTAAAGTATTAAGCAATGGCAAAAAAAGGCAATAGAGTACAGGTAATATTGGAGTGTACAGAGCACAAGGAGTCTGGCCAACCTGGAACTTCTAGGTATATTACTACCAAAAACAAAAAGAATGTTCCTGATAGGCTCGAACTTAAAAAGTATAACTCTGTTTTACGCAAAGTAACCGTTCATCGTGAAATAAAATAAAATTAAATAGTTATGGCAAAGAAAGCAGTTGCATCTTTACAAAAAGGTGAGGGAAGAATAACCACCAAGTGTATAAAAATGGTAAAATCTCCCAAGTCAGGAGCCTATGCTTTCCGTGAGGAGATGATACCAAACGTTTTAATCAAAGATTTTTTCGACGGAAAAATTTAATTTCCTTTGATATATACACACCTTAAGCTTCCTATACTATGTAGGAAGCTTTTGTATTTTTGGGAATAATTAACCTGAATAAGATATGGGATTTTTCAAAAAACAATCGCCTAGTTCTAAAGAATCACTGGATAAGGGTTTAGAAAAGACCAAACAAAGTCTTTTCTCTAAGCTTTCAAGAATTGTGGCCGGCAAATCAACTGTTGATGATGAGGTACTTGATAATCTTGAGGAGGTTCTTATTACTTCTGATGTAGGGGTTGAGACAACGCTACGTATTATCGAGCGAATTGAGCAAAGAGTTTCGCGCGACAAGTATATGAACACAGCAGAGCTTAACCAAATCCTGAAATCTGAAATAGCCGAACTATTAGCACAAAATGATTCAGGTGATGTTGATACCTCTATTAACACTACTGATGGAGCACCGTATGTTATTATGGTTGTTGGTGTTAATGGTGTAGGTAAAACTACTACAATTGGCAAGCTAGCCCACATCTATAAAGAGCAAGGTAAATCGGTGTACCTTGGTGCCGCCGATACTTTTAGGGCAGCAGCAGTTGATCAACTTGAGATTTGGGCAAAGAGGGTTGGAGTACCTATTATTAAACAGGCCATGGGTTCCGATCCTGCCTCGGTTGCTTTCGATGCCATTTCATCGGCAAAGGCAAATAATGCCGATTTGGTAATTATTGATACAGCAGGAAGGCTACATAACAAGGTTAACCTAATGAATGAGCTCACCAAAATAAAGAGGGTGATGCAGAAGGTAATCCCAGATGCGCCTCACGAAGTCCTTTTGGTGCTTGATGGTAGCACGGGACAAAATGCATTTGAACAGGCCAAACAGTTCACTTTGGCTACAGAAGTTACCTCATTGGCGCTCACTAAACTTGATGGAACTGCTAAGGGCGGTGTTGTACTCGGAATTTCTGACCAGTTTAAGATACCCGTAAAATACATTGGAGTTGGTGAAAAGGTTACCGATCTTCAAGTTTTTGATCGATTTGCGTTTGTTGATTCTCTCTTCAAGCAATAGTTTTAAATATTAAAGGATATTTAAAGGGCAAATTTGCCCTTTTTTTGTAGATTTGACTTGCGTTTTTAGCATGTAGTAGCTAAACCAATAGTCTCCTTGTTCATCATAATTGATGAATATGCTTAATCCAAAATTGTAATGAAAACGTCTAAACCCAAAACAACTCGCATCCCGGTTTATAGGGATACCGCTTTTCATTTGGTTGATATTCCTACAATGAAACAAGCTTTCTCTGATGAGTTGGAATACAATAGAGATCCCGAACTTTATATTTATAGTCGATATAGAAATCCCAATGTAGCCCAGGCCGAAACCATGCTCATGGATATTGAGGGCAGCAAATGGTCGGTACTAACCCAATCGGGATTATCTGCTATTGATACAGCTCTGTCAATCTTTCAGGAAAAGGGAAGCAATCAGAATTGGCTGTTCTTTTCTGAGATTTACGGGGGTACAAACCAGTATATCGATAGTGTGCTGGTTGATCGTAGAGGATTAAACATTCACCGATTTTTTCCCGAAGGAGATGCTTACAGTATCGAGAAATTTGAGCAATTACTTAAAGATATCAAACCAAAAGTTGTGTTTTTCGAGGCAATTTCTAACCCAATGCTCATTGCTCTGGATGGAAATGCATTTATTAAAAAGGCAAAGGAACATGGAGCCAATGTTATTGTTGATAATACCTTTGCTACACCTTACTTGTGGAAGCCTCTTGAGGATGGAGCCGACATAGTAATACACAGCGTTACAAAGTATTTAGCCGGACATGGAACCATATCGGCAGGAGTACTGAGCGGGAACGATAAATCCATTGAAAAATCTGCACTAGAGTACAGAAAATTGGTTGGGCATATGCTATCTCCCGACGATGCAGCCCGATTGTGTGAACAGCTTAGGACCTATAATCTGAGAGTTGAGAGACAGTTTAAAAATGCCTTTATACTAGCATACTTTTTAAATGATCACCCTAGAATTGAGAAGGTGCTCTTTCCTGGACTCGAAAGCCATCCCACACATTTTAATGCTTTTAAAATGTTTAAAGGCAAAGGGTATGGCGCTATCATTACTTTTGATATTGCTGGGAGTAGCTTTGAGGATAAACAGCATAAGTGTAGTAAGTTCATTAGACTATTGCGTGATGAAATTCCGTTGATTCCAACGCTAGGCGATACAGAAACCACGCTAATGCCCATTGAGCCTGTTTGGGGCGATAAATTCCCCTATCCTGGCATGATTAGGCTTTCGGTTGGTGTTGAGAATGCCGATACGCTAATTAGCCTCATTAAAAAGGCTTTGGAAAATTTAGGTTGATTCATCCCTAATAGATTGCTGAATGGACAGTTGCAATGGTTTTATTTTCGACTATTCTAAGTGTGTTGGTTGCCACGCTTGTCTTGTAGCGTGTTATAATGAGAACCAAACCGTTCCTCCAATTAGTTGGAGAACCGTTAATCATTTTAATAAAGAAAAGTTACCTCTTTTGGGGTTTATCCACCAATCAATTGCTTGTAACCATTGCATTGAAGCACCTTGCTTAAAATCGTGCCCCAGCGGAGCTTATTCTAAGGATACCATTACTGGAGCAATAATTCACGATGCAGATAAATGTATTGGCTGTAAGTATTGTACTTGGGCTTGTCCGTTCGATGCCCCAAAGTACAACGAGGCCAAGGGTATTATTGAAAAGTGCAATTTTTGTAACTCTAGGTTAAAAGAGGGCAAAGAGCCTGCTTGCACCACAAATTGCCCCACAGGGGCATTGTCATTCGGTAGGGTTGATACGGATAAACCAAAAGGTTTTGGAATTAGCAAAAAACCAATATCACCAAGAATTAATACTATTGGCGACGAAGTATTACAAAATATACCAAGCCAGAATTTGGTTGCAACGGGTACCGAAGGTTCTGATGTTACTCAGTTCTTAAGAAATGGAATACCATCACCAATCAATGCAAAATCTGAATGGCCATTGGCACTTTTCTCCTTTATTGGATCTATAATGGTTGGTTGGTTTTGGTCAGGTATTGTAGATAAAAGTGTGGAATTCCCTTTGTGGGTATTTATTCTATTGGGTTCAGTCAGTGCGCTAATAAGTGTTTTACACCTCGGAAAACCTCTAAAAGCTTACCTTTCAATAGTTAATATCCGAACAAGTTGGCTTGCCCGTGAAATTTTATCAATGGGTCTTTTTGCTGCAACTGCTTTTGCTGCACTTATTACAAATAGTTTCCCTTTGCTCATTATTGGAAGTATTGCCGGTTTACTCTTTCTGATTTGTATTGAAATGGTTTATTCAGTAGTGGGAAAAAGGTATAAGACCCACATCCATAGTGCAAATACAATCTTAACGGCTTCTGCTTTTTTTGCTTTTTTTGCAAACTATTACGATTTGCTCTTGTTAATACTCGTCATTAAGTCGGCCTTGTTTATTGCGCGAACTGCTATAGTTGAGTTACAACAAGTGCCACTGAACACCCTTGTAAGTTTTATTAGGCTTCTCTTGGGTTTTGTGCTACCAATAGGAATTATTGCATTTAGCCCTGAGATTAACTACACTAATCAGCTGTTAATACTCTTTATTCTGATTGCTGAATTAATAGATAGAATATTGTACTACAACGATATTGAGCCTGAAAGGCCCATGCATTTTGAGAGAGAATTAGTCGTTAAAAAGGATTAAAATAGGTTTAACAACCAATTTATTACATGTATCTATGCTTTTATTTGATGAACAAGTTTGTAATCCGTTGCCAACAATTTAGATTTGTAGTAAAATCGTTTATTCATTGTTTCGGTTAATACATTTTAATTTGGAATCACAATATCATCCAATATCCAACTTCAAAAAATTTATTTTGAATGGAGTAATAGCAAAATTATTTATCGCTACTATTTTCCTTACTATAATCTCCACAACTTTTATTTTCGCACAGGGTGGCCTTCAAGTTTATGGCAGGATAAGAATTAATAAGGGTAATACTGATAATACCCAGATGATTATTATTAAAGATGGGTCGAGGGTGGGATCACAGCAGCCGGGTAGAGGAGGGAAATTTGATATTAAGTTGGAATATGATGCAGATTATATACTATCCTTCGAAAAACAAGATTACGTAACCAAAAAGATTAGCATTAACACAAGTGTTTCTTCCGACTTTGCTCGGAACACCCAGAATATCATTGATTTCGAGGTAGAACTTGAGCCACAAACAGACCTAATTGCAATAAAAATCTATGATAATCCTGTTGCAAAAATTAGATACGATGCCCGTTCTGGCAATTTTGATTACGATACAAATTATTCTGCTAGTTTCCAGAAGCAGATTAGGGAGGAGGAGAAACGATTAGCAGAGGATATTAAGAAAAAAGAGATAGAACAGGAGAAGCAGAGAATAAGTTCCGAGGCCGAAAAGCGTAAGCAAGAGGCCGAGGCTCAAAAAAAAGCCACTGAAGAGGCTCGTAAAGTCGAGCAAGAAAAATTGCGTAAGCAGGCAGAAGAGCGCAGGTTGGCCGAGGAACAGCAGCGCAAAGCTGAAGAGAAAGCACGATTGGCAGAACAGGAGCGTAAACAAGTAGAGGCTGAGCAGCGTCAAATAGCTGAGGCAAAAGCTAAGGAGGACGAGCGTAAGCGACAGGAGGAACTTCGTCGCCAAGAAACAGAAAAAATACGTTTGGCTGAGGAGGCTCGTAAAAAGGCAGAGGAAGAAACACGTCTGGCTGAGCAGGAGCGTGTTCGTAAAGAGGCTGAACAGCGGCGATTAGCCGAGGAACAGCAGCGCAAAGCTGAAGAGAAAGCACGATTGGCAGAACAGGAACGTAAACAAGTAGAGGCTGAGCAGCGTCAAATAGCAGAGGCAAAAGCTAAGGAGGACGAGCGTAAGCGACAGGAGGAACTTCGTCGCCAAGAAACAGAAAAAATACGTTTGGCTGAGGAGGTTCGTAAAAAGGCAGAGGAAGAAACACGTCTGGCTGAGCAGAAGCGTGTTCGTAAAGAGGCTGAACAGCGGCAAATGGCTGAGGCTAAATCTAAAGAAGAGGAGCGTAAACTTCAGGATGAGTTTCGTCGACAAGAAAACGAGAGAACACGCTTAGCCGAGGAGGCTCGTAAAAAGACAGAGGAAGAAGCACGGTTGGCCGAGCAGGAACGAGTTCGAAAAGAAGCCGAACAACGCCGACTAGCCGAAGAGAAACGACGGGAAGCAGATGAAAAGGCATATCAAGCAGAACTTGAGCGCCAACGCCTAGAGGCCGATGCAAGGACTTTAGCTGAATCAAAAGCACGCGAAGAAGCGCTTAGTAAGGCAAAAGCAGAAAAAGAAAAAGCAGCGGCTGAGGCAAAGCGTATTACTGAGGAGGAAGCAAAACAGCGTGAAGAAGCCAGAAAATTGGAGGAGGAAAGGATTCGAAAGGATACAGAACGCATTAGGCAACAGGAAGAACAGATTCGGAAGCAACTACTCGAGGAGCAAAAACGACGTGAAGACGAGCTAAAACGGGAAGCTAATATGCGTAAACTAAAGGCAATGAATCAGGCTGTTATTGAAAGAGGAACACCTGTTTCAACAGAGGATTTAACAGAAACATACAGTTCGGAGAGAACCGTAGAGAAAGTGCAATTGCATAAGATATTGCTCACTCGCACAGTAACTAATGTTGAAGGTGTAATTACTTTTTACACGCAGGTAGAACACGATAACGGCTCCATATATCATTTTAAAAATGGCGAGTTTATTACTGCTTGGCAATACAGGAGCGAAATCAAGAAATAGACTACTTTACCTTTTTCTATACAATAAATGAAAGTATACACAACAGCTTGCCCCCGTAACTGCTATAGCACTTGTACATTTAAGGTTTTTGTTCAGAAGGGTAAAGTTGTAAACATTGAGCCTCACTCTGCAAATAAAGCAACACCTGAAGGTACCTGCCTAAAAGGGTTAAGTTATGTTGAGCGGCCAAATTCATCAGCACGTATTATTTATCCTCAGCGGAAGGATAGTAAGGGACACTTCAAGCGTATTAGCTGGGATGAGGCCTACGATATATTAGTTGGACGGCTAAAGCATTATAGAGATAATTACGGACCACAAAGTGTGTTGTTTTATGCCGCTAGCGGCATGTCGGGCTTAATAAATGAGCTAAGTGGGAAGTTTTGGCGAGAACTATATGGAGGAGCAACTACCGTTTACGGTAATCTATGCTGGCCAGCGGGACTGGAGGCAACACGACTTACCCTAGGCGAAAATAAGCATAATGTACCGTGGGACCTGAAGAATGCAAAACTAATAGTGCTCTGGGGTAAAAACCCAGCCGAGAGCAATATTCAGGAGATGATTCCCATTGGGAAATCCATTGATAACGGAGGCCAACTTATTGTTGTGGACCCGCGTAGAACAGATTCTTCGCAACGTTCATCACTGTTAATTCAGCCCACTCCCGGAACCGATGCTGCACTTGCACTAGCCGTAGCAAATCTTCTAATTCTGAACAATTGGATTGATAAAGAATTCATCGATGAGCATGTATCGGGTTTTGAGCAATTTAAGGAGCATGTTAAGGATTGCTCGTCACTATGGGCATCGGAGATAACGGGTGTTTCCGAAGAGTTTATCTATAAACTTGCATGGTCAATTGGCAATATTAAGCCCATGACCCTAATTCCTGGGTACGGAATGCAGCGATATAGCAATGGTGGGCAAACAGTACGCTGCTTATTAGCCTTATCCGTATTGACAGGGAACATTGGGAAATCTGGTGCTTGCTGGCAATACGCAAACTTACAAAGTTATGTTTTTGATGATGTACTGGAGCCTCTAAGCTACTATCCGCCTGAGAAGTCCGATGGGATAATTCGTAGGTCTATTTCTACCGCTCGCCTAGGTGTTGATATGCTGGCTACCGATAATCCTCCGCTTAAAATGGTATGGGTTGAGCGTGGCAATCCATTGGCCCAAAATCCTGATACAACAAATGTTTTAAAGGCCTTTCGAAAGCTTGACTTTAGGGTAGTGGTTGAGCAATTTTTTACCGATACAGCGCTTGAGGCCAACCTTGTTCTACCAGCAAAGAATATGTTTGAACAAAGCGATATTATTGGCTCCTATTGGAATCCATACGTTCAGCTCAAACAAAAAGTGGTTGAGCCTGCGGGCGAGGTGATACCCGAAAATGATATTTACTACAACTTGGCCCTAAGGCTCGGCCTATCAAAAGATGAGGTAGAGAAAGTGCTTATCCCTCCGGGTGATGAGGGTGTGGAAGAATTTTTAAACGAAAAATTGAAGCGGTTTCCTGAACTATCGCTTGAAAAACTAAAAGAGGAGCCAATTTTAGCACCCGGACTCCAAGAAATTGCTTTTTCAGATAAAGTTTTTAGAACTCCCAGTGGGAAAATTGAACTGTTTTCAGCGCAAGCGGAGAAACTATGGGGCGTAAACCCACTTCCAACATTCGAAAAGTTGGTTGAGAGTTATAGCGCGGGGAGTGAAGATGAGAAATATCCACTTTATCTAATGAGCCCAAATACCAAGAATCGAATTCACTCGCAGTTTAATAACCTTGAGGTTATCAAGATGCTTAGCCCCGAGCCCTTTGTTGAAATCAACAAAAGAGATGCTGAGCTAAGGCGCATTAAGGAAGGGGATATGGTGAAGGTTTATAACGATAGAGGAGAGGTAACAGTAAAAGCCTTGGTAACCTTTGCTCTTAAAAGGGGGTGCGTTGTAATTCACAATGGTTGGTGGAAAACTGAGGGTTGCGCCTTAAATGTACTTTCATGCGGTCGCGAAACAGATATGGGACACGGCACCGCCTTTCATGATAACCTCGTTGAAGTGGAGAGGGTCTGAAAAAAACCGATTATTCTTTCAGCTAATTCTCAACCTATTCCTAATCCCTTCGAAAATTGAGGGTTAAAGCTCTGATAAAATACTCAATATTTTTTCTGATTATTATAGTATAAACTGTTATCCCCTACCACAAATGGCAGCAAAGGGACAGGTTCTGCACTTGTTCTCATCATCGGTTTGGGTAAAGGGTATGCTGGTATCCATTATCTGGACTAATAAATTGCTTAAATGCAATTTAAAATCGTCAGCATAAATTCTAAAATCGGATACGGGGGTGTAGTTTTGTTTTTCCTTTTGCTTAATGCTAAAGTCATTTACCGTTTTAGCCGTTTTAACAAACCATAGCATTGGTATTATTGGCAAATCAGGATATACTTCCGACAGAGCAAGGCTGTAGCAAAAGGTTTGAAAAACCTCTTTGTACTTATCAACCCTATCGCTGTTAAAAAGGTCGTCTACCGTATCGAATACTCCCTTACTATCGGCTCTACCCGTTTTGTAGTCAATTGACCAAATACTACCCTTGTTTTGCTCAATTCTATCAACAATACCGCCAAGGCGTATGGTATCAGCATACTTTGATGATGAAATGGGTATGCTAATCTCTACCTCTAACTCGTGGCTAACTAGGGTAAATGGGGCTCTTTGCTTATCGAGGTTTAGCATCTTTTTGATGATGTGGAGCATTGCATTCCGTGCCAGCCTGTTTCTTCCCGAAAGGTTATCGCTTAAGGCTTTTGAATCCTTAAAAAACTCCTCGGCAAAAACTCTGTCGAGTGTTTGCTCAACGTTGTTTGGTTTGCTCATAATATCAGCAACCATACTGCTACTAACGCTTTTACCTGAGTACTCTTTGTAGAGTTCTTCCATGGTTCCATGAATAATTCGGCCAAACTCCAATGCACCAACCTCTTCGGTAATTTCATCCTCGTCGTAAAGGCCTGCTGCATACCTAAAGTAGAACCGCAGCGGACAGGTTAGGTATGTGGTTAGGCCGCTGGGCGATAGCATTATTCCTTTTCCCTTACGGTTAAGATTACTCAATAGGGCATCCATTACCCGCTCAGTTTTAGGTATCTCTATGGGTTGATTAGGTGTAAGCGAGATGTTGTAGGCAACATCTACAGTTTGTGTTTTGCCGTATAGCTGTTCCATTTCGAGTTGAAGGGCAAAGCGGCTTTTCTCACCACTCGACAGGCCCTCAGTCCGACTACTGTAAACCAAATAGATATTCTTTGCCCTATGCATTAGCCTATAGAAATAGTATGCGTAAATGGCATCGTGGTGCTTGTAGTTGGGCAGGTTAAAGGCAACCCTAAGCGATGGGGTTATGAACGATACGGGATGATTCTTGCCGGGTATTACATCATCATTAAACGAAAGGATGATAATGTTCTCAAAATCCAGTGCTCTCGACTCTAAAAAACCCATTACCTGCAATCCGCTTAGTGGCTCGCCGCTAAATGATACCCGCTCCTGGTTAAATGCCTTGCGGAGGAGTTGTAGGAAAACCCTATGCGATATTTCAATGCTTATGCCATTAAGTACATCGCCCAAGCGGGTTAGGCTTTTATGTAGCGTAAAAAGGAACTCAAGGTCGATGCGCAGCTGTTTATCATCGGTGAGGCTTGTCTTTTGTGAGATGTTTTGGGCTACAGCATTGCAAATGGAAAGAACATAGCCAGTTAGTGGCTTTGAACCTGGCTGAAGGGCGAAAATATTGCTAAAAAGTTGCGTTCTGGAAAGCTCATCCTTTGTGGGGTAAATCCTATTCCCTCTCTTAACATCTTGTAAAAGTTCTGTGGCACTGCTAGGTTCGCAAAGCCTAACGTATGGGTGATTAAGAATGGCGATAACATCCCTGTGGTAAAATCTGGCTGTGCCCTCGGAACTGGTATTTGAATTGATTTGCAATCGGACTAGAAACTCGGCAAGACTAAATGCGGGTGTTTCCTTTAGAGGATATCCCATGGTTATATTAAGCGCCTCTACAGTTTGTGGAATAGCCTGTAGGGCAGGGAGTAGGATGTTTTCCTTCGGAAAAATAATGGCCGATGAAATATCGAGTTTTCCACCCTGTGCAGCTATCTCATCAAGCATTCTGGGTATTAACTTAGTTTGCGCAACGGTTGATGGCGCAGCAATCATCTTTATGCTCTTTTTAGGTCGGTTTAATGTCTCAAAAGCATCACTACCAAGGGCGTTGGGAAACTGGCTTAGGTTCCTTCGGATAAAGAGTCCTGCTTCATTCTCTGGGCGATTAAGAAAGGTAGGGTCGTAATCCCAGTAGAATAGAGCATTGCTCATGGTTTTACATCTTTTAAAAAGACTTCTTTCGCATTCGTTTAGGGCATTAAAACCAATAAATGCTATTGGCGAGGGAATATCTGGCGTAGTGCTAGCATCATCGAGTATTTGAGCACATTTTCGGTAAATCATGCCCTCGTATGCTACACCCTCATCTTCCAGTTCACTCCAAAACTGTTTGTAAATTTCGTGTAGCTTATCCCATATGCTTAGGTAGTTTTTTTTAATCTCAGAGTCGTCGTCTTTTTCCATTACGCCCAGGTAGCTGCTTAACGCTTGTGCCTGTTCAGTTGTGAAACCGCTGAATTTTTCCTCAATCTCTTTCAGGTCTCTAATGTTCCCAAAGAGTTGTTTTGGGTCAACAAGATATTTGTCAACCTGGTCAAAATCCGCCAGCATCACCTCTCCCCAGTAGTAAAAGTTATCGAAAGGTTCGTTTGTGCCTTTTATGCTATTGTAGATATTGTATAGCTTGGTAACAAGCTTAATGCTATCCTCGGTTTTTAAATTGGCAATGCGCTGCATAAGCTCGCTAAGCGTAATTGTTGGGGGTGACCAAACCGGTTTATTTAGGAGTTCGGCTAGGTAAGAGTTGAAAAAGAGACCGGCTCTGCGACTGGGAAAAACTAGGGTAACCTCAGAAATATTATCGCCAAAACGGCTTAGTAAATTGGTGGCAACAAGCTGTAGGAATGTTTGCATAGGTTTATGGCTATATTCAATGTTTATGGACAAATGATGAGGCTAGGCTTTCCCTTATTTAGCCAAGCGGATTGTTTTAATTGATGTAGTAAATATACCTCTTATTGGCTAATCAAAAAAAGCTGAAACACTTAACATTTATCTAATTTACAAGCCACACAAAATCAGTCTGTTACTTCTTTGTGTGTGCCATTATGGCGCAATAGAACTGTGTTCCAGGACAATATGACACAAAAAACGCTTTGGCATTTTGATTGATGTATACAGGTTGAAATTAATTTCACAATTATTGTTTAATAGATGTTTAACTAAAAATATGGAGGATTTAATTATGATTCCAATGCTAAGAACAAGAGGGACAAGTATGCCAAGTTTAGTAGATTTTTTCTTTGGCGATGATTTTCTTCCCAGTTTACACGACAATACCAATACCGGTACAGTCCCTGCCGTAAATATTGTAGAGTCGAAAGATGATTACCTAATTGAGTTGGCCGCTCCTGGCTTCGAGAAGAAAGATTTTAAGGTTGATATTGACAACAATATGCTTACCATCTCAAGCGAAAAGGAGCTAAACAATGAGGTTGAAGGCGAAAAATTGATGCGTAGAGAATTTTGCTACACCTCATTTAAGCGCAGTTTTTCATTGCCCGAGGGCACAGATGGCGATAAGATTAAAGCTAACTATAAAGAGGGTATCCTAAAAATTAGTATACCAAAGCGCGAAGAGGCAAAAGAGAAGCCAGCACGTCAAATCTCAATTTCGTAACCTTTTTTAAAGGTTCACTTTGGTAATAATTTGGTGAATTAAAGTATGAAAATAGTAAAGTAGCTGTCTCATAACTGGGGCAGCTATTTTTGATTTTAATAGTAAAATAAAATGTTTAGTGTTTTCTATTGCTAATTCAATTGATTTTTTTATCTTTATGTAATTGAATATCAGTTATATGAAGGCTAATTTTAAAGAATATAATCAGCAACAAAATTGGTTATTTCCTCCCTC
>JAQUJY010000105.1 GCA_028680705.1 Bacteroidales bacterium
TTAACTATATAGTGTAGTTTATTTTAACACTAAAACGGTAGGTCGTCCATGTCTCCATCCTCAGGTGCTGGCATTTCAGGAGGGAGTTCATCGAAACTTGGAGTTTCAGGTATATTTGGGTTACTCACAGGATTTGACCCCATAGCCTCAATGCGCCAAGCTTTAACATCGGTGTACCAACGCTCATTATACTCGCGTGATTCTACATTAACCCTCACTTTTAATGAATCACCAATGGCAATATTTTCAATATCCTTAATCTTGTCACCCCAAAGCGCAATGCATACCTTTTTGGGATATTGGTCTTGGGTTTCGAGAATAAACTCTTGCTTAACCCAGGTGCCATTTCGGCTTTGCCCTGACTGCTGCTCAAGTTTTTGAATAAGTTTTCCAGTTATTTCCATTTTAGTACGCAGGTGCTTTTTTAAAAATTACTTTTATTTGTTAGCTATTTCAAGTAGTTCAATCTCGAATATTAGAACGTCATTAGGTTGAATTGCTCCACCTGGTCGTGGGTTAGGCCCATATGCTAAGTGGCTAGGGAAGTAAAACTTATACTTTGAACCAACATTCATTCTCTGAACGCCAATTGTCCATCCTTTTATTACACCGTTAAGTCTAAATTCTGCTGGTTCTCCTCTTTCAACAGAAGAGTCAAAAACAGTTCCGTCAATTCTAGTACCGTGGTAGTGAACTTTTACCATATCTGTTTCTGCTGGCTTTGGACCATTCCCTTCAGTAAGTATTTCGTACTGAAACCCTTCAGGGTCAACAATTACCCCTTCGCGTTCTGCATTCTCTTCAAGGAATTTCTCCCCAGCTTCGAGGTTCTCTTTGGCCTTACGTTCTTGGTCTTTCATAACGAAATTGTTAAGGAACTCAACAGCTTCTTCGTTTGTCATAATGCCTTCCTTTTCATTATAAGCATCATCAAGGCCTTTGGCCAGGGCTGCTGGGTCAATCTTATCGAGTGGCCCCTGCTTAAGGCTCGATGCAATATTTATCCCAAGAGCATAGCTAACGCTATCGGTTTCGGTTTTAATTTTTACGTTAACGCCCTTGTTGTTGCAACCAAATAGGGTTAGGGTGAGTCCCAAAAGTGGGATTAGAGCTAATCTTACAAGTTTCATGGTGAGCTGATTAATTATTATTATGGTTTACTACGTTTAACAATTTGCGAAGATAGGTATTTATGGTAAAACCCGAAAGAGGTAATGTTTAAATTTTGTTAATCATTTTAGAGCACAATAAATCAATGGGCTTTAGTTGCTCTTAGGATATGCTTTTTGCCCGGCGGCCCATCGAGCCTTTCAATGGTAAAGCCAACCTCTCTCAGGGCTCTTTTAACCATACCTTTAACGCTGTATGTAACCAGAATGCTTTGTGGAAGCAAGGCGTTGTAAATCTTTGTAAACTGATTAACTGTCCACATTTCAGGTTGGTCGTCGGGTCCAAATGCATCAAAGTAAACAAGATTGTACTTCCTGTTTGGCTGCCATTGTGTAAAGTCGGTGTTTTGCTTTAGCAGGCAAAAATGTTCCCCAATTGGCTGCTCACTTTCCCAACTTGCATTGCAAATCTGTTCCCAGAAAGCAGAAGCATCGCCATCTAGAAGTTCTTTATAGTTAAGCTGTTTAATATGCTCGGGGCTTAGTGGGTGTAACTCAATGGCGTGATAGTTAACCCTTTTGCTGTTAGCATTAGCCCATTGCGCTGTAAGCGCAGCGTTTAGCCCTGTTCCCAATCCAATTTCTAGGATGCTAATCTCTTGCTCGTTTACGTGGGCAAGCCCAGCATCAATAAAAATATGCTTTGACTCTGTAAATGAGCCAAACAGCGAGTGGTAATGAGCCTTATACTTACTTGAGTATAGGGTTGATGTACCATCATTTGTGTTGATGTGAGCTAGTTTATTCTCTGTCATGGCACAAAAATAGCATCAATTTTAAAAATTGAATCGGAATAAATCCATTACTTTTGTAAAAAGAATATACAGATGCGTCTAGATGTTTACCTGGTAGAGAATCAACATTTTTCATCGCGCGAGCAGGCCAAGTTCAACATAAGCAAAGGCAATGTGCTGGTAAATGGTAATATTGCCCTAAAGCCTTCACAGCAGATAGTGCAAACCGATACTGTTTCGTTAATGCACGAGAATGCCATACCGTATGTTAGCCGAGGTGGGCTTAAACTCGAAAAGGCGCTCTCCGTTTTTGGCATCAACTGTAGCGGATTAGATGTTATTGATATTGGCGCATCAACCGGTGGGTTTACAGATTGCGCTCTGCAGCACGGTGCGGCAAGGGTATGTGCAGTTGATGTTGGCACAAATCAACTTGCTGAAATGCTAAGAGAAAACCCAAAGGTAACCTCAATGGAGGGGATAAGCATTAAGGATATTGATAGGGGAAAACTTTCGCCAAACAAGTTTCATTTGCTGGTAACCGACTTGTCATTTATCTCCCTTACCAAGGTTATGGCCTATTTTACCGATTTGCTTTTACCCCAGGGAAGTGTGGTTGCACTTATAAAGCCCCAGTTTGAGGTGGGTAGAGAGCAAGTGAGCAAGGGAGGAATTGTTCGTAATGCCAAAGCGCACAAAATGGGCATTGAGAATGTTGTAGAAGCTGCCCGTCAGTTCGGTTTGCACCTAAAGGGCTTAACCTGGGCTCCAATTCATAGCACATCAAAAAACATTGAGTACTTAGCGCATTTTGTGCAAACATCATGTGCAGATACTAATATTATGCATGTAGTGGAAAATGCTTTTGCGGATCGTAACACGATGCAAAAGCTTTGAGGCTCACCATTTTTTTATAACTTGCAAGGTTATTTATTTTTAGTCAATGCAGATAAGATCACTAACAATTAAACAATCATAAAAAATGAAAAAACTACTTATGTTAACGCTATCCGCAGGGGTGTTACTAGGTGTTTTCTCGTGTAAAGAGAAGAACCCTTTGTTAACCGACTACAACACTCCGTTTAATGTTCCGCCTTTTGATAAGATAAAAGTTGAGCATTATGAGCCCGCTTTTATTGAGGCAATGAAGCAGCAGAAGCAAGCTATTGATAAGATCGTAAATTCTACAGAGGAACCCACCTTTGAAAATACAATTGAAGCTTTGGAGTATAGCGGTGGTTTGCTGTCAGAGGTTGCAAGTGTATTCTATCCTCTAACATCAGCCAACACCAATCCTCAAATGCAGGAGTTGGCTCAGAAATTCGCTTCTATGCTAAGCAGCCATGGCGATGATATTAGTCTTGACCCTGAACTATTTAAACGGGTTAAAGCCGTTTATGACAGTAAGGAAGAGTTGGAGCTGAATCCCGAACAGCAAATGTTGCTCAGAAAGGTTTACAACGGTTTTGTTAAGGGTGGTGCCAATCTCCCTGAGGATAAGCAAGCTCGTTTTCGTGAAATTAACGAGGCTCTTGCCATGTTAACCGTTAAGTTTGGCAATAATGTACTTGCCGAAACCAATAGTTATCAAATGGTTGTTGAAGACGAAGCTGATTTGGCTGGACTCCCCGAAAGCGTTAAACAAGCTGCGGCTGAGGTTGCCAAAGATGCAGGGTTAGAGGACAAGTGGGTATTCACACTACATAACCCAAGTTTGATTCCTTTTTTAGAATATGCAGAGAATAGAGAACTTCGCGAGAAAATTTTCCGTGCTAATTCCCTGAAGGGGAACAACGGTGACGATAAAGATAATAAAGAGATTATTACCCAGATTGTACCATTGCGTCTTGAGAGAGCCCAGCTGTTAGGCTACCCAACTCATTCGCATTATATCCTTGAGGATAATATGGCTAAAAACCCTGAAACTGTTAATGGTTTTTTGGCTAGCCTATGGGAGCCTGCAATTAAGCGTGCTAAAACTGAAGCTTACGATATTCAAAAAATGATTGATGACGAAGGCGGCAAATTTCGTCTTGAGCCTTGGGACTGGTCGTATTATGCCGAAAAGGTTCGTGAGCAAAAGTACGATTTGGATCAGAACGCTCTAAAACCATACTTTTCATTGGAAGGAGTGAAAAAGGGAATCTTCTTACTATCTCAGAAACTTTATGGACTACAGTTTGAGAAGCTAACCAATATCCCCATTTATCACCCAGATGTTGTGGCGTACGAAGTGAAAGAGGCAGATGGTAGCCATATTGGAATTCTTTACATGGATTTTTATCCCCGCGAGAGCAAGATTAGTGGTGCTTGGATGACCGAGTACAGAGGACAGCATGTTACCCCTGATGGTAATTTTGTGCCACCGGTTATCACTATTGTAACCAACTTTACCCGTCCTACTGCCGATAAGCCTGCACTACTTTCGCTTGACGAGGCACAAACCTTTTTCCATGAGTTTGGCCATGCACTTCACGGATTATTGGCAAATTCTACCTATCCAAGGCTTGCCGGAACAAACGTATCGCGCGATTTTGTTGAGCTGCCATCGCAGATTATGGAGAATTGGAGTACCGATCCTGAGTTTTTAGGGATGTACGCTTTCCATTACCAAACAGGGGAGGTAATTCCCACTGAGTTGGTTGAAAAGATGAAGGCCAGTGGCACTTTTAACCAAGGGTTTGCAACCACTGAGTTTTTAGCTGCAGCCATTCTCGATATGAATTATCATACCGTTAAGCAGATTAACGAGTTGGATGCAATTGCTTTTGAAAAGGATGCAATGGATAAGATTGGATTAATTGATGAGATTATCCCACGTTACCGCAGCACCTATTTCCAGCATATTTTTAGCGGTGGATATAGTAGCGGTTACTACAGCTATATTTGGTCGGGTCAGCTCGATGCAGATGCCTATGAGGCATTTAAGGAGACTGGTAATATTTTTGATCCCGAAACGGCTAGTCGATTCCGTACCTTGCTCGAAAAAGGAGCTACTGTGGATCCCGCTGAACTTTATAGAGAGTTTCGTGGTGCCGAACCAAATCCTGAGGCTTTGCTAAGGCAACGGGGATTATTGTAGAGATACTATAGCAAATAATCAAAAGGGGCTATCCAGAGTTAATTTTATGGATAGCCCCTTTTTTGCAATAAATTTTAAGAAAATATAGGAGGTATGGCTGTTCTTTTTTTTGGACTAATGACCCGTTTTTTACTACATTAGCATTTGTTTTTTTTGAATCTAAAAATTTTACTAAAATGGAAAATCTTACATCCCTTATCCCTTCAACCGAATGGTTGCTGAATTTTGCTTTAACCTATGGCGGTAAACTTGTGCTTGTTGTGGTTACCCTAATTGTTGGTTACTGGCTAATAGGGCGTTTAGTTCGGATGATGAAGCGCATTTTTGAGAAGCGCGAGTTTGATAAAACGCTTCAAACATTCCTTGTCCAGCTGGTTGGTATTACGCTAAAAGTGCTATTGGCAATAAGCGTTGTTACCATGATTGGCGTGCAGATGACCTCGTTTATTGCATTGCTGGGTGCTGCAGGTGTGGCTTTTGGTATGGCTCTGTCGGGTACATTACAAAATTTTGCAGGAGGAGTTATGCTGTTAATTCTAAAGCCCTTTAAGGTTGACGATTACATTGAGGCGCAGGGATTTGCGGGTACAGTTATGGAGATTCAGATTTTTCATACCGTTCTCAATACGCCCGATAAAAAGCGGATAATTATTCCTAATGGTGGATTAAGTGCTGGTTCAATGATAAACTACTCAGCCGAACCTATCCGTAGGGTTAACTGGGATTTTGCAGTAGCCTACTCCGAGGATATTGACAAGGTAAAGCAAACGGTAATCGACGTAGTTTCAGCTGATGAAAGAGTGCTAAAGGATCCTGTGCCGTTTGTTGCTGTAGCTTCACTTGGCGATAGTTCTGTAAACCTTACGGTAAGAGCTTGGGTAAATTCTCCTGACTACTGGAGTGTTTTCTTTAAGATGAATGAGGCGGTTAAGAACGAATTCGATGCTAAAGGAATCTCTATTCCTTTCCCACAGCAGGATGTACACCTTTTTCAGCAGAAATAGGAAAAGAATTTGACCAATGGTTTTCTCCAGATTTTTTGCCTTACAATGCACTGTGTTAGGTTAGGAGAAACCCTTGGTTGAGTTATTTTCTGAAATAGGTTGAGTATAAAGGGTATAATTTATAGCAGTTAAAGTCTATACCATGCATTAGCTGCCAAATGAGGCATAGAAACCTAAATTTACCCAAATACTTAGCGAAGAATTCTTTTCAAAGATTTTGTTAATCCTGCCATCAAGCCCAAATTCAATTGCCGCTTTTTGGTTAATCTTGTAACCCAATAGCGGAATAAGCCTAATTTCAATATCGCTGTCTTTATCACTATTGATAATACCGAGATACTCATTGCCAAGTTTGAGGTAAAACCCATTGGAGTTGGCGTTTTTATCCGAGAGCGGTATCTTAAATAAAGCTCTGTATCGCAACCTAAGTTGAACGCTATTTTTGGGGCCGAATGTTTGGTCGGAGGCAAAGCGATTGACAAGACTACTGTTTTTGTAAATTTTTGTCCATGTAAATTGCTGCAAGGCTCTATGGTAAATCCCAACATCGCTAATTCTTAGCGTGTAACCAACACCAATGCTACGCTTGTTACCAATGGATTTTGATAAACTGGTATTAAAATCGGTTAGCACATATGCATAGGCAAAGTTTCCTTGGGCAAACGGATTTTTGCCATAGAGTTTCTGCCTCGATTCAATGCTATTATCTAATTTATACCCCTTGGGTAGGCTATACGATAGGCTTAGTTTTGGGAGCAAGCCAGATGTAACTGATGGCTGAGCATGTGTGGTTATAGCATGCAGACAAGCAAATATGGTAACCAAAATTAATTGTTTGCAGCGGGCAGAAAAGCTAGGGTTTGCCATTGGCTTTTATCTAATGTTTAAACTAACAACTTGTTTGTGAAATCTGCGCAAGCATCTTTAGGTGCTTGTTTCGGATTGGTTGCATGCAATTTTAGATAGATAAAAGTCTCTATATCTCAAGGTTTGTTAGCTCCTCTGTAGTTTTAAACTTATACGGTGGATATTCGAAGATTGAGGTACAGTGTTCTGTTTCACCAATGGAGTAGCCCCAAACACTTTTGTACTCCATTATATCCTCGCCCATATCTACTAGCTGGTTCATGTACTCTCCAATGGGTTTCGATTCGATTATCACCACTTTGCCAATCTTATCAATAATTGGGCTATGCCAGCGGGTGTGGTCGTAATCAAACTCTAAAATACGACGCCCCCAACGGGTTATTCCAATAGTGCGAAAGGTAAGGCTTTTTCCAACGCCAGGAAGGTTTATCACGTTTCTGTCGGTGGCAAGAAACGGAATATTGGCCTTTTCTCTTAGCTGCTTAAGGTTGTCAACCATTCGCTCTGCGTTAAGCGGAAACTGCTTAATCTCTTCCGTAAACTCCGATGGGATATGGCCAATTGATTTTTCCTCAATCTGCTCTTGCACAGCGCGAGCATTGGTGGCGTAGTTAAATGTATTCTCCAGAAAACCTTTAACCGAAAAGGTGTAGTAGGAGATTACCCCAATATCGTTAAGTACCTTACGGAGCTTAGCGGTATGGCCTCGGCGCGATGCGGCCGATGTAAATACCAGCTGATTGGTAACAGTCCACCCAATTGAAACGAGTCTTTCCACTGCCACTGCCGATTCGGGTGTAACCTCCATGGGCGACTCGAAGTGCGTTTGTATAACGAACTGCTTTACCCCATACTTTGAGGCTCTTTGCTTAAAATCGCCAAGTAATTGGATTAGTTCTCCAGTAATGCGCTGAGGCAAGTATGCCAGCAGTCGAGTGCCAAGGCGTATGCGCTGAATCTCGGCATGTTTCTCACCATCGGGTCTTTTTTTGTTTGCCTCTATCTTGCGGATAGCCATATCGAGTACAGCATCCAGTATCTTTTTAAGCGATTTGTTTTGGCTCATTAGCGCATCGCCTCCGGTGATTAAGATATCGCGTAGCTGCGTATCTTCCTCCCAGTATTTGAGCAAACGCCCTAGTTTATCGTCCCACGTTTCATTGGGTTTCAGCTTATCGAGGTTGAAGTTTAGGTTGCCCCGCTGAAAATCGTACATGCGCTGGCACGATACGCATAGCCCGCCACATGCGCGTCCCATAGTATTGGGTATAAGGATTGCCACTTCGGGGTAACGACGGTGTACACTATTGTGCGAGGGTAGAAGCCATCCCGCTGCATTTGGTTTGCCAGGCTCAACCTTATCCTCTTTTTCCCATGCTTGGATGTTGCCAAACTGATCGATAAGCGGTTTGCTATAGATAACGTAATGGCGGATTGCCAAATCGGAACCGGCTGTAAAATCATCAGTGCGTGCGTTTAGCAGTGAGAGGTAGTAGGGGTTTATAAAGAAGGGAATTCCCTTCTTTTCGGCTTTTTGGAGAAGTTTCTGTGTATCCAGATCGAGTGAGTAGTCCAGCAGCTCGTTGAGCAGTTTTGGCGACCGTACAGCAAAGCGTAGGTGGAAACGGTAGTCGTTCCACCATTCGCGCATCTTTCCAGCTTTTTGATCATCGGTCATACCTTCCTCAAAGCAGTAGCGAGTATCGCCAATCTCGCAGCTTTTTATGTTTTTCATCAGAATGCGGATCATGCGCTCTTTGTTCTTTTCCCTTACTCTAACAACATTTGGGTCAAGTCCGTCGTGCCAGCGCTCCATCCATTCCTCAACCTGCTCTTTGGTTGGAACATATTGGGGAAGTTGGTTGTTTAGCTGACGGAAGAGGTGAATCATATCCTGAAAAAACAGGGGTTTAGCACCCCCCAATCCTTTCTTTTTACCTAGCCATAGTAACTGGAACGGAACATTTAATGACTCAATGCCATCACGGTATGGGTTAGAGAATTTACGGCCAGAGTGGTCGAGGTAGTCAAGTATACGGATGGCGGCAAAATCCTGCCAGCGTAGCTTATCAAAACTATTCCGCCCACTTTTCTCACCCTTGTAGTAGCTAACGGCTTCCGCATTTTCGTTAAGAATCTCCAGTGCCCACTCGCGAACTTTTTCTTTAGCCTCATCGAGGCTTGCCGATTGCGTGTAGATCTCATCGAGTCTTGGATTCTCTCTGAATAGCTTACGAAGAAGGGTTAACGATCTGGCTGAGAGCGCTATTTTTTCTGGTATATATATCATTATGAATCTTTTATATTGCTAGGCGCACATTTAATATTTTGATTTTCAATTCCTTTACAAAAGTTGTTAGCTTATTGAGGAGAATTTCTCGGTATTAACCACTTACTGCAAGGGGGAGGAAACAACTACCCAAAATAAGGAATATATTGCAAAAGTACTCTTTTTTGGGTTAAAATCAAAAGCAAACCATATGTTAACTGGTTGTATAACCCGATAAGGTTAATGGCATATGTTAACCTTAGCATTGAAATATACTTTAAAATACATTTATTGGCTTTATAGCTGCTTTTTGCACGTTTTTACATTTCCTCATTGAGTCTTGTTGGGATTTAGTGTTTACGAGGGATTAGTTTTT
>JAQUJY010000106.1 GCA_028680705.1 Bacteroidales bacterium
CCTCTTGTTTATCTAAATAATTATGGAAAGTTAGTTAAACTATCTCTGCGAGATAGGGTGTAAATGACCATAAGGTTCCCTTTCGCAGTAAACCGTATGTTGCCTACTTTTGTGTGAGTCAAATTTAACAACATTTATTGTTTTATAGCCAGTTTTATCTGCACAACCTGTCCGCACATTGCTACACGAGTCTATTTGTGTGCCATCAAAACTGTTAAAGTTACTATATTTGTAAAGAACGTTTGTGCGGTAGCAGTGCTATCGGCAATTACAAAACAATATAGATACAATACAGTTACTGTGCAGTTGAAATCAGAAGCCTGAATTCAAGAAGTTAGCGCAATAAATAAAGAGGTTAATAACCTTTTTTAAAAAAATAATTATGAAGAATTTAATTTTCTTGGTTATAGTATGTTTAAGCACCACATCTTTTGCTCAGGCCAAATTAACCAAAATCCAATCGGGAAAAATATTTAAAAATGTGCTTTATGAAACCAATGGAGAACAAGTTGGACTTCGTAATATGAAAGAAGAAATTATAATTCCTTGTATTTACGACGAAATTAATTTTCAAAATAAATATATTGAAGCAGTAATTGACAACAAAAAAGGAATGTTTGACTACAAGGGAAATAAAATTGTTCCTTGTAAGTTCCAAACACTGATTTATGATGGTAAATATATAATTACAAGAAAAAACAATAAATTTGGTCTGTACAGTCTTGACGGAAAGGAACTAATAGAGTGTATCTATGATGAGATTGGATTTGCAAGGAAAAATATCAAAGTAAAGCAAAACGGCCACGATTTATGGTTCAATAAAAACGGAGAGCAGATTCTGATGTAAAAGAATAAAAACGACACGGTAACAAGCGGTATATTTTACGCCCCACTTTTCGGCTGATTAGGTTACTATTAGTTTTAATTTGACTTTTTAACGTGGGGTAAATACGTTGCTTTGTGCGGCAGGGCGCAAAAACATACCGCCATCCGCTAACAATATTATAGGTAGATGAAACATTCATGTTAACGACGTTAATACACAGGAGAATGACTACTCCATGGATGTTCCATCCCTGCCTGCCGGCAGGTGTATCATTAAAAACTAAAAACAGACACATGAAAACACTAATTATTTTTAATCGTGAACCATACGATAATACCGATGTAACATGGAACGGATTGAGGCTTGCCGAAACGCTAAGGAAAAACGGGCAAGAAGTCAGGATTTTTCTAATGAATGATTCCGTTGATTTGGCAAGGGATGTTTGTAAACCACCAGAGGGTTACGACCAGGATTTATCTCAAATGTTAAGGGATTTAATTGCCAATAACGTTTCTGTAAAAGTTTGCGGAACATGTATGGCGCGTTGTGGTATCTATAAAAACCATCCTTATTTCGAGGGTGCAGCAAAATCAACCATGGGCGAATTGGCCGATTGGGTTACCGATAGTGATAAGGTTATAACATTCTAGAAAAGGAAAAGAAGGTAGAAACCCTGTTGATATTGTAAGATGCATGGTGAATAAGCAATGTGCATTGCTTGTATATCGTGCATACGAAATTCTTTTTGGGGCAGTCGATGCGTTTTGTGAGTGCTGCTCGGTTCCGCTACCGCGCAAACCTGCAGCTTAGCAAAATTTACCGACGTTAGGTGGCTCGTCCAATAGCGGGGCAGAATTTAAAACCAATTCAATATTTTCAAAAACCTTTCAAAACTTATTTATATATTGCAGGGTAAATCGATTTAGATTGATAGTTATAGAATAATCAACAAACCCTAAAATACTGCAAAATGAGTTTTAAAAGAATTCTTAGCATTGGTGCTATTGCTACGCTTATTCTTAGCGGATGTGCAAAAAGCAACCAGCAAATTAGCGTTATTCCGCAACCCGTAAAGGTTGAAGTTCAAAAGGGCAACTTCACTTTTACGCCAACCACACAAATAGTCTTTGCCGATACCCAGTTAGAGTTTATAGCTGGTTATGCAGCATCGCTATGGGAACCTTACCTTGGTTATGCAGTAGAGGCTAAGCAATCTGATGAATTTACGAAACAAAATACCATTATCCTTAAAATTGGGGAGATTGAAACTACTAACCAGGAGGGTTACAGCCTAATAATCACCAATGATAATATTGAAATAACAGCAAATACGCCAGCAGGCGTGCATTACGGCATACAAACCCTCTACCAGCTTATTAGCACGGCCAAAAATGGCAAGGTTGCCTGCATTACTATTACCGATTATCCAAGGTTTGCCCACAGGGGAATGCACCTAGATGTGGTACGACACTTTATGCCAATCGATTTTATTTATAAGACCATCGACTATATGGCAATGCACAAGCTAAACCGCTTCCATTGGCACCTAACCGACGACCAAGGCTGGCGTTTGGAAATTAAGAAGTATCCAAAGCTTACGGAAATTGGTGCGTGGCGAGTTGATATGGAGGATAGGCATTGGAACGATAGACCGCTGGTTAAAGACCCCGAGAATGCCACGTATGGCGGATTTTATACTCAGGAGCAGGTGCGCGAGGTTGTGACATACGCAGCGCAGCGCAATATAACCGTGATGCCCGAAATTGAGATGCCTGCCCACGCTATGGCGGCATTGGCAGCCTATCCTGAACTGTCGTGCACGGGCGAAGACTTAGGAACGCCCCCAGGCGGCGTTTGGCCCATTACCCATATTTTTTGTGCAGGTAACGATAAGGTTTTCGATTTTATTGAGGATGTGCTTACCGAGGTAATGGATTTATTCCCTTCAAAATATATCCACATTGGCGGCGATGAGGCCGATAAAACCAACTGGAAGAAATGCCCCAAATGCCAAAAGCGAATAAAGAAAGAGGGTTTAAAAGATGAAGCCGAACTTCAGAGCTACTTCATCCATAGAATTGAAGCCTTTTTAAATGAACATAACAGAATTTTAGTAGGCTGGGACGAGATACTCGATGGTGGACTAGCACCCAACGCTACGGTAATGTCGTGGCGTGGCGATGAGGGCGGAATTGCGGCAGCCAAGCAGGGCAACACGGCAATTATGTCGCCGGGGAGCCATTGCTACTTCGACCATTACCAAGGCGACCCAGCGCTTGAGCCATTGGCCATTGGCGGTTTTACCCCGCTTAAAAAGGTGTACGAGTATGAGCCAATACCCGAAGGGTTAACCCCCGAGCAAAGCGAGTTGATACTGGGGGCACAAGCAAATCATTGGACCGAATATATGCCCACCACACAACAGGTGGAATATATGGCATTTCCTCGCCTGGCCGCACTATCGGAGGTGCTTTGGTCGGCAAAGGAACAAAGGGATTGGCCCAGCTTCTGCGAAAGGATGACCGACCAGTACGCCCGTTACCAAAAACTTGGCATAAACTACTCGCATAGCGCATTTCAGGTTACGGTAACAACGAGTATCGATTCAATAAACCGCAACCTAATCCTTGAGCTTAGCACCGAGGCGCATAATTCTGAAATAAGATATACACTCAACGGTGAAGAACCAGATAGACACTCAAAAATCTACAGAAAGCCCATAACCATAAAAGAAACTACTACGCTAAAGGCGGTAACTTTCAAAAATGGCGAGCCAATGGGTAAGGCTCGAGCAAACCAGTACAATCTTCATAAAGCGTTCGCTGCCAACGTAATTTTACAGCACCCCTCGCATAGTAGGTACGACGGCAAGAGCAACCTTACGCTGGTAAACGGTGTTGAGGGCAGCATAAGTCACACCGACGGCAACTGGAAAGGTTTTTTGGGTAGCGATATGGTGGCAACCATTGACCTAGGCAAGGCAACAAACATTGAACGTATCTCTGTTGATGCGATGCAGAATACTGTTTCGTGGATATTTTTTCCACAGGAGGTTATATTTGAAGTTTCTACCAACGGTGACGAATACACTGTAGTAGGGCAAGACCAATCCCCTGAACCACCCACAGCAGGCGGGAAAATTCTATATAAATTCATATGTGAAAAACACGCCGACAACGTTCAGTTTATTAGGGTAACGCTGAAAAATTTGGGAACTTGCCCAATTGGCCATTCTGGCGAAGGAAAACCTGCATTCCTGTTTACCAGTGAAATAACCGTTGAGTAAAATCAGAATAAAAGGAGATAATTGTGAGTAAAAAGATTTCATTAGCTGATATAGCGGAGAGTCTGCGCGTTTCAAAAACCTTGGTCTCTTTGGTGTTAAATGGAAAGGGCGATAAGTATGGAATTAATCAGCAAACCCAAAAAAAGGTATTAGCCAAAGCAAAGGAGCTTAACTATATCCCAAATGTGCTTGCACAGGGTTTTCGTACTGGGAAAACCAAAACTATTGGGCTAATTGTTTCCGATATAACAAACCAGTTTTACTCTCGTATAGCTCGCAGAATTGAAGATTATGCCTGGGCGCAAGGTTATAGCGTAATTATTTGCAGCTCTGATGAAAGCATTGAGAAAGAGATTAATCGAATTAAGCTTCTGCAAAGCAGAAAGGTTGACGGCCTAATTATCTCATCGTCGCAACAGAATGCCGATAGGTTTAGCCAATTCGGTAGCGCTAACTTTCCGCACGTACTTATTGATAGGTGTTTTAAAAACACAGATTCGCCCTGTGTTACCGTTGATAATGCTGCGGGAGCAAAAATGGCTGCACAGCATTTTTTTGAACAAGGATTAAAAGATATTGCTCTCTTGTCAATTACCCCAGAGCATATTTCAACCATTACCGAACGTACCAATGGGTTTCTGTCGACCTTAGCCGAGGCGAAAATTAATATCCCAGCAGAGTGGCATCTGAAAATAGCATTTAGTAATATTGAAAACGAAGTAGAGCAGAAACTTACCGAACTATACGAATCGGGTAATATGCCTAAGGCAATCTTTGCACTAAACAATAACCTCACATCGCACTGTCTGTTAGCGCTACGCAAGCTAAATATAAGTATCCCCAACGATATTGCCCTTATTGGCTTCGACGATATGCTATACTTTGGATTTAATCAACCTTCAATAAGTGCGGTAAGTCAGCCTGTTGAGGAGATTGGTGAAAGAGCATTCGACCTACTTTTACGACAAATAAACGGCGAGACGATAACAAAAAGCGAACGCTTTGTTCGCCTACCAGTAAATTTAATAGTTAGAGAATCATCAACTAAACCCCAATAGAATATGAAACGCAACAAAACGTTCCCTATTTATTTAGCATTCCTTGCAATGGGCTTTGGCGATGCTGTTGGCCCATTTGTAGGTCTTGCCAAGGAGCAATTTGCCCTTAGCAATTTCGAAGCGCAGCTAATAGCATTTATGGGATTTATAATGTTCGGTATTTTATCAATCCCCATGGGAATTTATCAGGATAGAAAAGGGAAAAAGATTGTACTAATGCTTGGACTGATAATTGCGCTGGTTGGGCTTACCATTCCACTATTTGGACTAAGCAGCTATGCCCTGTTTTTGCTCACAATCTTACTTTTGGGCGCAGGTGCGGCAATACTGCAGGTGGCTGGCAACCCAATAATGCGCGATGTTTCTGCACCGGGCAAATACGCCCGTAACCTAAGTTTCGGACAGTTTATAAAGGCCATTGGTTCGCTATCGGGCTCGCTTATACCTTTTGCTGCTGCAAAATGGTTCGGTGCCGACTGGAAAATCCTTTTTCCAATCTACGTATCGGCACTATTGCTAACCATTGTAATAATTGGGTTCACAAAGATAAAAGAAGAGAAATTGGACAAGGAGCCCGCCACTATGAAGAGTTGTTTCTCTTTGCTAAATAACAAGTTTATTCTGGCTATGGTGCTGGGCATATTTGTTTACGTTGGAATTGAGATATGCCTAAGTTCCGGAGTACCAATCCTGCTTAACTCTCGCTATGGTATTGAGTTAAAGACGTGGGGTTTGTTAGGCAATGCGTTTTTCTTTATTGCCATTCTCATTGGTCGATTTATAGGGTCAATTATACTAAACTGGGCCAAACCATCAGCATTTTTTAGGGCAACAGTCGTTGCATCAATTATTGGAATTGGGCTAATCTTTATAGATAACCAAATTGTTACCATTGTGGGGATATTTATTACGGGACTTGGCTTCGCCAATATTTTCCCGCTCATTTTCTCAATTACCATTGATGCTATGCCCGAACGCTCGAACGAAATTTCGGGCTTAATGATAACCGCCATTGCCGGCGGTGCATTTATTCCGCCCATTATGGGCTATGTTGCAGATATAACAACGGTACTAGGTGGTTTTATTGTTCCTCTAGTAGGCTTGCTTTTTGTTTCATACCTTGCCTTCTCAAAGGCTAGTAAACTAAGTATTCAGAAATATGAAGAATGATAATCGGGTAGTTTTAACCCTCGATGCTGGTGGCACTAACCTTGTGTTTTCGGCCATAAAAGGCGGAGAGGAAATTGTGAAACCCATTACTCTTCCTGCGCACGGTAACAGTTTAGACACATGCCTTGGTAACATAGTTAAAGGTTTTGCGGAACTTTTAAAGGGGATATCAGAAAAACCTGTGGCCATAAGCTTCGCTTTTCCCGGCCCGGCCGATTACCCAAACGGAATAATTGGCGATTTAGGAAACCTCCCTGCTTTTAAAGGAGGAGTGGCGCTAGGTCCAATGCTAGAGGATATCTATAAAATCCCCGTTTTTATTAATAATGATGGTGATTTGTTTGCCTACGGCGAAGCCATTGCAGGCATACTTCCCGAAATAAATAGACGGTTAACCACTAGTGGAATCTCAAAAAAATATAAAAATTTACTGGGTGTTACCTTGGGTACTGGTTTTGGTGCGGGTATTGTTCACAATGGGCAGCTGTACCTTGGCGATAACTCGTCGGGTGCCGAAATATGGGTTACACGTAATGCGCTGGAACCAAGCGTTTTTGCTGAGGAGAGTATAAGCATACGTGCAGTGCAGCGGGTTTACTCGCAGCATACAGGTAACGAGAGCGATAAGAACCTTAGTCCCAAAGATATTTTTGATATTGCCAATGGACAAAAACAGGGCAATGCCATTGCCGCCAAAGCAAGTTTTGAGCAACTGGGCAAGGTTTTGGGTGATGTGCTGGCCAACGCTGTTACATTGCTTGATTGTAATGTTGTAATTGGCGGAGGGTTATCGAATGCTTACCCACTTTTTGCCCCTGCAATGATGGGGCAGCTAAACGGTAAAATATCAACCTATAACGGCAAAAATGTTAATAGGCTAGCGGTAAGGGCATTCGACCTTGAAAATTCCGAGGATAGCAAGCTGTTCTTTCAGAATGAGCAAAAAACCATTACCATTCCCAAAACCAATAAGCAAGTAAAGTACAACTGCAATAAAAATATTGGCATTGGGCGTACACACCTTGGCACCAGCAAGGCCGTTGCCATTGGTGCATATGCTTACGCGTTAAATGCGATTGATGATAAATAGGTAATATGCGATTAATCACTGTCTTAGTATTTTTCAGTCTAATAATTTCTTGCAAACCCGAAAAATCGAATTTAGTTGAGCAGTACAATTTGTCGAGCAACTGGATTTTTAGAGATAAAAATGAGGCAGAATATTATCCAGCAAATGTTCCGGGAACTGTTCACACCGACCTACAGGGTAACGGGGTAATTCCCAATCCGTTTTATGGATGTAATGAGCAGAAACTTCAATGGATTGGCGAGCGAAGCTGGATTTATAAAACCCAGTTTTATGTTGATTCTGCAATGCTATCAAAAAAGAATATTCGCCTTGTTTTCGAGGGATTAGATACGTATGCTAGTGTGTTATTGAATGGCAAAAAGGTTTTGCACGCCAACAATATGCACCGCCAATGGGAGGTAAATTGCACTAATAAATTGTTGGTTGGCAATAATACGCTTGAGGTTGAGTTTGCCCCCGCAGTTGAGCAAATTAAGCGAGACTCCTCTGCATTGGGTTATCCCCTACCCGACGGACAATGGGCGTTTGCCCGCAAGGCAGCCTACCATTTTGGGTGGGACTGGGGACCGCGATTTGTAACTGCAGGAATTTATAAACCTGTTTACCTTGAAGCTTGGGACTCTCATCGGCCTAAAGATTTTTATATCAACACAAAAAAAATTGAAAACAATGCAGCAACCCTTGAGCTAAACGGTCAGGTTGAATCGAGCGTAATAGAAAATGCTATCATCAAAATTACCGATAGTAATACTGGCAAACAGTTACATCAGGAGCAGGTTAGTCTATTAGGTGGCATCAATAATATCAACACTAACTTTTCAATTAAAAATCCAAAGTTATGGTGGACTAATGGTTTAGGCGAACCCCATATTTACGACCTGCAAGTTGAGCTAATTACCGAAAGCGGATATAGCCAAACGCAAACTATTCCGATAGGATTACGAACCTTACGCACCATTTTTAAGGATGACGAGCACGGCAAAGCCCTTTATTTTGAGCTAAACGGCACGCCCGTTTATATGAAAGGGGCAAATTATATTCCACAGCACTCATTTGTGCCCGAGGTTACCGAATCCGATTACCAAAGGGTAATACAAACCGCTAAGGAGTCGAATATGAATATGCTAAGAGTATGGGGTGGTGGAGTTTACGAGGATGATGTTTTTTACGAGCTATGTAACCGTAACGGAATTTTGGTTTGGCAAGATTTTATGTTTGCCTGCTCAATGTACCCAACCGATAGTCTGTTTGCTGAGAATGTGAAACAGGAAGCAATTTATCAGGTAAAAAGGCTTAGGAAACACTCAAATATTGCCCTTTGGTGCGGTAACAACGAGGTTGATGAAGCTTGGCATAACTGGGGTTGGCAAAAATCACATAAATTATCAAAAGCTGACTCAACCACTATTTGGGATGGCTACAAAAATATTTTCCACAATATCCTGTCTAAGGTTGTTGAGGAGTTCGACCCCCAACGGTTTTACCTTTCCACCTCGCCGCTTTACGGGTGGGGGCGCGAAAAAAGTATGACTCACGGCAGTGCCCACTACTGGGGCGTTTGGTGGGGCGTTCAGCCAATTGAGATGTACCTACAGAAAGTGCCACGCTTTATGAGCGAATTTGGGTTGCAGGCAATGCCAACCTTGGCTACTATTCGGCAGTTTCAGGATGAGAGTGAAGAATATCTCTTTTCCCCTTCGCTAAAATGCCACCAGAAACACCCCACGGGCTACCAAACCATTGATGCTTACCTCGAAAACGAGGGGCTTTACGCCGAAACGGTTGAGCAGTTTATTTACCTAAGTCAGCTTGTGCAGGCCAAAGGCATTGGACTTGCCATTGAAGCGCAGCGCAGGGCAAAGCCATACTGTATGGGCTCTCTGTACTGGCAGTTAAACGATTGCTGGCCCGTAACCAGCTGGAGCAGTACTGACTATTTTGGCAATTGGAAAGCCCTTCAGTATAAAGTTAGAGAGTTG
>JAQUJY010000021.1 GCA_028680705.1 Bacteroidales bacterium
AAACCCCAGGCAGCTCAATATGCTCATATCCCTGATTGCGGAGTTGGGGCTCAAAACCGGCATCAGTAATAACCTTTTGCATGCCGTAGGCATCAAGCCAGTTAGTTGCGCCTGCTGAGGATACCACGTTTTCCTCAATCATTATTGAGCCCATGTCATCGGCTCCTGCATTTAGGCACAGCTGCGCTGCGCTTATACCCATAGTTAACCACGAGGCCTGTATGTGCTTAATATTTGGCAGCATAATTCGGCTTATAGCTACCATGCGTATATGCTCATCTATTGATGTGGATGAGGTTACGCCCATTTGCTCCAACTTTGTCCCTTTCGACTGATATGGCCAGCAAATGAATGCCGAAAAACCAATGGCATTATCTGTTTTTTTACTCTGTAAATCGCGAACTTTAACAAGATGCTCAATTCGTTCTTCGATAGTTTCAATATGTCCATACATCATAGTGGCTGTTGTTAGCATCCCCATTTGCTGGGCCTCTGCCATAACATCGAACCACTGCTGGGCGCTTGGTTTACCAGGCGAAAGTTTCTTTCTGACCCTATCAACCAATATCTCAGCTCCACCACCGGGCAAGCTCTCCAAGCCTGCATTACGTAACTCTCTAAGCACCTGCACAGTTGACATCTTCTCTAGCTTAGCAATATGAGCAATTTCTGGTGGACCAAGGGCATGGAGTTTTACCTGAGGGTATTCGTTTTTTAATGCCGAAAAAAGATCTTTATAAAACCCTAAACCCAACTTTGGATGGAGCCCTCCCTGCAAAAGCAGCTGCTCACCCCCCATGCTCAACATCTCGTTAATCTTAACTCTATACTCGTCAAGGGTTGTTATGTATGCTCTGGCATTGTTAAAAGCACAATGAAAATTGCAAAACTTGCATCCAGCAATGCATACATTGGTGATGTTTACGTTCCTGTCGATTTGCCAGGTTACCCTATTACCGGGCACATGGGTTTTTCTGAGCTCATTCGCAATAAGCATCATAATCTCCAGAGGAGCATTGCGGTAAAGAAAAGTACCCTCTTGGTTGGTTAAAAACTGGCCTTTGAGGGCTTTTGAATATATGGTTTTTATCTCCATGCCGTATTTACTATAATTGCACAAAGGTAGAAAAACGTTGTCACTAGCTCCAATCAAAACCAAACAAACTTTTAGGGTAACCTCCTAAATCTTAAAGTCAATTTACTATCTTTGCCAGTTAAACAACGAGTAAAACAGTAGGCTTAGACCCTACATAAAACTGCAATAGCATATGATCGACAATAAAATTGTTGTAGGTATAACCCAAGGCGATATTAATGGTATAGGCTACGAGGTTATTATTAAGACCCTCTCGGATAGCAGAATTAACGATCTTTGCATTCCCGTAATTTACGGTTCACCTAAAGTAGCTGCATACCACCGTAAAGCCATTAACTTTAGAAATTTTACCTTTAATCAGATTAAGGATATTGGCGAAGTAAACTCAAAACGATCGAACATAATAAATTGCATGGACGACGACGTTCGTGTGGAACTGGGCAAAAGCACTGAGATTGGCGGTGAGGGTTCAATTAGATCTCTAGAAGCGGCTGTAGCCGACCTGAAAAATAATAAGATTGATGTTTTAATTACGTCGCCAATTAACAAGCAAAATGTTAAATCGGATACTTTCCAATTCCCAGGACACACAGAATTTTTAGCTAGTTCTTTCAACTCAAGCGAAGTGCTTATGCTATTGGTAAGCGACCTCATGCGGGTTGGTGTGGTAACAGGTCATATCCCAATATCAGAGGTATCCAAAAGCATTAGCCAGGAGCTTATTGTAAAAAAGCTTAGGATACTGAACAATAGCCTTATTAAAGATTTTGGTATTAGAAAGCCACGCATTGCTGTTCTGGGGCTTAACCCCCATGCCGGAGATGGAGGAGTTTTGGGTAAAGAGGAGCAAGAGACCATAATCCCTGCCATTAATAAGGCAAATGAAGAAGATATACTTGCACTTGGGCCATACTCATCCGATGGTTTTTTTGGTTCGGAAGGCTTTATGAGCTTCGATGCCATTCTGGCGATGTACCACGACCAAGGGTTAATACCATTTAAAGCACTCTCATTCGAAAGCGGAGTTAACTTTACAGCTGGCCTTCCCATTGTAAGAACATCGCCTGCACACGGTACTGCGTACGGAATAACTGGTCAGGGTGAAGCATCAGAGACCTCGTTTCGGAATGCGCTATTCTTAGCCCTCGATATTTTCAAAAATAGGCAAACCTATGCCAATCTAACCAAGAATCCACTTAAGGTTTCGAAACAAGAGTAACCCATAAAACTTAAAACCATGTACGAGTTTATTAGTGGAAATGTATCAGACCTTACCCCTGCTTATGTAGTTATTGAAACTGCAGGTATAGGGTATCAAATAAATATATCACTTAATACATTCGCACTCCTCGAGGGGAAAAGCCAAACAATGCTTTACCTTCACCTTGTGGTAAGAGATGATGCGCATTTGCTTTACGGCTTTTCGAGTAAAGAGGAGCGCGAACTTTTCCGAAATTTAATAACCGTATCGGGTATAGGCGCAAACACTGCACGCGTTATTCTTTCGTCGTTTTCACCTGCCGAAATAATACAGGCAATTGCCCAAGGCGATATTAAAATGCTTCAGCAAATTAAGGGTATTGGGCTAAAAACAGCACAGCGCATTGTAATCGACCTAAAAGATAAAATTGCAAAAGGGAGCATCGGTCAAGATATTTTTGCCACCTCAAACAATACCATCCGAGAGGAAGCGTTATCTGCATTAGTTATGTTAGGTTTTTCTAAGAGTGCTGCCGAAAAGCTCATTGGCAAAATTCTGAAGAATAATCCTAACCAAACTGTTGAAGGGATTGTTAAAAACGCGCTAAAAGGGCTGTAGCACCATAATATATTTAATGTTTTCACCTTGAGATACACTGAAAGTTCAATCATAAAAGGTTTATTAAGCCTTCCGATTATTCCTCTTGGTCTGCTATTGCTTTTCGCTGCTCCAGTAAAGGCTAGTAGTTTTACAACAGGCAATATTGCTGTTTATTCCAATATCCTTGCCCCCGCTCCTGACACAACCACACTCCAGTATCCAATACCAAGCGACGAGGACTTGCAGAACAGTTCTCCCCTTTTTATGTCAACGCCGCAGAACATCACCACCGAAGTAGAGTACGATCCAAAAACAAAGCAATATACAATTTACTATAAAGTAGGAAACGTTAACATCCGTACCCCAAGGGTGATGAGCGAAAATGAATACCGTCAGTTTCAGTTTGAGCAATCTATGCGCAACTACTGGCAACAAAAGCAAAAAGGCGAAACTAGTTCACGGGGTTCAGGTATCTTACCTAGATTACAGGTTGGAGGCGAGACTTTCGATCGTATTTTTGGAAGCAATGTTATTGAGATTATACCGCAGGGATCGGCAGAACTAGTTTTTGGTATCACTAGTTCAAACACCAAGAACTACCAAATAGCCGAAGATTTAAGAAAAAACACCACCTTCGACTTTCAGTCGAAAATACAGATGAACGTTAACGGTACTGTGGGCGAGAAGTTACGCATGGAGGTGAGCTACAACACCGAGGCTACCTTTGATTTTGAGAACAACGTAAAACTAGAATATACTGGTTTTGAGGATGAGATAATCCAGAAAATTGAAGCCGGTAACGTATCGATGCCCCTACCAGGCTCTCTGATAACTGGGAGCCATAGTCTTTTTGGCTTAAAAACTCAACTCAGGTTCGGACGGTTAACTGTAACCAGCATCTTCTCTAAACAGAATAGCCAAAGCCAAGTAATGGAGGTTAGTGGCGGTGCGCAAAGCAAAGAATTTGATATACAGGCCGACGAATACGAAGCAAATAAACACTTTTTCCTGTCGCACTACTTCCGCGATACGTACAACCAATCGTTGCAAAACCTGCCCATAGTAAATAGTGGAGTTAATATTACCCGTATTGAGGTATGGATGACCAATAAGCGAAACAACTTTGAGGAGACAAGGGATATGATTGCCTTTCACGACCTAGGTGAAAACCAGCAAAACATCTACTCAACTAACAATTTCTCTCAGCAAATTGGAGGGTTTAACCAAAGCCCTGGCAACCAGGTAAACGATTTATACGAAAAGATGACCAATGTTTACAGTGGAATTAGGAATATTTCTGATGCAACACAAATACTTTCTGGACTAGCAAACTTTAACGGAGGGGTTGATTATGCGAAACTAGGCAACGCCCGGAAACTAAGCCAGTCAGAATACACGCTAAACGCACAACTGGGATATATTTCAATAAACACCTCTCTAAATGGCGATGAGATTCTTGCCGTAGCCTACGAGTACACCATGGGTGGGAAGACCTACAAAGTGGGTGAGTTCTCAACCGATGGAATAACATCCCCCAGTGCATTAATCGTAAAACTATTAAAAGGAACTAACCTGTCGCCACGACTCCCAACATGGAATTTGATGATGAAAAACATCTACTCCATGAACACCTACCAGATAAATAAAACTGATTTTAACCTCAATATTCTTTATCAAAACGACCAAACGGGTACTTCAATCAACTATCTTCCCGAGGGGAATATTGCCAACGAACCTCTACTTGCCGTTCTAAATCTCGATAACCTAAACTCAAATCTCGACCCTGGTTCCGATGGTATGTTCGACTTTATTGAGGGCATCACTATCAACTCGGCCAACGGCAGGGTAATTTTTCCAGTACTAGAACCATTTGGTAAGGATTTGGCTAAAAAAATTGGTGACCCCGATTTGGTTGAACGGTACGTGTACCAAGAACTATACGACTCAACACAAACCAAGGCCCGACAGAATGCCGAAAAAAACAAGTTTAGCATAACCGGAACTTACCAATCCTCATCAAGTTCAGAGATACCGCTAAATGCAGTTAACGTACCTCGAGGATCTGTTGTAGTTACCGCTGGAGGCGTTAAACTTATTGAGGGTAGCGACTATACTGTGGACTATATCATGGGATCGGTTAAGATTATAAACCCTGCATATATGGAGTCGAATACTCCAATACAGATATCGCTTGAAAGTCAGGACATGTTCAACCTCCAGTCTAAAACGCTGGTAGGTTCACACTTCGACTATAAATTCTCCGACAATTTCAACATAGGCGCTACCGTTCTGAACCTAACCGAACGCCCTTTAACCCAGAAAGTTAACTATGGCAACGAGGCCGTTAGTAATACCATATGGGGATTAAACACCTCATACCAAACCGAGTCGGGCTTTTTGACCAAAGCTGTAGACTTTTTACCCTTTATAGAGACGAAAGAGAAATCGACCATTACTTTCGATGCTGAATTTGCCCAATTTATTCCAGGCCATTCAAGGGCAGTTGGCAAAGATGGCACGGTTTACATCGACGATTTTGAGGGAAGCAAATCATCCATCGATATACGCTCAGAGTATGCATGGTCAATAGCCAGCGTTCCACAACATCAACCAAGTTCGTTTCCCAATGCACATCTGTCAAATGATCTTAAATACGGTTTCGATAGGGCACTAATGGCATGGTACACCATTGACCCGCTGTTTTTACGCAATAATTCACTAACCCCTGACCACATCCGTAAAGATAAAAATACCCAAAGCAATCATTTTGTTAGGGAGATATACGAACGCGAAATCTTTCCAAACCGGAATACACCGCAGGGGATGCCAACCAATATGGCCATACTAAATCTGGCATACTACCCCAATGAAAGGGGTCCGTACAACTATAATACAAACAATATTAACGAGGATGGTTTCTTTGAAAATCCAAATAATATGTGGGCTGGTATCACTCGTCCCATACCCTCACCCGACTTTGAGGCTGCAAATACCGAGTACATAGAGTTTTGGTTAATGGATCCTTTTGTTCACGACTCGCTTCACACCGGTGGTGATTTTTACATCAACCTTGGCGAAATATCGGAAGATATTCTAAAGGACGGTAAAAGAGCATTCGAAAGCGGACTGCCTATTTCAGAGGAAGTTACTAATATAGAGACTACTGCATGGGGTAGGGTTCCCACAGTACTATCGCTTTCTAACGTGTTCAATACCGATGCCAACACGCGCCGCTTTCAGGATGTGGGGCTTGATGGATTACGCGATGTTGATGAACAGCTATTCTTTGAAGATTACCTAGAGGCACTGAAACTCAAGTTTGGTGAAACATCGCAGGTTTATATTGATGCTCTTAAGGACCCATCGAACGATAACTTTAGGTACTACCAATCGACTATTTACGATTCGAACGAAACAGGAATCCTCGATAGGTATAAACGGTTTAACATGCCTGAGGGAAACTCAACCCCCGAGGGGCAGCCTACACCCGACGGGATTATTGAGCCATACACAAACTCAATCACAAGCATACCCGATGGCGAAGATATTAACGATGATTCAAACCTGAACGAGGATGAGATGTACTACCAGTATCGCATATCGCTTAGGCCACAAGACTTTGAGGTTGGTAGTAACTTTATAACCGATAAGGTTAACTACAAAGGAAAATTTGCCAACGATAAACCTTTTGACGTTAACTGGTACCAGTTTAAGATTCCCATAAACGAGTACGAAGGAGTCTACGGAGGAATACAGGATTTTAAATCGATTCGTTTTATAAGGATGTTTCTAAAGGATTTTTCCGATACCATCATCCTAAGGTTTGCAACCCTTGAACTTGTTCGTGGAGAATGGCGAAGATACAATCGCTCCCTTATTCAGGGGCAAGAAGGCATGCCCACAACCGATATGCCCGAAGGAAATCTTGAGGTTTCTGTAGTAAACATTGAAGAGAACAACAAGCGTACCCCCGTAAACTATGTTCTCCCCCCTGGAGTTGATAGGGTTATTGACCCTAGCCAACCACAGCTAACAGAGCTCAATGAACAAGCAATGGAGATAAAGGTTACGGATCTGGCCGATGGCGATGCCAGGGCAGTATTTAAAAGTGTTAATATTGATATCCGTCAATATCGCAAAATGATGATGGATATACATGCTGAAGAGATACTTGGATACCCTCTTAAAGATGAGGACCTATCTGTATTTGTAAGGCTTGGTACCGACTATAGCAATAACTTTTACGAATACGAAATACCGCTTGTGCTAACCCCTCCAGGTCATTACTCCAATAATCGCGAACGCGATAGAAGAATGGTGTGGCCAAAAGAAAACGAAATGGATATCGATCTGGAGCTATTCACAAACGCTAAACTTCTGCGTAATGATGAGATGCGCAAAGCGGGGTCACTTATAACCTATAGCACAGTATTTACGGTAGAGGATGGGAATCGAAAAATAAGGATAACTGGAAATCCATCACTAAGCAACGTAAAAGTACTTATGATTGGTGTTAGAAACGCCAAAAGCAGCGACAATCCCAATGACAATGGATACGCAAAATCGGGTATTATCTGGGTAAATGAGCTTAGGCTCTCCCAATCGGACGACAAGGGTGGGTGGGCTGCTAATGCCCGTGTGGCAGCAAAACTAGCTGATTTGGGAATGGTTACCGTTTCGGGAACAACCATTAAACCGGGCTTTGGATCAATTGAAAAAAAGGTTAACGAGCGAAGTCTTGAGGATTTCTACCAGTACGACATAAACTCAACTATTCAGCTTGGCCGATTTTTCCCAAAAGAGTCAGGCGTTAATATTCCACTATTTATTGGCTTCTCCGAGTCGTTTGCAAACCCTGAGTATAACCCGATTGACCCAGATATTAAGTTAAGGGAATCTATTGAAAGGGCAACAAGTAAAGAAGAACGCGACACCATTAAAAAAATATCGCAGGATTATACCCGCAGAAAGAGCCTAAACTTAACCAACGTTAGGATAAACAAAATCGATGGTCAACCAAAGATTTATAGCATCTCTAACTTTGCCGTAAGCTACTCATATAACGAACAACTCTCGCGAAACATTACTACCGAAGAGCGTATACAGCGAAATGTAAGAGGAGGCTTAACTTATACCTATAATACTAAACCCAAAAGTGTAGTACCCCTCAGAAAGGTTAAAGCAAAATGGCTATCGAACCCATACCTTAGAATTGTTAAGGATTTCAACTTTAATTATATGCCAAACCAGTTCTCCTTTAGAACTGAACTTAACCGAACCTATTTTGAACAGCAACTGCGCAATTTAAATAACCCAGAATATAGTCTATTGCCCACCTATTCCAAAGATTTTCATTGGAATAGGGTTTACTCCCTTAACTGGGATATTAGCCAAGCCATTAAGTTCGATTTTAATGCCAATAACCAAGCGCGCATCGATGAGCCTTTGGGTATTGTTAACAAATCGAAAGATCCTGAATTATATGAGCATTGGCGTGATACGGTTTGGACTAACCTTAAAAACTTTGGCCGAAATACAAACTATAATCATCAATTTAACCTATCGTACAATATTCCCATCAATAAACTGCCACCCTTTAACTGGGTAACAGCATCGGCTCGGTATACTGGTAGTTTTAACTGGCAAACAGGCCCAGTACTGCCCGACACAAGCCGATTTGATCCAGGGAACACCATACAAAACGCCAATACCATACAGCTAACTTCCCAGTTAAACCTAACCTCACTTTACAACAAGAGTAAATTCTTGAAGGGCATTAACCAAAAATTCGACCAACGGGGCAGAGGGGTCACGCCGAAGAAGACTTTCAAAACCGTTACCTACGAGCAAACAGGATTAAGGCTCCGCCCAAACTTTGCTCGTTCCGTAACCCACAACCTTAAAACAGAGGATGTAAAGGTTAAAGCATTTGATGCCGAAGGCAAAGAGATTGACTTTGAACTAAACATTCGTTCTGACAAACGGGTAACCATAAGAACTGATAAGGATTTGGAAGATGTAAGGGTTGTTGTAGAAGGACAAATACCCGAGCGCGAAAATATTGCACTATTCCTGCTTGAAGGTACTGTTAGAATACTAATGGGCGTGAAAAACATAAGTGGATCATTCTCCCAAACTAATGGTACTTTAATGCCAGGCTACAAGCCAAATACTCAATTCCTTGGAATGGAGAAAAACCAAAACGTTTTTGCCCCCGGATTTCCATTTGTTGCAGGTTGGCAAGACCCAGACTTTGCATGGAAAGCAGTTCGGAATAATTGGCTTACAACTGACTCTACAATTAATGCTGCTTTTATGCTTTCGAGGAATGAAAACATCACACTACGAAGCACCATTGAACCACTGCCCAACCTTAGGATTGAACTTAATGCTCTGCGAAGCCAAACCAAGAACAAGAACGAGTACTACCTGGCTAACGAGTTTGGTGTTTTTAACAGTTACAACCCAATGGCAACAGGAAACTTTAGCATCAGCATAATTAGTATACACTCGCTCTTTGAGCGATCCACAAGCAAGAATAACTACATCAGCGATGTATTTGAACAGTTTAAGGCAAATCGACTAGTTATTGCAAATCGTCTTTCCGAAAATCGAGATAACTTCAAAGATGCTCTTCTTCCTGTTGATGATGAAGAGGCAAGACGTTTCCCTTATGGGTATGGTGCATTAAGCCAAGATGTGCTATTCTACTCTTTTCTCTCGGCATATACCGGCGTTTCACCAGATAAAATCAAACTAACTCAGTTTCCGCTTATCCCAATGCCCAACTGGCAAATTACCTACGATGGCCTGTCAAAGCTAAAGCCCTTTCGTAAAATACTTCGTAACTTTACAATTCGGCATGGATACCGATCAACATTCTCAATTGGAGCCTTTGCATCCAATCTCGATTACAATCCAGGCGACGATGGCTTAAGCTACATTGAGGATCTGAATAGAAACTATGTGCCGGAACTTGAAGTATCAAACATCTCGGTTAACGAACAATTCAACCCTCTTTTTAGCCTCGATGCAACGTGGACTAACAGCCTTACGAACAGAGTCGAAGTACGTAACTCAAGAACCATTGCCATGAGTTTTGCCAACAACCAGGTTAGTGAAAACAAAAACTGGGAATTCATTGTTGGTAGCGGATATAGATTCGAAAATCTTCCGCTTATCTTTGGTTCAGCAAGCGGTGGTAGTCGTACCCTTAAAAGCGATTTGCGCGTAAATGTCGATTTTAGCCTTCGCAACAACTATACTATTCTCCGTAAAATTGTCGAGAACACCAATACCCATTCGGCTGGCCAAAATATCCTATCCATAAAAACATCGGCAGAGTATGTGGTTAGCGATCAGGTAACCATCAGGTTGTTCTTCGATAGGGTAGTAAACACTCCCTTGGTTTCAAATTCATACGCCACGGCCAACACTAGCTTTGGGTTTAGCTTAAGGTTTACGATGATTCAATAAACTTTACAGTAACTTTTTGCTGATACGATTTGTTTGATTTTGCTAAAAAATAATGTATTTTTGAAGCCTAAATTCAAATCTTATTAATTAAATACTAAATACTATGAATATTCCAGAAAATCTTAAGTACACCAAGGATCACGAGTGGGTAAGAGTTGAAGGCAACGAGGTTGTTGTTGGTATTACTGATTTTGCCCAAGATCAGCTAGGCGATGTGGTTTTTGTTGAGATTGAGACCGAAGGTGAAACTCTTGACAAAGAAGAGGTTTTTGGCACAATCGAGGCAGTGAAAACCGTATCGGATGTGTTTATGCCCGTATCGGGCAAAGTGACTGCCTTTAACGAGAAGTTGGCCGACACACCCGAGATTATGAACAAAGACCCCTATGGTGATGGTTGGATGATACGCATTGAGATGAGCAATACTGACGAGCTAAAAGAACTAATCACCGCTAAAGAATACGAAGAAATAGCAAAGGCATAATTTGCTCAAACTAAATAAAAAGACCCAAGAGATTAAGTTATATTTCTTATTCCTCTTGGGTCTTTTATTATTTATAAACAAAACTCTATCACCACTTTAATCACAGTATATTCCAGCCTTGTGCCATAAGAGCAACCTCCTCTCCTTGCGGGGGAACAAGCATTGCCCCTCTCGAGTTCTCTGTGATATGTCCAATTATTTTAGCTCCGCCCATGGCAGCAATTATATCGTGCTTATCAATGGGCACGGTAAACAGTAATTCGTAATCCTCCCCACCGTTCAGTGCAGCCACCAGAGGGTCTATATTCAGCTCTGCTGCCATTTTGTGCGTAACCTGGTCTATGGGAATTTTCTCAAGGTATATCCTACAACCAACCCCAGAACTTTTGCATATGTGAAGCATTTCACTAGATAGACCATCAGAAATATCAATCATTGAAGTAGGAACTATTGCCGCTGCTTCAAGTAAATCGATAAGTTGCTTTCGCGCCTCGGGCTTTAGAAATCGCTCTAGGATGTAATCATACCCTTCCAACTTAGGTTGCAATTCAGGGTTACCGCTAAAAACCTTTTTTTCGCGCTCAAGTAATTGAAGCCCCATATATGCAGATCCTAAATCGCCCGTAACACAAATTAAATCGTTTACCTTGGCACCACTCCTGTAGGTAATTAAATCTTTATTTGCCAAACCTATTGCCGTAACGCTAAGCGTTAATCCAGTTAGTGAAGAAGTGGTATCGCCTCCAACCAAATCAACCCCATGAAGTTCACAGGCCAGTAGCATTCCTGAATATAACTCCTGTAAATCCTCAACGCAAAATCGCTTAGAAACTCCTATGGATGTTGTTACCTGCGTTGGCCGCGCATTCATAGCGTACACATCGCTCAGGTTAACCATTATAGCCTTATACCCCAAATGCTTAAGAGGGTGATAGATTAAATCGAAATGTATCCCCTCAAGCAAATAATCAGTTGTAACCACCACCTGCTTCCCCAAGGGATCAATAACAGCAGCATCGTCGCCAATTCCTTTTACTGTACTACTATTGGTAAGCTTAACATCTTGGGTTAGAACATCAATCAACTTAAACTCACCCAATTCGTGAAGCTCTGTCCTAGTTTTTTGGTCGCTCATCCTTTAAAAATTTTATTCGATGGCAAAGATAGGGTATCTTTTTAAAGCCAAACAAAACTTTATTGATTGACGTTGAAACAATGCTTAAATTTGGAAAACAAATAACCACATTAAGCCAAACACTATGTCAAACTTTAAGTATGTTTTAAACCTCGATCAAATTGAACCCCTCATTGAACAAAAGGGCTACTGCTATGCTTCTGATATGGTTACCGTTGACGGACATAAAGTTGGATACATGCATCGAGAACCTCGTGAGGACGAGGATGATAGCGGATGGCGTTTCTATTCGGGCTTAGAAACAGACGAATACGTAGATAACGAGCATCATTTTATGATGTTCGACCTTAATTACATTGCCAATATTGACCCCGCTATTATACCATACCTTAAAATGCGGACCGGCGCTGAGCTGGAAAGAGATACTGATGCTGACACTTTTAGTACGGTTGAAGAGTGATTTTAAGCACCCCTGAAAACAATTTCTAGCTACTTAGGTTTGATATGATTTGTTCTTAAGCTAAAACCTCTCAATACTCCATTCAAAGTATTGTGCAATAGCATAAAAACCCATTTGCATATCAATTCTCTTTTTTTTACCTTTGTGCGCTTAAACAAACGCCAACCAACGACCTTTGTTGCTGTATACCAATAGATTAAAAACAATCCGTCTTCTAAAAGATTATTATAATGAACGTAACACACGAAAACAACGATGCGCTAATTGCAACGCTAACCGTTAAGGTAGATGAAACCGATTACAACCCAAAAGTAGAGCAAAGCCTTAAGAATGCACGCAAACAAGCGGTGATTAAAGGATTTAGACCTGGGCATGCGCCTGCTTCATTAATTAATAAAATGTACCGCAAATCGGCTATAGTTGACGAAGTAAACAAGCTAGTGTCTGAGGGCATTTCAAACTATATTTTTGAAGAAAAAATCAATATTCTGGGCGAACCTCTCCCCTCCGAAAAGCAAGAGAGCATAGATTGGGATGCGCAAAAGGACTTTGAGTTCCTTTTCGATATAGCCCTTGCCCCTGAGTTTGAAACTAAGCTTAGCAAACGCGATAAGGCTCCGTACTACACCATTAAGGTTGATGATAAAATGCGCGATAGCTATATCGAAAGCATTAGCGGTAGGCATGGTAGTTACCAACCTGCCGAAAAAGCCGATGATGACAGCCTGCTAAATGCTACCCTAACAGAGCTTAACGCTGATGAATCGCCAAAAGAGGATGGGCACACCGTTGAAGATGGATTAGTATCAATAGCACTCGTTGCCGACGAAGCGGAAAAGGCTAAATTCATTGGAGCAAAAGTTGGCGATGTAATGGTACTGGATGTAACCAAAGCTTTCCCTAACGAAACTGATAGAGCAGCGCTTCTGAGTACAGATAAAGAAAACCTTACTAATTTTGAACCTCTTTTCCAGGCAACCGTAACCGAAGTTAAGCACTACGTTAAGGCTGAGGTTAACCAGGAACTGTTCGATAAAATCTATGGCGAGGGCGTGGTTACCTCTCTCGAGGAATTCCATAGTAAGGTTGATGAAGATATAAAAGCAAACCTTAAGGGCGATAGCGAGCGCAAATTCTACATCGATGTGCGCGACAAACTCATCACTAAGTTTGGCATTGAACTGCCTAAGGAATTCCTTGTACGTTGGCTTGTTGCCATTAACGAAGGGAAATTTACTACAGAACAAGTTGAGAAGGATTACCCCCATTTTGAGAACGATCTAAAATGGCAGCTAATTCGCGACAAGATTGCTGTTGAGCAAGAGTTCAAAGTGGAAGAACAAGAGCTAGTATCCATAGCCAAAAGTTACATTGCCAACCAAATGATGCAGTACGGCATGGGTCAACTTCCTGAAGAATTTATTGAGAAGTATGCCAACGACCTACTAACCAAAGAAGAAGAACGAAGAAAACTTGCCGAAAGGATAATTGAGAATAAGGTAGTTGAGTGGCTTAAGGAAACTATTAAACTGGATGAGAAAGAAGTTGACTTTGAGGAATTTAAAGAACTTATAAACGAAAAGAATTAGAAAAAGGGGGCAACCCCTTTTTTTATCTCTGGTTAATAATTAATCCAAAAGTTTGGTATATTTAAGCACTTTTAGCATAAAAACAACAACTAAAAAACACCACATGACAAAGAATAGCAAAGAGTTTGAAAGATATGCTTTAAAGAGCAAAGGCATCAGCAGCCTCACAATGCATAGGTACAAATCGTTAAACAACTACATTAGCCCAACCATTATTGAGGAGCGCCAGCTAAACGTTGCAACCATGGATGTTTTCTCGAGGCTTATGATGGATAGGATTATATTTCTTGGGGTTCCCATCAACGACGATGTGGCAAACATAATACAAGCCCAACTCCTTTTCCTCGAGTCGAGCGATGCTTCTAAGGATATCCAAATTTACCTTAACAGCCCAGGGGGTAGCGTTTATGCTGGGCTAGGAATTTACGATACAATGCAGTACATCGGCTCTGATGTTGCTACCATATGTACTGGTATAGCAGCATCTATGGGGGCAGTACTACTTTGCGCTGGAGAGAAAGGTAAGCGCTCTGCCCTACCTCACTCTAGAATAATGATTCATCAACCAATGGGCGGTGCTGAGGGACAAGCCTCTGACATAGAGATTACCACCCGGCAGATTTTAACCCTACGCAAAGAGTTATACGACATTATAGCCAAACATAGCGGCAACCCCTTTGAAAAAGTAGAAAAAGACTCCGATAGGGACTACTGGATGACATCCAAGGAAGCCAAAAAATACGGAATGATTGATCAGATTCTCACCAAAAGCGAATAATAAAACCGGGCTAAGCCCGGTTTTTCTTTACCTCCTCCATTTCCGCTGTCTGGTTACCCTCTTCCCACTCATCAAGTATATCGTCAATATACTGTATGTCTCTTACCCTAAGTTGAAGAGATGATGTTCCCCTATAGGTATTCTCCATTATGCTATAGCATATACTAAACGGCAATCCACAATGTATCCCTTTGTAATGGTGACCCATTTGAAAAGCAATTCCCTGAAACACCTTTGGGTTATCCTCCTGAATTAGCGCAAACTTTATGTGATTCTTTTCGTTACCAACCAATCGGCTATCGCCGGTATCGAATACTTTCTCGGTAACAAAAACTGGAGCCATATTTCCTGGGCCAAAGGGACGGAATTGCTTTAGAATCCTATAAAACTTATCGGTAATATTACTAAAATCCAACTTCGAGTCAATATCAATTTGCGGTATTAGCATTTGGGGTTCAATATGCTCAACCACATAACGCTCAAATCTGTCAATAAAAAGAGGCACATTTTCAACCTTCATGGTTAAGCCTGCCGCATACATATGCCCGCCAAAATTCTCAAGTAAATCAGAACACGCCTCAACGGCCTGATAAAGATCGAAACCAGGAACTGAGCGTGCCGAGCCTGTTGCAAAACCATTCGACTCTGTTAAAATCACCGTTGGTCGGTAATAGGTTTCAATTAGCCGTGAAGCTACTATTCCCACTACCCCTTTATGCCATTCGGGATTGAATAGTACGGTTGATTTCTTTTTTTGCAGTTCAGCATCCGACGCTACCAGCAAAAGGGCTTCCTCAGTAATGGCCCTATCAACAAATCTTCTATCGTTGTTGCACGAGTTTACTACCGAGCCCATCTCAAAAGCTGTGGTATCACTTTCTGCACAGAGTAAATCAACAGAAGATTTTCCAGACTCCATGCGACCCGAAGCATTAATACGAGGCCCTATGCGAAATACAATATCATCAATGGTGATATCATGCTTTTCAATACCTGCTAATTTTATAATTGCCTTTAATCCTTTACTAGGTGCTGCATTAAGCTGTTTTAAACCATAGTAACCCAAAATCCTGTTCTCGTCGGTCACCGGAACAATGTCTGATGCGATGCTAACAGCAACGAGATCGAGAAAGGGATAAAGATCTGAAAGTGGAATTCCCTTTAATTTACAGTAACCCTGCATTAGTTTAAAACCCACTCCGCACCCCGATAACTCCTTAAATGGATATGGGCAGTCAATGCGTTTCGGATCGAGTACTGCAACAGCATCGGGAATCTGATCGCCTGGCAAATGGTGATCACAAATAATGAAATCGATACCCTTCTCCTTGGCATACTCAATCTTATCTACAGCCTTAATTCCACAATCTAAAGCAATAATAAGCGAAAAACCATGCTCTAGAGCAAACTCAATTCCCTTGTAGGAAATACCATAACCCTCTGCATACCTATCGGGAATATAATTCTCTATATTGCTATACTGCTTACGAAGAAAAGAGTACACAAGAGCTACTGCCGTTGTACCATCTACATCGTAATCGCCGTAGATCAGTATTTTTTCCTTATCCTGTATTGCCTTTTCAATACGCTCCACCGCCTCCCTCATTCCCTTCATTAAGTAGGGATCGTACAGATCTTTGAGCTTTGGCCTAAAAAACTTTTCGGCCTGCTCATAGGTTTCAATACCACGCTGAGCCAGAAGGGTTGCCAAAACCCTATCCACTCCAAGTGATTTCATTAAACCTTCAACTATGCCAGGGTCTCCAGCATTTTTATATGTCCATCGTTTTTTCATCAAACTCTATACGTGTCAAGGGCTATAAAAAAAGCAACGTTCCCAGAAACAGGAACTAGGCTAATCGAGAATACCCTAAGCTCTTAACAACAAAAACCTCTAAAAAGTTCTTCTTTACACCCCTGCATATCATAATACTCTATGTCACCTCCCAGCATCTTCTGCATAGTGGTAACACTGCCACTGTCACCATATTTACAAGGGTTTATAAAACTAATAAATTTTAGGTTTGCACTACTATTGATTTTATAGTAGGTTTTGCCACTACATTTAAGCACATCACTATCTGTGTGCAAATTGGTGTTTTGCCCATTATTGCCTATCCTATAATAAACATGGGGATGCGCACAAACAATCAGGCAACCCGAATGGGGTCTTTCTGTTGAACCTCCGCTCGATGCTCCCTGAGCAAAAAGTTGCCCTTGATAATCCCAAGCCTCTTTATAGTCAACTATGCCAAGGTTCCGGAATTTTATGGTTTGCATTTATATGTCGATATTTTTTTTTCATCTCATTGGATATAACCAAGTTTTACGGTTCAAAGCCATGACATTTGGTTAGTGCATTTTCAACCCCTGCCTCCCATCAATTAAACAAGTCAAGTACTATTCCCGATTTTGAAAGTTACCTTTTTTTTGCCACATGGACAACAGCGCATAAACTTTTTTGGTAGCAAGCATGTAAATTTAATAGGGTATTCAAGCCCTCGGCTATTTAAAATCAATCTGTAAAACTAATGAATTGCATTGGGTTTTAGACACAGTAGTTTAATATTCTGCCTCAGCCACAAGGTACAACTCAATGTATCAAAGGCTTAATTATAGCATTTGGGTATAAATTTGATTAGAGCAAACCACTTAACCATTGTTATTATGACTACCTAACAGGCCGTAAACGACTAAAAACGTATTAGATATAAATTACCAACAACTCTTTTGCATTTTATCACCGTAAAAAAAATCCTATCTTTGCAACCGAATTTTCAATACCATAATCAATATGTTTGAATTAAGCGAACAAGAACAACTCCGCAGGGAATCGCTTGCAGAGTTACGCAGGTTAGGAATCGACCCATATCCTGCTGCAGAATATCCAATTACACACTCTTCTGAGCAAGTTATCGAAAATTTCGATAAGCTAAGCGACACAAAAACAGAGGTATACATTGCTGGACGCATTATGAACCGAAGAATAATGGGCAACGCCTCGTTCTTCGTAATTCAGGACGAGAAGAATAAGATCCAGGTTTATATCCGCAGAGACGATATCTGCCCCGATGAAGATAAAACGCTTTACAATACAGTTTTTAAAAAACTTCTCGATATTGGCGATATTGTGGGAGTTAAGGGTCATGCCTTTACAACCCAAATGGGCGAAAAATCAGTCCATGCCCACGAATTTACTTTGCTAGCTAAATCTATTAAACCCCTACCCATAGTTAAGGAAAAGGATGGTCAAGTTTTCGATGCATTTTCCGATCCCGAGCAGCGATATCGCCAACGTTATGTCGATTTGATAGTTAACCCTCAGGTTCGCGATACATTTATTAAGCGAAATAAGATTATCAACACCATGCGCGAGTTTTTCAATACAAAGGGTTACCTTGAGGTTGAAACTCCTATCCTACAACCCATACCCGGGGGTGCAGCAGCCAGACCATTCGTAACGCATCACAATGCTCTCGATATTCCGCTCTATCTTCGGGTTGCCAACGAACTTTACCTAAAAAGATTAATTGTTGGTGGATTCGAAGGGGTGTACGAGTTTGCAAAAGATTTCCGTAACGAGGGTATGGACCGAACCCATAACCCTGAGTTTACGGTTATGGAAATTTATGTGGCTTACAAAGATTACTTCTGGATGATGAATTTTACCGAGGAGATGGTCGAAAAAGTTGCCCTTGCGCTTCACGGAACAACTAAACTAAAAGTTGGCGATAAGAATATTGATTTTAAGCGTCCGTTCCAAAGAGTTACCATGACCGATGCCATAAAGGAACACACAGGTTTTGATATTTCAGGAAAAACTGTGGAAGAGCTTCGCCAAGCCTGTACAACACTTGGTATTGAAACTGATAATACAATGGGAAAGGGCAAGCTTATTGATGAAATTTTTGGCGAAAAATGTGAGCATCATTATATTCAGCCCACATTTATAACCGATTATCCCATTGAAATGTCGCCACTCTGCAAGCGTCACCGAAGCAATCCTGAATTAACCGAGCGTTTTGAGCTAATGGTAAATGGCAAAGAACTCTGCAATGCCTACAGCGAACTTAACGATCCCATCGATCAGCTTGAGCGCTTTCAAGAACAAATGAAATTGAGCGAAATGGGCGACGATGAGGCCATGTTTATCGATCATGACTTTGTGCGCGCCCTTGAGTATGGCATGCCCACCTGCTCTGGAATGGGCATTGGCATAGACCGCTTAACCATGTTTATGACTAATCAACCATCAATTCAGGATGTGCTGCTATTCCCCCAGATGAAACCTGAACCCAAAACTCGAAAAGATTCTGTTGAAACTTTTGTTAAAGCGGGCATTGCACCCGAGTGGGTGCCTGTTCTTGAAAAAATGGGGCATTCAACCGTTGCATCACTGAAAAGCCTAAAGGCTGGCAAACTCTTTAATGATCTTTGCGGGTACAACAAAAAGAATAAATTGGGAATCATAAACCCAACCATGGAAGAAGTTGCCAAGTGGATTGGAGAATAAAAACATACTTAAATAAAGAAATTCTATCAGATAAGAGTGAGAATAGTACACTAAATAAATAATGATTATCATCAAATCATTATAACCGAATAGCACGATTGTCATTTTTTGTATCTATCTTTGATAGATAATCACCGGACCGTCTTATCATAGCTTGAAATCTTGGTTCGGATATCACGAGGGGGCTTCTTAGCCCCCTTTTTTATTGAGGCTATATACCACTCATATTGAGGATTTAACTTGCTTTTTAGCTTTTGTATACCTAAATACTAAGCGATAGTTCCAATGTAATCTTAAGAAATATTTTCTACCTTAGCTGGCTAATAAATCCTGTAGCAATAAAAAACAGCAGGGTTAAACTCTAGTGCAATAAATGTTAAGGCTGGAGAAATTTAAATATCTCCAACAACTTTTGGTACCCAATGCAAATAGATGCGCTAGAACTAATGCCATAGATTTCAGGAAAATGAATCTTCTAAAGAAAAACAATAAAATTTGTGATGGAAAGTAAAAAATCAATTGCCGTAGTAGGAAGTGGAAGTTGGGCTACTGCTATTGCTAAGATACTTCACGAGAATCGGGAGGGGGTTAATTGGTACATTCGCGAACAGGGTATTATTGACAGCATAAAGTTACACCGCAATAACCCAAAATACCTTAGCTCGGTTTATTTTGATACAAATAGGATTAACCTTAGTAATGATATTAACGAAGTTGTAGAAAGCTCAGATATCATCGTCTTTGTTGTTCCATCGGTATTCCTGAAAACTTGGCTTGAACCGCTTACCGCTTCACTCAAAAATAAATTCGTAGTAACGGCCATTAAAGGAATAGTTCCTCAGAATAATATAACCGTTGCCGAATATTTCAACCAGCAGTATAGCGTTCCGTTCGATAATATTGGAGTAATAAGTGGCCCTTGCCATGCCGAAGAGGTTGCACTTGGCAGATTATCATACCTAACCTTCTCATGCAAAAAGCAAAGCGAGGCCGAGCATCTAGCCTCATTCTTCAAGTCGTACTATATTAAAACCACCACCGGAACAGATATATACGGAACCGAGTACAGCGCGGTACTAAAAAATATTTTTGCCATGGCTACCGGAATCGCCCATGGATTAGGATATGGCGATAACTTTTTGGCTGTACTGGTAAGCAATGCACAGCTCGAAATTAAACGGTTTTTAGATAAGACCTATCCAAGCAAACGCGAGATTAGCACCTCGGCCTATTTAGGTGACTTGCTTGTAACAAGCTACTCGCAATTTAGCCGAAATAGGCTATTCGGAACCATGATTGGCAAAGGCTATTCCGTTAAAGCAACAATGCTAGAGATGAATATGGTTGCCGAAGGATACTACGCTACTCAATGTATTCATGAGATAAACAAGAAGCATGATGTAGAAATGCCCATCACACAAGCTGTTTACAATATTCTTTACGAGGGCATTGCCCCGTCTATAGAGATGAAGATTCTTACTGAAAAGTTACAATAATCAACTTAAAACTTTGAAGATGAGCACACTAAAAGTAAATATTGAAGATATTTTTGAGTTTGCTACTCAGGATCAGGTTCAGAGCATGAAGAACGCCTTTGAACAAAACCTAAAAGTGCTCCACAATAAAATAGGGAAAGGTAACGAATACCTTGGATGGCTAAACCTTCCCTCATCAATCACAAATGACGATTTACACTCAATTTCTGAATGCGCAAATAGTTTAAGAGAGAAAAGCGAAATAGTTGTGGTGGTGGGCATTGGCGGATCGTACCTTGGTGCCAAAGCGGTGCTCGAAGCCCTTAACCATTCGTTCTCAGGACTTTTGCCATCCAATTCTCCTCAAATTATTTTTGCTGGTCACAACATCTGCGAGGACTATCACTCAGAACTACTCGAACTGCTCGATAATCGTTCGTACTCAATTGTGGTAATATCTAAATCGGGAACAACAACCGAACCCGCCATTGCATTCAGGCTTTTAAAACAACACCTCGAATCGAAGGTTGGCAAGGAAGAAGCCTCCAGTCGCATTGTAGCGATTACCGATGCTGCCAAGGGAGCGCTTAGGCAACACTCAACACAGGAGGGATACAAAACATTTATCATACCCGATAACGTTGGTGGACGCTACTCTGTATTAACCCCTGTTGGCCTACTACCCATAGCCATAGCAGGGTATAGCATTGAACAATTGGTAAAAGGTGCGGCCTCAGCTGAAGAGCAAAACGGGCAAAACATTTCCTTCGATGATAATTTGGCTTGTCAATACGCGGCAGCTCGTAATGCCCTCTATAAAAATGGTTACAATATTGAGATAATGGTTAACTACACACCAAAACTGCACTACCTTACCGAGTGGTGGAAACAGCTCTTTGGCGAAAGTGAAGGGAAAGAGAACAAAGGAATATTCCCAGCTGGTGTTGATTTCACAACTGATCTGCACTCACTTGGTCAATATATTCAAGAGGGACAACGCATCATATTCGAAACCGTTATTTCCGTTGCAAATACCAATAAAACCTTAAAAATACCTGAGGATAGTGAGAATTTAGATGAGCTCAACTACATTGCTGGGCGCAGGCTATCTGACGTAAACAGAATGGCGCAGATGGGAACTACCCTTGCACACCTCGACGGTAAGGTTCCAAATATCAACATTGAGATACCTGAAATAAACGAATACTGGTTGGGCTACTTGATATACTTCTTTGAAAAAGCATGCGCATTAAGCGGCTACTACATAGATGTTAATCCTTTCGATCAACCAGGTGTAGAAGTTTACAAAAAGAATATGTTTGCCCTACTGGGCAAAAAGGGTTACGAAGAACAAGGTAAACTCCTTAGAGAAATACTGGAGGAATAAGTCCAGATTATCATATTACTACTCAATCTTTCTCCTTACTTTGTATAATCTATAACTAATCAATCTATGAAAAAGTTGATGGTTCATCCTAAAGCAGTTGCACTGACAACCATGTTTTTCGGTTTACTACTAACCGTATATTCATCATCAGTTATAGCGCAAACCTACCCTAAAATACTTAGGGATGTATCAACTGAAATGAATACAGAACAAGTGGTTAGCATTGCAGGTGCACCAACAAAAACAGTTGAGGTTTTGCGATGGTTTTATAGCACCGATCAGGTTGTAATAATTAATGACGAGGTAGTTGATATCCGAATTAGCCAGAGGATTAAACCCGAAAAACGTAGCAAGGATAGTTCAAGTTCTCCCAAACGAAGGGTAGCGATGCTTAGAATTGGCATGAACACAGAAGAAATTTTTGAAATAGCAGGCGAGCCAGATGTAAAAGCAAAAGGCATCGACTACTATTACACCAACAGGCACCGAGTTGAGTTTACCAATCAAAAGGTCTCAAGGGTTGAGTTGCACATTAAGAAAGGGTTGGATATTCTGGATTGGATAAGGCTTAATTTTAGCAAGGGTGGTCTGCTATTTATGAACATCACGCTAGCCTTTATAATGTTTGGCGTTGCCCTTGAAATAAAAATCGGACATTTTAAAGAGGTAATTCTCAAACCTAAGTCATTCATTATTGGAGTCTTTTCTCAATTCGTTGCGCTACCTGCTTTAACCTTTTTGCTAGTCCTTATCCTTAAACCATCGCCCAGTGTTGCACTGGGAATGATACTGGTGGCGGCCTGCCCAGGAGGAAATATATCAAATTTCATATCATCGTTAGCCAAAGCCAATATTGAACTCTCAATAAGCTTAACGGCCATGGCCACGCTTTTAGCAGTTTTTATGACACCTCTTAACTTTGCACTTTGGGGAGGTCTGTACTCGGGGACTGCCGAATTGGTTATCCCCATTAAAATTGATATTTGGGAGATGATGAAAACAGTTTTTATACTCTTGGGTATTCCAATAGTTCTGGGTGTTTTATTCTCAATTAAGCTTCCTAACATCACTAAAAAAATTATTAAACCTCTCAAAATATTTTCATTATTAGCTTTTGCAGGCTTTGTTGTTGCCGCGTTGGCTTCAAACTTTAAGTTTTTCCTTGAGTATATTCATCTAATAATACTCTTGGTTTTTGCACATAATATTCTTGCCCTAACAACAGGATACTCATTGGCCAGTATTTTTGGGTTGAATAAGCCCGACAGAAGAACACTTACCATAGAAACAGGGATTCAAAACTCGGGCTTAGGGCTTGTTCTAATTTTTAACCCTAATCTGTTTGATGGCATTGGCGGAATGGCTTTCGTTGCGGCATGGTGGGGCATTTGGCACATTATTGCAGGATTAGGAATAGCCTCATTCTGGTCCAGAAAACCAATTGTAAAACCATAAACCGTGTAATTTTATAATCCATTATGCCTACAAAACGCGAAAAAATTGAACAATGGTCAAGATCGTACTATGCTTTAAAGCTTTACGTTGACCTATGTTTTAAGTTTTACTTTAAGAATACGATAGAGGGCTTGGAGAATATTCCAAAAGATAAACCCATAATTTTAGCGCCAAACCACCAGAATGCTTTAATGGATGCTCTTGCCGTGCTTTGCACTAAAACTTGGCAACCTGTTTTTGTGGCTCGTGCTGATATCTTTAAAAACCCTCTGATTAGTAAAATACTCACTTTTCTTAAAATACTGCCCATTTTTCGCATTCGCGATGGTTACGAAAATCTTCAAAAAAACGATGACGTTTTCAATAAAACTGTTGATGTAATTAACAATAGAAACGGATTAGTAATTCTACCGGAGGGAAATCACGGGGACAAAAAACGGCTTCGTCCGCTAAAAAAAGGCATTGCCCGAATTGCGCTGCAGGCCGAAAACTCATTCAATGGCGAATTAGATATCCACATTGTACCCGTAGGAATTGACTACACTGATTACATTAAGGTCCGAAGCGGATTATTAATAAGATATGGTACCCCAATCCCTGTTAGACCTTTGATGAAGCTTTATAAAAGCAATCCGGCCAAGGCACATAAACTTCTAATTGAACTAGTTGAACGAGGACTTAAACCAGAAATGGTACACATTAAGGACGAGAAGTACTATATGGTCTACAAGATAATTCTAGACATGTTTACCAAGGTATACAACCGAGCTAATAGTAAAAAGGACAACCATAGCAACCAATTTACCACCCAAAAATTAATCATTACTAAAATGGATAAGTTTAGGCAGAATAACTCTGACGATTTTCTGCTACTTGCCGCCGATGCCCTTGAGTACAACCTACTGCTAAATCGCCGAGACCTCACCTCGAATACCTACCCAATGAGTAAAAGGAGTAAATGGTCTTTCGGCCCGCTTGCGATTTTATTACTCGTTCTTTCCCCTCTACATTTTTACTCGTTTATCAACAACCTTATCCCATTAAGTGGCGCTAGATTATTAAGCAACAAGTTTAAAGACAAACAGTTTTTAAGTAGCGTAAGGTTTGTCGGGTGGTTGGTTCTTGCGCCAATTTTTCATTTAATACAAATGGCTGCTTTTGCAGTTATCACAAAAAGTTTGCTTTTCACATTGGTTTATGCCGTCTCATTGCCTCTATCAGTATACTTCTTCTTCCTTTACAAAGGGTGGAGTACAAAATTATGGTCTTGGATAAAAGAACTGAAATTCGCCATCCTCTTGCCCAAAAGACTTACACGTTTAAATGAGCTACACGGAGATTTAACTCGCCAAATGTTTGAAGTTATCGAGTTTACAAATGAAGATGAGTACATGAAGCCATAGCAAAATAGGACTACTGCTTTTTATAAGCTTCACCAATTATTGTAACTACCGGTGGGTCTCCATAGGGTCTATGGTGCTCAACCTTAAGCACCAGAACAAAATCAGCATCCTTTTGAGCTGCATTACGCCTTGCCACAATCTCGGCACTCGACTCAAGCGTATTGGATTTAAAGTAATGCTGACGGGTTGAGGCTACATGCTTAATACTAATATCGCTAACCTTAACCATCCCAGCAATATCCTCAGGGTTTTTGGTGATAGTAACCTCTTTCCAATCTCTTGGCGACTTCTCTATGGTCTCCTTCTTGGTTAAATCATCCACAACACCATTTTGGTAGTAGATTGTTTTCACCAGTCTCCTGTCAATCCATTCCATATCCTTGCCACCTAACTTTGTGTAAAACACAAATTTATCCGACACACGCTTTACCTCGCAAATCATGTCCTCTCCACTCATCAACATCAACTTATCACTAGAGGTTGGGTTTTGCGTATCAGCATTAAATTCAAGTGCTTGAAAACAAATTGCAACACTACTGTCAAATGTGTCATTAACAAAAAAACCGGCTGCACATGTAGTCATAACAAGGATCTTACCATGGATAAAGAAGTAGAAGATTGTTGTGGTAATTTTTTTTAGGTGCATTGTAAATTATTCTTTAGGTACACAAATATATTAAACATCACATCAAAAACAACAAAAAAGCTAATCTAACTAAACCGAATGTTTGTAGAAAGAAATACGCTATTGAGCACAACTAAACAAACACTGGTCAAAAAGAATACTGAAAATATTTGTTAGTTAGTGAACATAAACTAACTTTGTGCGTTATAATAATTACCGTAACTAAAACTTATGAAAATGAAAATTATATCAGTAGTTAGAATGATAGGGTTTATTGGAACTATTCTTACCTCAATCCCCCTCTTCTATTTTTATATTAGTACCCAAACCCCAAAAAACTTTTTGCTAGTTCATCTGCACGTATGGCTTGGAGTACTGTTCATTGTTTTTGCTGTTACTAATATGATTATGAATAAACGTGCTGAAAGGCAAAAAAGTTAATATCATGCTAACCGCCCGTCAACAGGAAATAATTGATGTGTCGCTGGAGTTAATCTCAACCACCGGAATACAAGGATTTACAATAAAAAACCTTGCAAAAAAGATTGGCATAAGCGAACCTGCAATATATAGGCATTACGAGAATAAGATTAGTATACTGCTAGCAATTCTCGACTGCTTTAAATCTCGGAGTGAGTCGTTGTTTGTAAAACAGGTCAATGAGTCGGACAGTTCCCTTGTCCGAATCGAAAAAATATTTCAAGGTCACTTTAATGCCTTTGAGAAGACCCCTTCTCTAGTAAATGTGATTTTCTCTGAGGAGATTTTTCGGAATGAACCTATTCTACAGGAAAGGATTACTGACATTATGGATCGCAATAGCGGAGTTATAAAGGCTATTGTTGCTGAGGGGCAAGCTAGAGGCGAAATAAAAGCTGAGATTGAATCAAAATACCTAACGCTTATAATTTTAGGTTCATTGAGGATGATGGTAAAAAGATGGCAGATGGGCGATAAATCGTTCAACCACAGCGAAGAGGTTAGCAAACTTTTTAACACCATAAAAAACCTTATCGAAATCAGATAATCAAATCAACTAAAACTCAATAACCATGAAAATTAAAGACTAAAAAAAAACCAGCAACAATACTGGTGATTAAAGCCTACAACTTAAAAAACGCAAGGCTTTTGTAATAGGATCAAGAAACATATCGATATAAATTCAATATGTTTTTTTTAGACCAACTAAGTTAGTTAACGTTAACAAACATTAGATTATGAACTGCACAAAAAAGAAATTCCTTATCGGGTCATGGATGGTTTTGGTAGCCGTAATGGCAATAACCGTTTACTTTACTTTTGCCATGACCAAAAATGCTCGCATGGAGACCAACCTTGACGAGTACATGCCCAAAACGCATCCTGCGTTTGTTTACAGCGACCAGGCCGAGGAGTGGTTTAACATTAAGGATGGAATCCTTATTGCCATTGAGAACAAAAATGGAATCTATAATCCTCAAACCCTTCAGAAAATAAAGGAAATAAGCGAAGACCTTCAGGCAATGGATGAGTTTGAGGATATTGATGTTATGTCGATATACACCGCTGATAATATAATTGGCGATGAATACGGACTCAATGTTAAACCATTCTACAAAAGAGTGCCTCAATCGGCAGAGCAACTCGATGAGATTCGCCAGAATGTTAGAACAAACGATATGACTTATGGGCGTTTTGTATCAACAGATGAGACCGTAGCCCTTATTGTTGCCGGAATGCGTGGAGGTGATTTCTCACAGGAGTTCTACAAAGAGATTATGGAATTTGCTAAGAGTTTCGAAAGCGATGACGAGACCATATATGTTGCTGGTCGCCCTATTGTAGAGGGTACTATGGCTTTGCTAGGCCCAGCAGATATGAAGCGAATGGTTCCCATAGTTTTACTTGTAATCGGCATTGTGCTTTACCTGTTACTCAGGAGCGTAAGGGCAACCAGTGCTACTTTGATAAGCGTTTTTATTAGCTCAATATGGGCATTTGGGTTGATGTCGGTGCTTGGAGTACCAATCTACTCTGTTTCAACAATGATACCCGTAATGCTAATAGCCATTGGAGTTGCCTATGGAGTATACTTCTACAACCACCTATCAAAATTTTATATAAACAATCCCGATGGCAGCAGAACCGATGCGGTGCTTTACGTAATAAAAGTGTTAAAGGCCCCATTGGCAATGGCTGCATTTACAACTATCATTGGTTTTATATCGCTGCTGTCGTCGCAAGTATACCCCATTAAGTACTTTGGTATTTTTACTGCGGTTGGAATATTAACGGCATTTATTCTTGCCCTATCATTTTTGCCGGCAATGGTAATAATACTTGGTTATCGTCCTAAAAAAGAGAAGGTTAAAGCTACACAACAGGATGGAACGTGGGAGAAAGTAAGTGACTGGCTACTCAACAAGAAAAAGGGAATCTATATTTCAGTAGTCGTTGTGCTAATATTCTCTGTTTGGGGAATCCAAAAGGTATGGATTAACTCCAGCTTCCTGGCCAACTTTGAGGAGAACAGTGAAATTGTACAAACCGATAGGTTTGTGAACAGTAAGTTTGGGGGAACATCAACCCTAAATGTTATACTTGAGAGTAATGATAACGATGCTTTCAAGCAACCTACAAATTTAATCCTAATGGATGAGATGCAAGCCGAAACTCAAAAGCTTGCGCTGGTGGGTAACTCATTCTCTTTGGCCGACTATATAAAGCGAATGAATAAGGTGATGAATGCCGATAAGGATGAGTTCTACTCAATTCCATCAAGCAACGAGATGATTGCTCAGTACTTACTGCTTTATGAGATGTCTGGCGATCCTCAAAATCTTATTAAGGTTATTAACTACGACTATAACAGAACCAACATCACCTTTCAGCTTAAGGGTGACGACTCAAAAACAATAAAAGAAGCGTTAAGCGTAATTAAACAGTTTGAGGATAGGTTCAAGAGAAACGGAATCACGGTAAACTATGCCGGGTCAGGCTATAAAGCCCTAATATTTACTGACCTAATTTTTGAAGGTCAGATTATGAGCATTGCCATATCGCTTGTCCTAGTGCTAATTTTACTTAGCGTAATGTTCCGAAGCATTAAGGCAGGACTAATTGGATCCACTCCTATTGCCCTTACGGCAATCTTTAGCTTTGGAGTAATGGGTGCGCTAAACATACCACTAAGCACAACCACGGCACTTCTATCCAGCATTGCAATAGGTATAGGTATTGATTATGCAATACATTTCTTGCAGTACTACAAGGAGAATACAAAGGTTAAGGGCAATAAACTTTTGGGAATTTACGCTACAATGAACCAAACGGGGAAAGCCATTCTCTTCAATGCTGTTGTGGTAATTTCAGGCTTTTTGGTTTTACTATTCTCTGTTTTCCCCCCAAACCGAAAATTAGGGGCATTGGTATCCATGAATATGTTCACCAGCCTTGTGGGAACCCTAACAATTATGATGATTCTGGTTTATACCTTCAACGTTTTTATCAAACCAAGCAAGAAGTAGCTGCTATATAGATAGTTAGGGAAGATTAGTCATGAAAAAAATTAGAGTAGTAATATTTGCAGCTGTGCTAGGGTTCGGTGTTTTAGCAAAAAGCACCAAAGCACAACCCATGGACTCCACAAGAATTGAGAGTGATTTCTTTCAGTCTATCAGGGCCAATCATGTTGACAGCTACATTACTTTTGGACAGGGTTTTGGAAACCTTGAGCCTCTTATTTTCGAGGGTTTAATCTCACCTTACTTTTTGCTACGAACTAGTAGAAATGCCCGCTGGGGAGCAAGCATATCACCAGCCATACTAATCAGAATGGAGGCTGAAAAATCATTCCCTGTTCGTGCGCCAAGCTATATGCCCAACGCAACCTTCTATCATCAAATCAGCAGAACAAGCGAGCAGGTAAAATATGTGTTTCTAACCCTGTGGCACCATTCAAACGGTCAGGACGATGACTTTACAAATGAAGATGGAACGTTCAACACCAAAACGGGAGATTTTTCAACGAATATGATAGAAGTTGGTGCCTTTTTCAATAAACCGATTCTGCCGTTTGCAAATACTAGAGAGTACTTCCGAACGTCAATAGAATATCATATTAATTTTGCTAGAAGTCCTGAATTGGAAGGAGTTTATAGCTTTCTGCGCTGGCATAATGACTTAAGGATTTTTCGATTCCCTCTGCCAAAATCAACCCTAAGGTGGTTGGGTTATAAAACCCAATTGCCTCATGTGCAAACAAATATTGAGACTACTTGGATGTTTGGCGATGTGAATAATGCATCATTCTTCGACCTGGAGGAGCGGTTCAACCTCTCTTTCACAATATCCTATCGACCACCAGTACTCAATGATGTAAGTTTTTTTGTCAATTTCTACACTGGAAAGGACTACTACAACATGCAGTTTATGCACCGCATTAACGTATTACGACTTGGTCTTCAAGCATATACATTTAAATAACAACTAAAATTTAGGAGAACAACAAAATGAAAACAAAAACAGTAACCATGCTACTAATAGCATTCGCGGTATCAGGATTTGCAAATCAGTCGATTGCTCAGCAAACCGGACAGCAAATTATGGAAAAAGTTTACAACAACCCCTCGGGCGATGATACACAAGGTAACCTCTCGATGACCCTCACCAATAATAGGGGAGAACAAAGAGTAAGAACTCTAAAGCAATACATTAAAGACGACGGAAAAGTGGAGAAGAAAATTATGTACTTCCTCTCCCCCGCCGATGTGAGAAATACATCGTTTATGAACTGGAGCTATTCCGATGGGCAAAGCGACAATCAATGGATCTATCTTCCTGCTCTAAAAAGAACCAGGCGAATATCAAGCGATAGCAAAAGCGATTACTTTATGGGTTCAGACTTCACCTACGACGATCTTGGTGATAGGCACCCAAATCAGGATGACCATAAACTCCTACGTGAAGAAACCATTGACGGGAAGGAATGCTATGTTGTGGAAAGCACCCCAAAAGAGAGCGGATACATATACTCAAAAATCATTACCTGGGTTATGAAAGATAATTATCTGGGTTTAAAAAGAGAGTTTTACGATGATAGAGGTCGATTACTCAAGGTTCTATCCATAAAAAACTTTGCAAAAGTGAATGGATTCTGGACAATCCTGGAAACCGAGATGCATAACGTGCAACGCGATCATAAAACCACCATGAAGTTTACTGATGTTGAGAAAAACAAGGGCATACCCGACAGTAGATTTACTGAGCGCAGCATGACCTTGGGTAGCTAATATTCATTTTTTGTTTAACTGAAAACTCAAAAGAAATGAAACTAAGAATAGTTGTAACAACATTGCTAGCTTTTGTATTATTAAATCAAGCAAAAGCACAGGAAAACCTTGAAATAACAGGTTATGCCAGAAACTACACTGGCGTACTTACAGGTGGGGATAACGAATTCTCGATAGTTCAAAACACCCTTAATCTTAAGTTTGAGAAATCCTCCAACAGAATTGCCTTTAAGGTAAATCCTTACCTAAACCACTACTTCGACCGCGATTTGGAATTTGGCCTACGTGAGGCTTATCTAGATATGCGATTCGATAAATTTGATATCAGAGTTGGAAAACAGCAGATTATATACGGTAAGGCTGAGGGAGTATTTATAACTGATGCCGTTTCGCCAAAAGATTTGAAGGAATTCCTCCTACCCGATTTTGATGAAATTAGAATGGGGATAACCGCAGCAAAAGTAAACTACTACTTTGGCAACAGCACAATTGAAGCGGTTTGGGCACCAGTTTTTAGCCCAAATAAAATGCCCGAAATGAATTCAATTTGGCGCCCCGTTATGCCGTTTCCAATAGCGCCAACCTTCGACAACTCAACAGCAGAAATTACTCCAAGCCTTGAGAATAGTGAACTCTTCCTTAGATTTTCAAGCATGGGCTCGCATGCCGACTTTGAAATTGTGGGAGGATACTTCTGGGATGATGAGCCAACTATGCATATGACCAGGGAAATTGACCCAATTACAATGCAACTGACTGGACTAACGGTAAGACCTGAGCACCATAGGTTAACCATGGGTGGAGCAAGTTTTAGCATACCCCTTGGGCCAACTTTAGTTAGAGGTGAGGGTGGATACTACGCAGGGAAATATTTCCAAACCCAAACACCAACAATCCCAGATGCTACCATAAAAAAGGATTATCTACACTATATGGTTGGGCTAGATTACAGCCTTGCTGGCATAATGCTTTCGGCACAATTTATTCAGGAGAATATACTCGACTACGAACAGGGAATACAAAACGATGAGGTTGAGAGTACCATGACGTTTCTTGCAAAAAAGGATTTCCTTAGAGAAAAATTATGGTTAGAACTCTTCGCATACGTTGGTCTAAACAATGAGGATGCGCTCATCAGGCCTAAAATCTCTTATGCATTTGCCGATGGGTTTGACATTCAGCTTGGTGCAAATATCTTTGTTGGCGACAAGGGTAGGTTCGGCCAGTTTAATGCAAACGATATGATATACACTAAAATAAAATACAGCTTCTAACCCATTCAATATCCATAATCCATTAAATCCAATGTTCTACTGAGCATTGGATTTTTTATAAAAAATAGGGTATCTTTACTCAAAGGGGTCATACTAGTGAAAGGATTTGATTATTTACCTTTAAATTAGATATCGCCATGAAAACACTAGCTAAAAAAATCAGAGTTATGGGCTTGGCATCTTTGCTCATGCTGTTCTTGGCTCCTTTATTTGCTCAGAATAGTAACGGATACATCACCATTAATGGAAACCTAAAAGATGCAAAAACAAAGAACGCACTGTTCTTTGCCTACATAGCCATACCCAATTCACACGTTGGAACAGTTTCCAACAGTGAGGGTAATTTCACCCTTAAGATTAGTCCTTTGCTTAATGCTAGCGAGGTTGAATTCTCGCATCTTGGTTACATAACCAAACTTGTGCCTGTTGAAACCCTTATGCAGGGCAATACTGAGGTTTTGCTTGAACCCGCCTCAATTCCACTCGATGAGGTAACAATAAGGCCAATAGAAGTAGAAAAATTAGTTGCCGATGCAATTGCTAAAATCCCATATAACTATAGCGACAACCCCAACATGCTCACTGGTTTTTATCGCGAAACCATTAAGCAGCGCCGCGATTATATCTCTATTTCGGAAGCAGTGTTGGATATCTACAAAGCCCCCTACAAGAACTTTAGCGGCGCAGATAGGATTAAGATATTTAAGGGACGTAAGAGCACAAATGTAAAAAAAGCCGATACTCTTGCAGTTAAGCTACAGGGTGGTCCTAGGGTCTCGCTACTTCTCGATATTGCTAAGAACCCCGATATCCTGTTTTTTGAGGATTATATCAACTACTACAACTTTACCCTTGAGGATATGGTTACCATCGACAAGAAGATTAACTATGTAATTGGCTTTGCTCAAAAAGAGCAAATTAAAGAACCTCTGTACTACGGAAGGCTTTACATCGATACAAAGAACTTGGCCATAACCAACGCCCAGTTTAGCCTAAATTTGGATGATAAGGATGAAGCGGCTAAACTGTTCGTTCTGAGAAAGCCCCGTGGCGTTAAATTTACTCCAACAAGCACATCGTACCACGTAAACTACATCGAGCACAACGGCAGGTACTACCTAAACTACGTTCGCAATGAGCTGTCGTTTAAGGCAAACTGGAATAGAAGAATCTTCAACACCAACTATACCGTTGTCGCTGAGATGGCTATAACCGACAGGGATTTGAGTAATACAAACAAATTCCCTTATCGAGAAACATTTAAAGCTTCGGATATTCTGGCCGAATCAGTAGAAGCATTTAACGATGATGACTTTTGGGGCGAGTTCAACTATATAAAACCTGAAGAATCAATTAATGAAGCCATTAAAAAATATGGCAAGCGCCTAAAAAGGCTGAATATGGAATAAATCATTTACCCTCACCATGTCACCCTTTGGCATGGTGAGGGTGTTTTTCTTTTGATATATTTAGTGTAACAATATTCTGTAATGGGCATCTCGCTTAACATCTCGCACAAACGAATACAAAAAGGTGATGTAAAAGAGTTTGAAAAACTTTTTCATGCGTTTTACACTCCGCTATGCAATTTTGCTTATGGCTACACAAAGGACATGGACGAAGCAGAAGAGATAGTTCAACAGCTATTTTACAACTACTGGAAGAACAAGGAAAATATCAAAATAAAAGTATCCATTAAATCGTACCTATACCAAGCAACTAAAAATGGTTGCCTAAAGTTTATTGAGCACAATAAGGTGAAAGGAAGATACTCAAACCATGTGCTAAGCCAAAACACGGAAGCGGAATCCACCCAGAGTAAGATTGAAGAGGGAGAGCTAGCCGAGATAATTGAGGAAACAATAAATAGTCTACCCCATCGGAGTCGTGAAGTTTTTATGCTAAGCCGCTTCGAAGGGTTAAAGTACGCTGAGATAGCCAAAAAGCTGTCCATATCAATAAAAACGGTTGAGGCAAACATGGGGAAAGCCCTCAAGTTAATAAGGCTCAATCTTGCTAGGTACGACCAAACTACACTCTAAACGCATGATAATGAAATTAAATATCAACATAGCTGAACACAACAAGCTTATAGCCAAATATCTGGCTAATGAGATGAGTAGCGCAGAGCACACTGAATTTGAAAAGAGGGTTAGCATCGATAAAGAGAATGAACAATTAATAGCTAAGATGAAGAAAGACTGGGAACAAGTGGGGTCCTTACCTCAACACCAACCAAACGTTAACAAAGCATGGGATAATCTTTACAGTAGACTCGAAAGCGAAGAGCTAATTACCCAAGCCATAAAAACTTCAAGATTTGTTTGGACTAAGATTGCTGCCACCATAGCTCTACTGATACTTGCGGGCTCTCTTTTATTTATCTCAAACTTTTGGTCTAAAAAGGTTGTTATAGAATCAGCTGGGCAAGATGCAACCCTTGTTCATACTTTACCCGATGGCTCAATTGCATACTTAGGCAAATACTCAAGCATAGCCTACAGCAAAAGGTTTGGCAAAGAGAGCAGGAATTTAGCTCTTAAAGGAGAAGCATTTTTTGATGTAACCCAAAACCAGTCCCTCCCCTTTGTTGTTGATGCAGCAGGGGCAGAAGTTAGGGTGTTGGGAACCTCTTTTTCTGTAAAATCAGAATCGGAGGAGAATACTGAAGTTGTTGTAGAAACGGGCAGGGTAAACGTAATCCCTAAGGCAAAAAATTTAAAAGCGGTTATTGCTGAGGCTGGTGAGAAGATAACTATCTTGCACGCTTCTGTTCAAAAATCGTTATCTGCTCCCAGCGAAACGCATTCCCAAAAAGCCAAACGGCTTCAGTTTAAAGATGAATCGTTGCAGGCAGTTGTAGATGCTATCAATAAAACATATCATAGCAACATTGTAATCGATTTGCCCAGTACAAAACAACCTCGATTAACCGTTACCTTCGAAAACAATTCCGTGCCATACATTGTTGATATTATCAGTAAAACCCTAAAACTTGAGGTGACTCTTGTTGATTCCACCATCATACTATCTGAACCCAATAAATGATTAGAGCTAAACATAGCGCATTAATCAACAAATTGAAATATGTAATTGCATTATTGCTTTTGCTCCATGCTCCAATAAACTATGTTTTTAGCCAAGAACAACACAGTATTCTACAAAAGGAGGTAACACTAAACCCCCAGCGCACAACCATCTTTAAAGCCCTTAGCCAGTTATCGGATAGCATAGGATACTTTTTCGCCTACGACAGCAAAGCCGTACAAAGTGATAGAATGGTAAGAGTAAGCATAAAGGAAATTTCGCTCAAAAATGCCCTTGAGCAAATACTCAACGACACCACCCTCCGCATAAGAGTTGCCGATAGTCACATCCTTATTTATCCTGCACACAATGAACGCGACACACTACAAAGAAAAATGTCTGCTGTGCACGAGAAGGTTACCATCAAGGGTAGAGTGGTTGATGCATCAACAATGAAGCCTCTCCCCTTTGCTACTGTTGGGGTTCCCGATATTGGACTTGGAAATGTTGCTAACCTCGATGGCATTTTCGTGCTAGCACTCCCTGCAGACAATTCCATCACGGCTGTAACCATTTCGCATATTGGTTACAAACCAAGAACAATTCCAATAAGCATTCTACAGGAAGGCACTATTGATATCCCTCTGGAAATTAACTACATTTCAATACAAGAGGTAGTAATACGCAATATTGAACCAAGCAATCTGGTGAAGGAAGCTGTTCAAAAAATCCCTGACAATTTTAGCCAGAATCCACTTTACCTAATGTCATTTTACAGGGAGGGTGTAATGATGAATGAAAAGTACCAGAACTATTCCGAGGCCATCTTCCGAATCTATAAAGCACCCTATTCAAACAACAATACATCCGACCAGGTTAAACTTCTAAAATCTCGGAAAACGCAAAATATTGAACAAACCGATACGCTTAGCATTAAGCTTAAAGCTGGCGTTCACAGCTCACTTATGCTAGATATAGCAAAAAATCTTCCTACTTTTCTCGATAAGGAATCGAGGAGCAGCTACAACTATTTTAAAAGTGATATTATAACAATCGATAGTAAAACCGCATACCAAGTTTACTTTACGCAAAACGCAAGCACAAACGACCCCCTTTTTACTGGAGTTATCTATATAGATATGGAAAGCTTGGCGATTTTAGGTGCCGATTTTGAGGTAACACCAAAGCACATTACCAAGGTAGCTGGCAAATACCTGCATAAGAGCAGTTGGATGTATAGAATAAAGCCAGTACAGATTAAGTACTCGGTGCGTTACAAAGAATTTAACAACAAGTATTACATTTCTCATGTCCGAGGCGATTTAGACTTTAGGTACCGTAAGCGTAGAAGTTTGTTCTACAATCCCTTCCATCTCTTTTTCGAATTAATGGTTAGCCAGTCCACCAGCGAGAATGTTGTAAGATTCAAAGCAAAAGAAACGACCACTGCAAACAGTGTTTTTTTCGATACAGGCTACGAATACGACGAGGAATTCTGGAGCGGATTCAACTACATCTCCCCAGAGCAAAGCGTTTTCGATGCCCTAAATCAAATAAATGCTAAAATTGAGGAGATTACTCAGGAGGAATAACCGTTTCGGTACGCTCTGAAAACTAACAAATATCATAAAAATTAAAGGAAAGTTTCCTTTTCAGTTTAAAGACAATCTGACTATATTTGCAGCCTATTTAGATTGATTCCATCCTACTGTTAGTTTATTAACAAAACGGTAAACATTTTAAGCGGTGCCGTGTTCTTTAATTGTAAAAAATGGGACTACAGTAAGAAGTATTCTAT
>JAQUJY010000107.1 GCA_028680705.1 Bacteroidales bacterium
ATTAGCCTTCATATAACTGATATTCAATTACATAAAGATAAAAAATCAATTGAATTAGCAATAGAAAACACTAAACATTTTACTATTAAAATCAAAAATAGCTGCCCCAGTTATGAGACAGCTACTTTCGAAAAATTGGTCAGTTTTGTTGTTTTAGGGTATGTAAGATATAAAGTTGAAGTTATAGCCAAGCATATCGGCAATTTCCTCTCCAGACTCTAAAATCTCATCGTCGCCTTCTTCATAGTACCAATTCACCTCAACTTTATTGCCTTTGGACATAAACTTCATGAACTCAAGCATAACATCGAGCAGAAATTTTGATGAGGCTGAGTTGAAATAGGTCATCTTTAGATTGAGGGTGAGAATGCTTTTATCAAAATTGATGTTTTTACTTAGCACATTATCGTTATAGTCTTCAAGCCATTTAAGTATTGGCTTGTAGAAGCCAATAACATTTTCGGGTCTAGAGAACCCAGATATTTCAAAGGTACCATTCTCGATGTCGAAAAATATTCTTGGTGTAAATTCTGTTGGTTCTATGTATAGTGATTCCATTTGTGCAAATGTTTAAATAACAGAATTGTGTAATATAGTAACGTTGATAGTGAAGTATGAAAACTCATTGTTTATATCCTCAAACTTGAAATTAATCTTATTTTCAGATACCTTGGCAATATTAATGATGCCAAGGCCAGCACCGCCTTTTGGGGAAACGTTACCGCTAAGTATGGTTAGTTTGTATAAATCTTTTAAACCCTCCTTGTTAAGTGAGTTAACCTTATCTAACTTTTCTTTTAATGGTTTTATTTTATGGATAAGAAGACTATTTGATGCAAAAAGTGAGAATTCTTTATCGTCGAGAAAAAGTGAAAAACGAGGCTGATACTCGGAATTGCTGTTAATTATATCTTGGTGTTTATAGATGTTCTCAAGGCTTTCAACCATAGCTGAATAAACCTTTTTTTTAACGGTAATTTTCATCCCCTGTTTATCAACAAAGGCGGTCATCCTGTTGAGCAAAAATCCAATCTCTTCGTAGCTTAATGGGCCGTAGTGCGCTAGAATATTTTCCTGTTTTGTCATCTTTAATTCGCTCATTATTTTATGTCATAAAGAAAAACACCTTAAACCTTCTGTAAATAAAAATTGGCATTTAAATTACAAATATATCTTTTTTTTTTAAATCAAGAGCATGGAAGCATTCTTTAATTATAAATGAAGTAGTTAACCCACCCATGGTTAGAACAAACTACCAAAGATGGGTTAACCCTCTAAAAAGTTTTAGCTATAAGCTAACTTATTTAACAATTGTCATTTCATCAACTAAGTGCTTCGCTCCAGCATATTTGTCGATAATAAAGAGAATGTAACGTATATCAACAGAAATACAACGCTGTAGTTCGCGCTCAAAAATAATGTCACCGCTCATGGCTTCCCAGTTGCCATCAAATGCGCATCCAATAAGTTCGCCTTTGCCATTAATAACTGGGCTACCCGAGTTGCCTCCGGTAATGTCGTTATTGGAAATAAAGTTTAAGGGCAACTCACCATCCTCTGTTGCATACTGACCGTAATCCTTGTTCTGGTAAAGTTCCTTAAGTTTGTCGGGAACAACAAACTCCCAATTGTCGGAATCCTCTTTTTCCATAACCCCGCTTAGGGTAGTGTAGTAGTTGTAGTGTACTGCATCGCGTGGATAGTAGTCTAGCACTTTACCGTAGGTTAGCCTCATGGTAAAGTTTGCATCGGGGTACATGGACTGTCCGTCATTCATTTCCATAATCCCACCAACGTAAAGCCTGTGGCCTTTAGCAAACTTGCTATTGATCCCGCTTAGCTCATCCCAAATTTTGCCAGCTTCCTTAATAATAGATGTTGATGCAATGAAAGCAGGGTCGTTATTGAGTTCCTCAGCGGTTGGGTTTTCAAGGAATTTCCAGAGTTTAGTAGAGTCAACAAAAATAGAATTATCGAACATATCATCAATAAACCTGTTGAAATCGCCATTAAACTCATCATTGATTTTTGTGAAAATGGTGGGGTGGAATTCCTCCTTTACCTTATCGGCATAAAGTTTAAACATTGCCTTGGCAACCTTTCGATCGGTTGGGGCATTGTAGTCTTTGTAGAATCCTTTTGCTGATTGTTTTAGCCTTTCAATTTGGCCTTCTAAATTTTCGGTTTCATCATCCAGTAGTAATTTATATAGATTGTTAGTTCGTGATGCAAGCGAAATAATTTCGGTTCCCCTTAACAATGTTTCGCTAAGGTACATGTTGGCGTACATATAGTCGTGGCGATCTTCTATGGCTGATTTTATTAGGCCAAGAGCTTCGCCATACGCTTTAGTGCGTTTGTTACTTTTGTTTACCCATTTGGTAAACTCTTCTTGTTCCTTACGCTTGGTATCCTTTACCTTCAGCCTTTTTAGCGATTGATTTTGGCCAATTGAGAATTTCCAGTAGTTGCTACTACCAGAGTATTTCGATGAGTACTTAATGCGAACCTCATCGCTGGCTAGCATGTCTTCTAAAATTATTTCCTGACGAATACCTCTGATGAACGAGCGTTGGGCATTGGTAATTTTTTCAGCCTCATCAACTTCCCAGGATGTCATGTAGCGAGTTGTCCCGCCTGGGTAGCCCATAATCATTGCAAAGTCATCCTTCTCAACACCTTTAATCGAAACGGGTAGGTGATGCTTGGGTTTGTATGGTGTGTTGTCGGGAGAGTAGTCGGCAGGGTTATTGTCCTTGTTGGCGTAAACTCTGAATAGGGAAAAGTCACCCGTATGGCGAGGCCACATCCAGTTATCGGAATCGGCACCAAATTTACCAATAGATGAAGGGGGCGCGCCTACCATACGAACATCGGTAAATATTTCGTAAACAAGTAGGTAGTATTTATTCCCTCCGTAGTAGTTTCTAACCATAGCGCGGTAGTGATTCCCTTCGCTGGCTTTATCCTCAATTTCCTTAGCAACCTCTTGAATGGCTTCAGACCTTTCCTTCTCTGTCATCTTGGCTTTTACCTTTTTAGTTACTTGTTTGGTAACATCTTCAAGGCTAACCAAAAAGGTAACGGATAATCCTGGGGTGGGTATTTCTTCGTCTACACTCATTGCCCAAAAGCCGTTTTTTAGGTAGTCGTGCTCTGTACTGCTATGCTTTTGTATGGCACCGTATCCACAGTGATGATTGGTGAGCAATAGGCCTTTATCCGAAATAATTTCGCCTGTGCAGCCCCCTCCAAAAATAACAATAGCATCCTTCATGCTGGTGCTGTTGATGCTATATATATCTTCGGCAGATAGTTCAAGTCCCATGGATTGCATGGTGCTTATATTGTACTTTTGCAGCAAAGGCAAAAGCCACATCCCCTCGTCGGCCTTGGCAAGGGGCGAAAACAGTAGGATTAATCCTAGTAGAATGATGTTTAGTCGTTTCATTTGGGTTGTTTTTTTTGATTTTATTGTAATAATCCTTTTGATTGAAATAAGCAGTGACGGTTTAATTGGTCTACTGAGTTAAGCTAAAATCGACCTGATTGTTGGTTAGCCTGAATGATTTACGATGGTGTTCTGTTATACCGTATTGTGCAATGGCTTTACGGTGCGCATAGGTTGGATACCCTTTGTTTTGATGCCACAAGTATTCAGGATATTCCTTGGCCAAATTCACCATATACTCGTCGCGATAGGTTTTTGCCAATACTGATGCAGCAGCTATGCTTAGGTAGAGCGAGTCGCCCTTAACAATACACTTATAGGGAATTGTATCATAGGGTTTAAACCTGTTTCCATCAATTATCAAGTGTTGAGGTTTTGTTTTTAAGTTTGATATGGCCTTGTGCATGGCAGCAATTGAAGCATTTAGAATGTTTATCTTATCAATATCGTTTGGTTCTATTTTTGCCACAGCAAAGGCCACCGCTTTCTCCTCTATCACTATTCTTAGCCTATCCCTATTTTTTTTGTTTAGCTGCTTTGAATCGTTAAGCAAATCATCCTTAAAATCTTCAGGTAGTATAACTGCTGCTGCAAAAACGGGTCCTGCAAGGCACCCTCGACCCGCCTCATCGCAACCAGCTTCAATAGTTCCTTTTTTATAAAAAGAATTAAGCATTGTCGATGCTTGTAGTTGTCAGCTCCTCGATGTACTGATAAAAATTTTGAGCAGTCTTGTCCCAATTAAATAAATGCTTTCGTTCTGCTGCCTTAGCGATAAGGTTTGCTCTAAGTTCAGGGTTTTTAACTAATTGTTCCATAGCCTCCGCAATCTGGCTCTCATTAAAGGGATCTACATAGTATGCAGCATCGCCAGCAACCTCGGGCATTGAGGTAACATTGGATGCTATAATTGGAACATGACAATACATGGCCTCAACCATTGGTATGCCAAAGCCTTCAAAGTAGGGAACAAAGGTAAGTGCAGTTGCAGAAGCTACAACCTGTGTTAACTCTTCTAGCTGAAGTCGACCCGTAAAAATAACAGAATCGTTATGTTTCATTGTTTTTAGCGTATGCTCAATGCTCTTGGTCATAAACATAGGTTCGCCAACAATTACTAATTTGTGGTTGTCGTTAGTATTCTGTTTAAAAATATCGAAGGCGCAAAGTAACCTATCAACGTTTTTGCGTGGGTTTAAAGCTCCTACAAAAACAAAATAGGGCGCACCGTTAGATGTTTTTTTCCTTACTTTAGTCTTTAAGTCGTCACTAATTGGTACAAAAATGTTGTTAGCGCCATTGTGAACTACGCTTACTTTGCTTGGTTTTATTCCATAGCTGTCAATCAAATCGTTTTTGGAGTATTGGCTAACGGTAACAATTTGGGTTGCATTTTTGGCGAAAATTGGAAAGAAATGCTGATAGTATACTCTTGTAAGTAATGGTAATCCCTTTGGGTAATGGTGAAAGTTAATATCGTGTATTACGTTTAGGGTTGGCGTCTTGCAGCGAGTTGGAATAAATCCATCAGGCGAGATAAAAAGATCAACCTTGTTTTTTCTTAAAAATGACGAAACAGAATGCTGAAACCAGATATACCACAGAAATGGATGCCTTGCTTGGGGTTTAAGCACTACGGCTTTAACGCTGTTTGAGAAGATAAAATCGGGGTGAGGTTTTCGGTCGAAAAGGAAAATATATTCATGTTCAGGATGATTCTCAACAACTCTTTTGAGTGTTTCATAGGTAAACCAACCAATCCCTTCGAGTTTGTTCTTTATAAGTAAACGTGTATTAACTGCAATTTTCATAGCACGGCATAAAATTTGGTACGCAAAATACGACTTTTTTGCAAAAGGGTTAATGGTTTTTGCAAATAGTTACAGATAGAGCAATTTGTATTACCCACTTTAAGACCTTTTGTTTACTTTTGCCTGAAATTAATTAGCTTTGAAACGAAAGTTTACAACCAACTTAATCCTCCTGCTTACGCTAAACCTATTGGTTAAGCCGTTTTGGATTTTTGGAATAGATAGAACTGTTCAGAACCTAGTTGGAGCCAGCGAGTATGGTATTTACTTTGCACTTTTTAATTTTTCTATTCTCTTTAATATTCTTCTCGATTTTGGGTTAACCAATTTTAATAATCGGGAAATAAGCAGACATGCCAATCTTTTGTCGCGGTACCTGTCCAATATGGTAACAGTAAAATTCCTGATGGGGATTTTATATGCCATTGTGAGCATTACTTTTGCATTAATAGTAGGGTATAGCAGAGCGCAAATTACATTGCTTGCTGTATTGGTATTCAACCAGTTCTTGTCGAGTTTTATACTATACCTTAGAAGTAATATTAGCGCTTTGCAGCGCTTTAGAACCGATAGCCTATTATCAGTTACCGATAGATTACTAATGATAGCGCTTTGTAGCTTTTTGCTTTGGGGACCATTTCGCCAGCATTTTTCGGTTCGGTGGTTTGCATATGCTCAAACTATAGCCTACCTGGTAACTGCTCTTATAACACTTTTAATTGTGATTAGCCGTGCCCAGTTTTTTAAACCCCGATTGGACAGGGCATTTATTGTATCAATCTTAAGGCAGAGCTATCCGTATGCAATTTTGGCTCTACTTATGTCGTTTTATTATAGAATTGATAGCGTAATGCTTGAGCGTATGCTTCCTGATGGTGATATCCAGTCGGGTATTTATGCACAGGCCTTTAGGCTCCTTGATGCAGCAAGTATGCTTCCGTTTCTGTTTTCAACGTTGCTTCTCCCGTTATTCTCAAAGATGATTAAGGGTAACGAAGACATTAAGCCATTGCTGGGCTTTGCATTTAGGGTTCTTTTTGTGGTTACTTTTTCTGCTTCGTTGGTTTGCGTTACCTATCGTAGCCAAATAATGGATTTGCTTTACGTGGACCACTCCTCAGAGTCATCAGTTGTACTCTCAATTCAAATGGTTTCATTCATATTCATTTCCTTTGTTTACATCTTTGGGACACTATTAACGGCCAATGGCAGTTTGAGGTACTTAAATATTGTTTCAATTTTTGGTGTAATCCTCAATATTGCCCTCAATTTTATACTTATCCCAAGGTATACTATTATTGGTGCTGCCGCTTCAAGCCTTGCAACTCAGCTATTAATGGCCGCTCTACAGATACTGTTGTCGTATAGAATTTTCCGACTGAAAGTAAACCTCAGAGATATCCTCCAATTTGTTTTTTTTATAATTACTGCCATTGTAGTAGCATATGTCATAATGATACAACCGCTTAACTGGGCAATAGGATTTATTGTTATTTTAGCTGTTTTAGTCATCCTTTCATTCGTAATGCGAATTGTTCGGATTAAAGAGATAGTGAAGTTGCTGATGGGACTCGAAGAGTAAGTTGTTTTCTGGCAGCATTATTTTTTGTAAATTTGATTTGTTAAAACAAAACTTTAACTTTAAAATTAATAACGCCCTAACGTTTACCTATGGGAATTCTAATAGATAAAACTCCTGATTGTCCTTACGTTAACTTCAGTGAACTTGGGTTACTCGAGATTGAAGGACGCTCAATAACCGAGGATGCTTACTCCTTTTGGCAACCTCTTATCGATTGGATTAAGCAATATATTAAGGCACCCGCTTTGCAAACCAAGGTTATTGTATTTTTAGAATACACAAATAGCAGTTCGAACAAGTATTTGAATGAGATGATGAACCTGTTTGACCTTTGCGCAGCAAATGGCAATAATGTTGAGATTGTTTGGCGATACGAGGAGGACGACGAGTCCATCCTTGTACTTGGGCAGGATTTAAACTCTCTTACAAATATCAATTTTAATTTTGATGAGGTTGCTACCAAACGCCATAACCTTAAAAAGATAAGGGTCAGAAATAAGAAATCGGGAAATGAGGCAGAAATTACCATGCGATATTGGGATGCTATTCTCCGCAATGGGCATGGAGATAATTACCTTATTGTTGATGAACTATAGCTATTCTATAATATTTGATTCTTTTTTACAAAAGACAAGGAAATGCAGAAGATTGAGCTAAAAGAAACAGTTACCACACCTTATACACTTCTAGATGCCGATAATGGTATTATTAGGATAGAGGGGCGGTCAATACCAGAAAATGTTATCGATTTTTATCAGCCCATTTTAAACTGGATTGATGAGTATGCTAAAAAACCTAAAAATAAAACAGAGGTGCATTTTAAGCTCGAGTACTTTAATACCAGCTCATCAAAGCGATTGTTCGATATTATGAAAAAGGTTGAGAATATTGCCCAGGTTGATTTAAACTCTGTGTTTATTAACTGGTATTACGAAGAGGATGACGAAGATATTTATTTTGCAGGAAATGATTATAAGGCATTGATTACAAGGATCGATTTTAATCTTGTTGAGATATAGGGTAATTCCTAAAAAGTTACTAGAAACCAGCTTATGCTGGTTTTTTTTATGTAACGCAACGTTTCTCCGAGTATTCTCATCTTACTTTAATTGTAATATTTTGCTATTACTTTTTTTAAATAAGAAAGCCCATTACTAATGCTGGAAAAAAAGAAGAAAAAGATTGTTAATGATCCGGTGCATGGGTTTATAAATATTCCATTTTCCTTATCATTTGACGTAATTGAACATCCCTTTTTCCAGAGGCTTCGCCATATCCGCCAGCTTGGACTAACCTACCTAGTTTACCCGGGGGCTAATCATACCCGTTTTCAGCATGCACTAGGGGCAATGCACCTAATGGCCTCGGCCATTGATGTTTTGCGTGCAAAAGGATTGGATATTACCCATAAGGAAGCTGAAGCAGCTACGGCAGCCATTTTGCTTCACGATGTTGGCCACGGGCCATTCTCGCACTCACTTGAGTTTAGCTTAGTTCAAGGCATTAGTCACGAGCGCATTGGTGAATACTTTATGCGCGAAATGAATAATCAATTTGGGGGGAGACTTGATATGGCCATCGATATTTTTGAGGGCACCTATCCAAAGCAGTTTCTTCATCAGTTGGTTACGAGCCAGTTAGATGTTGATCGGATGGATTATCTCCGGCGCGACAGTTTCTTTACGGGTGTAACCGAAGGTGCAATTGGTTCTGATAGAATTATCAAAATGCTAAATGTGGTTGATGATAATCTAGTGGTTGAGGCCAAAGGAATATACTCAATCGAAAAATTTCTGATTGCAAGGCGTTTAATGTATTGGCAGGTTTATCTGCATAAAACGGTTGTGGCTGCGGAACAGCTACTTATCCAGTTACTGATTAGAGCACGCGAACTTGCCGAAAATGGCCATGATTTGTGGTGCTCGCCGTCGCTTTTGTATTTTTTAAAGCGCAAGGTGGTCGAATCTGATTTCCTACAGCCTCTGGATAACGATTCAGCACTTCACCATTTTTCAAATATCGATGATGCTGATATACTAGTTGCAGCCAAGCAGTGGCAACACCATCACGATAAAGTTTTATCCACATTAGCACGAATGATGGTTTTACGAAAGCTATACAAGGTTGAGTTGAGGAACAAACCCTTTGATGACCAGGAGGTCTCCCAAAGAGTAGATCAGCTAAACCGAGCATACCCAGAGTTAAGTGATTATAAGGAATACTTTGTTATCACCAATTCAGTTAGTAATAATGCGTACCGGTTAACAGAAGAATCTATAAAGATTTTATACAACAATGGTAAACTTATTGATGTTGCCAATGCATCGGATATGCTAAATACTAATATTTTGTCGAAGGATATCACAAAGCATTTCTTATGTTATCTACGGTAACGATGGCATTAAATAGTAATAATTAGCTAATTTTGCGAAGATTTTTAAATTTGGGACATTATGGAGTTTACAG
>JAQUJY010000022.1 GCA_028680705.1 Bacteroidales bacterium
AAACCTCTTTTTCAATCAAAAAAACAGAAATGTTGAGAGAAATACAGGAAATATATTCTTAGATATTAAAATACAACAAAAAAAGTAGCCGTCATCAAAATGTGATTTTGAGACGGCTACTTTTTGTATTTGTTTAGTTAAAGTTCCATGCTGATTTTAAGGGTTTAACAAATAATTAGGATATAAAATAATCCCATCTAAACAACATTAATCCCTATTTAGTAAATAGGTGCTTCTCCTTAATCTCAACCACTTTCCCATATTTCTCCAACTCATTCATATCAATCTGCTTCTTATCACCAACAATCATGTAAACTACAGGTTTATCCTTAATGTTCGTCTTGTAATACTCTTCAACGGTATCCCATGTAATATTTTTGTAGGCGGGCATATTTACCAACATGGGGTCAACTTCGTATCCTTGCTTCTTCCACCTTTCAACGGTTGAGGCAAGTCCTCTAAAGTTAGGACGTTTGGTTAGTGCCGAAAGCTGAAGATGATTTCGAATCATATCAATCCGTTCGGGTTTGGAGGGCATCTCACGAATCAAACCGTTAAAAGTCTCCATTGCAGTTACGGTTTTATCGGCCTGCGTTCCAACGTATCCAATAAAATCGGTTGGGTTTCCGGCATTCATCGGGGAGCTGAAGTTACCTCCAGCAGAGTATGCCAATGACCTATATTCCCTTATTTCCTGAAGGATTAAGCCCGAAAAGCCTCCTCCAAAGTAATCGTTAAACGCTTCCATGGGCACAACGTTTTTAACATTAAAAGGAGCGCCGTTTACAAAAAGAAACACTTTGCTTTGACGTGCCTTTTTCTTGTTCACAAAAAGCACCGTATTCTCAGTATACTGCTGCGCTAGCCTGTCGATGGGGCTATTTCCAACGGTTGGATTTTGTGCAAGCGGTATGTGTTTTTTTACCAACAAGGCAACATCCTCAACTGAAGTTTGACCGCTAAAGCGGACTTGGCATGTATGACCCGTTGACTTCTTAAACGCATCGATAAGCTGTGTTGCCTGAAGCTTTTTCAACTCCTTGGAGGTTAGCCTATCTATGTAGTCTGAGTCTTGCCCGTACAAACCATACTCAAGTAAGGCATGGCCAACGTTATCGGCTTCGGAACGTTGCATTTTCCGGTTTGTGGTTTCGCCGTCAATTATCGTTTTTATTTTACTCTGTTCGAGTTTAGGGTCTGAAATAATTAAGCCAATAAGTTCCATTGTTCTGGGGAGGTTTACCTCTATCCCTTGAACATCAACTATAGTGTACGAATCGTTCGCGTAAATATTGTAAGAGGTTCCTATTTTTGCAAACTCTTCTTTTAGCTGCGTTACATTGTATTCGCCAGCTCCACTCATGTTAATCCCTTCAGTTGCAAGCCGTAGCATAGGATTATCAATCTCACCAATTTCAAAGGCAAAAGTTAATGAAAAGATGTTATTTACAGGGTTGGGAACAACCATTAGTTTATGTCCATTGTAAATGTTTTCTGTAATAACATCCTTATTAAAATCTATGGGCTGAATTTTAGGCTCGTGTGAAGAAATTTTCTCGAAATGTTTGGCATACTCGCTTCGGGCATTTGTATTTGCCTTAAGCGGTTTGTAGTCGGGCTTTGCTATTTTCTCTTTCTTTGGGAACCCCATCTTTGAATGAAAAGCCAGATAGTTGGGACCAAAAATGGTGTTTGCCATTTTTACTACATCTTCCTTAGTTACTTCCATTACTCTATCGGCATACGCCAAGGCCTCCTCCATGCTTTCGCCCTTGGTAAATGCATCTGCAAAAAGAAGGGCTCTACCCTCATTGCTCTCCATATTGGTTGTATGACTACGATACATTTCTTGTTTTATGGCGTCAAGCATCCAATCGTCGAACTCACCTTTTTTAAGCTTTTCAATTTCTGCTAGCACCAAATTCTCTGCAGTCTCAAATTTTTGTCCAATAATTTTAGGAATAATAAAAAGAATAGTAGCACCATGATCGTAGTATGGAATCGACATAGCTTGGGCTGCAAGAATTTTTCCGTCGAGTGACAGTTTATCTAGTAAACCTGTTGAGTAGTAGTTATTAAGCACTTTAAGAGTAACGTCGGCAATCAGACTCTCTTTTTGAGTAGCCGAGGGTGCTCGAAAACCCAGCAGGGCCACCTTTACGGGGGTAAGTTTAACTTCCTGTAATTCTCTGCCGTTAAAGGGTTCTTCATCCCAAACCCTTGCCTCGGGAATATCTTTTTGAACCCACGTACCAAAGTTTTTTTCAATTAGAGGAATTACCTCGTTGGAATCGAAGTCGCCTGTAAGCACCACAGCCATATTGTTAGGTACATAGTAGGCTTGGAAGAACTCGTACATCTTGGTTAGCGAAGGGTTCTTTAAATCGTCGATGGTTCCTATTATCGTTTGCTGCCCGTAAGGATGATTTTTAAAGAAATGCTTCTGGAATTCTTCAAGTAGTTTCGTCTGAAACTGATCATTGTATAAGTTTTTCTCTTCATAAACAACTTCAAGTTCAGCTTGAAAGCTGCGGAATACAGGGTTAGAAAAACGATGGGAATAAAGGTCGATCCATTTTTCTACCTCACTCGAGGGAAATTTATTGTAAAAAACGGTGTAATCAGGACCCGTTCCTGCATTCATGTTACTGCCTCCCATTTCGTTAATCAGGTTGCTTGTCTCATTAGGGATGGCATACTCTGCTGCTTTTAGCGATTCCTCGTTAATTTGTGTCTGAATTTCTTTACGCTTAGCCTCATCAGTGGTTTTGCCCAGTACATCATAAAGTTCAAATATCTTATCGATGTGAGGTTTCTCCTTTTCCCAATCGATGGTACCCAATTTTTGGGTTCCCTTAAAAAGCATGTGCTCCATGTAGTGAGCCATTCCTGTAGCATTGGCCGGATCGTTTTTAGCACCAGCTTTTACCATAACTACTCCAAACACTTCGGGTTTAGAGTGATCCTCATTAAGGATAACCGTTAGCCCATTACTGAGTTTATACTGGGTAACATTTGTACCTATGTCGAGACTGGCAGCATAGCCACTAAAGCTTATCCCAACATTAAGAATTAAGAGGCTAATTAAGCCCAAAAGAAATTGTTTTGTCCTCATTTTAAATCTCTGTTTAATTTAGATATTATTATAGGGTGATGTTTTATCGGCTAAAACACTATCGCCTTTTTGACTTAATTTTGTTGGGCTTCGAAGGTTTTATCCTTTGGTTCTCAGAATCGGATTGCTCAATAAGCCTAAAATCGAGCTGTTTTTTCGATAGGTTTGTGCGCCAAACCTCAACCTTAAGCTCATCGCCAAGTTGATATTTTGTTTTTGATTGACGCCCTTCAAGGCAATAGTTCTCTTCGTCAAACTCATAAAAATCATCGGTTAGCTCTCTGATTGGCAGCAACCCCTCACACTTGGTCTCAATAAGTTCAACAAAAAGCCCAAAACTGGTAACCCCGGTTATCACTCCGGTAAAGTGCTGGCCAATTTTATCGGACATAAACTCAACCTGTTTATACTTAATTGATGCTCGCTCGGCATCAGTCGCTCTAATTTCCATATCGGTTGAGTGCTTGCATAAACGCTCAATCTCATCCTCATCTTTGGCCTTACCTCCTGCCAAGTAGTGACCCAAGAGCCTGTGTACCATCATATCCGGATATCGCCTAATGGGCGATGTAAAATGGGTATAAAAGGGAAATCCTAGTCCGTAATGCCCAATATTGTTTGCAGAGTAACGCGCCTTGGCCATCGACCGAAGGGCTAGAGTCTCGATAAGATTCTGTTCCTTTTTTCCCTTAACCTCAGCAAGCAGCTTATTTAATGATTTACTTATTTGTTGATCCGTTCCCCCTTCAATATTATAGCCAAAGCGGGTAATAAAGGTGCGGAATGTTTCAAACTTTTCGGGGTTGGGCTTATCGTGTACTCGATAAACAAAGGGTTTTACTTTATACTTCTCCCTTGCTTTGCCCACAAATTCAGCCACCCTCCGGTTTGCCAATAGCATAAGCTCTTCTATTAGCTGATTGGCTTCCTTTTGTTCCGTAAAGGAAACGCCCAAGGGCTTTCCAGCTTTATCAAGCTCGAATTTCACCTCTAGCCTATCAAAATTTATTGCGCCCGCTTTAAGGCGTTTTTGCCTTAACTTTTGGGCTATGCTATTAAGGGCTAGAATCTCGGTTTCCATATCGCCTTTTCCTGTTTCAATTACCTTTTGCGCCTCCTCATAAGCAAAGCGTTGCTGCGAGAGAATAACCGTTCTGCCAAACCACTCCTTAAGCACATTACCCTCCAAGTCCATCTCAAAAACCGCTGAGAAGCAAAGCTTTTCCTCATTGGGTCTTAGTGAGCAGATAAAATTTGAAAGCCTTTCGGGGAGCATGGGCACACACCTGTCAACCAGATAGACCGATGTTGCTCGGTCAACCGCCTCGTTTTCGATGGGCGAATCAGGTTTAACATAATGGGTTACATCGGCAATATGAACTCCCACCTCAAAGGTATTATCATCAATCTTTCTAAGCGAAAGAGCATCGTCAAAATCTTTTGCATCTGCTGGGTCAATGGTAAAGGTTGGCACACCCCTAAAATCGCGTCGCTCGCTATAATCAGTCTGTGTAATTTTTTCTGACATCTTTTCGGCATGCCTATCCAATTCCTCAGGGAAACGATAGGGCAGTTCAAACTCCGCAAGAATAGCGTGCATCTCAACCTCGTGTACCCCTGGATCACCAATCACCTCAATAATCTCACCCACTGGATTCTTTGTGTGCATAGGCCAATCGACAATCTGAGCAATAACTTTTTGACCATTTTTTGCCTTGGCTATGCCATCTTTTGGGATAAAAATATCGTAGGGCATAAGTTTAGTATCGGTAATAACAAAAGCATAGTTACGCTCTAGCTCAATGCGCCCAACAAAAGTGCGCTTTGCGCGTGATATCACCTCTACTACTTCGGCCTCCGCCCGCTTCTTGCGGTGCTTAGGAACTAGCGCAACCTTTACCCTATCGCCATGCAATGCATGGTTGAGGTTATGCTCCGACACTGAAATCTCTTGATTATCGTCGGTAACCACATGGGCACTCCCATCCCTCTCCATCTCAACAATCCCTTCAATTTCAGGTGATACCATCGAGAGTATAAATTTCCCTCGATAAACCTCTTTTAGCACACCCTGATCGGCTAACTCGTATAGCACCTCATTAATTAACCTTTTGGATGTTGGGTCCTTAGCACCTAAGTCTTTTGATAATTGCCTATAATTTAAACTTTGGGAAGAGTTGGAAGTGAATATGCTCATTATCGACTTTATCAGCATTTTCTTATTAAAGCCTTCCTTTTTTTTGTTCTTTTCTTTTTTAGCCATTGAAATTTAATTTTCTTATTACAAAGATAGGTATTAATTGGCTGGCAGCTGTTTGAGTATTTATTTTGTTTAAGTTATTTAGCTAATTTTTAATATCAGTAAAACATAACTGGGTGTTTTAGATATAGGGAGGTGTGTTTCATGTGTTTTTTTTATATTTTTACACCATGCCTGCGAAACCAAAAAACAAGCTGAATAAGGAACTTGGATTAGTTGATGTGTTCGCCCTTAGTACTGGGGCAATGATTAGTTCAGGTTTTTTCCTGTTGCCCGGATTGGCATCTCAGTACACCGGACCGTCTGTTTTTATATCATACCTTTTAGCTGCAATCCTAATTTTGCCCGCAATGCTTAGCATTGCCGAACTGGCAACTGCACTACCACGTTCTGGAGGGGTTTACTTTTTGCTCGACAGAAGCCTTGGCCCCATGATGGGAACCGTAGGTGGAATAGGCGCATACTTCTCTCTAGTTCTAAAAACTAGTTTTGCCCTTGTTGGTATAGGCGCCTATACTGCGCTCTTTTTCGATTTTCCAATCCGCATTATTGCCGTTGTGCTTACCCTGCTATTCATGTTTATCAATATTCTAGGGTCAAAGAAAACCACAAAACTTCAGAATTTTCTGGTTTTCTTCCTTATAGGTGTGATGGTCCTTTTCCTTGTTGAGGGGTTTAGAACAATCTTTGGCCTTAATATACAGGAGACGGTTAGCGACAACTTAACACCACTTTTTTCGAACGGCTTTGCAGGATTAATCTCCACCACCGCTTTTGTTTATGTTTCGTATCTTGGTCTTACCGAAGCTGCCAGCGTTGCAGAAGAGGTTAAAAACCCCGAACGAAACATTCCCCTTGGAATGATACTCTCTCTTATAGTAACAACCATTCTTTATGTTGGTGGAGTGTTTATTATGGTTTCGCTAATTCCCAAAGGTGAATTTATAGTTGATAAGACCCCCGTATGGACTGCTGGTCATGCAGTATTTAAAATTATTCCCACAAAAATTGCAGGAATTTTAATAATCGGAGCAGCCATTGCCGCTTTTGCCACTACTGCCAATGGAGGGTTAATGTCGGCATCGCGTTATCCAATGGCCATGGGTCGTGATAAGGTACTCCCATCTGTATTTACTCACGTGGGCAAGTATAAAACTCCTGTTTACTCCATTCTCGCAACCTCAGCAATAATGCTATTGCTTATTTTAACCGTTAATGTTGAGGATATAGCAAAGATGGCTGGAGCTTTTAAGTTTATTATATTCTTTCTGGTAAACTTTGCGGTAATAGTTATGCGCAACAGCAAGATAGAATCCTATGACCCAGGCTACCACTCCCCTCTTTATCCTTGGATGCAAATATTTGGAATGGTTACATCAGTAATTTTAATTGCCTATGCAGGTTGGATACCCATACTTTTTAGCGCAGGTATTGTGGCTTTTGCCATGTTATGGTACAGGTATTACTCACGGAAAAATGCAAAACGCGAAGGGGCAATTTATCACTGGTTTGCACTACTTGGGCAAAAGCAGCATGCTGGGCTTGAGAATGAGTTACTTTTCATCCTTAAAGAAAAAGGATTACGCGATGGCGATCCGTTTGACGAGATGGTTGTACACGCTCAAGTTACTAGGCTAGAGAGTAATAAGATAAGTTTCAAAGATTTGGTTAGCAAGGTCTCTGCTGATTTATCTTCAAAATATAAAGGTGCCAGCCATCAAGACCTAATAGATGAGTTTTTGCAGGTTACAAACATCGACCCTGCACTGGTTATCCCACGAGTATCAATACTATACGGTAAATCGGATACGTTACAAAACCCAATGCTCCATATTGTTACATCGAGTGTTGGTGTAGAAAAGCCTGTGGAAAAAGGCGAAATATCCTCTGAGGATAATATTCGAGTTTTCTTCTTCCTGCTAAATAGAACCGACAATCCAAAACTACAGCTGCGAATACTTTCGCGCCTAATGGATATAGTGGAACGCAAGCAATTTGTTGAGCATATCTGTGCAATAAGCAATGAGCGCGAAATGAAAGAGTACCTGCTGCACAACGACAGATACATTACCCTTGAACTTATCTCAAATACAACTACCGAACATCTTATCAATAAAATGCTTAAGGAAATTCGATTCCCTCAGGATGTGCTTGTGGCCATGGTACAGCGAAAGGAAACTATACTCACTCCCAGAGGCGACACCCTTCTGCTTGAGGGCGATATTGTTACCATAATTGGTGAGCCTAAGGGAATAAAGAGCCTGTTTGATAAGTATATACATATCGAAAAAAGTAAATAGCCCAATAATGCATATTGATTTCCCCCTTCCCCTGGTTGCCGGACGCCTTATTAAGCGATACAAACGCTTTTTGGCCGATGTAGTTTTGGATAGCGGCGAAACAGTAACTGCGCACTGCACAAATTCAGGGTCGATGAAAAGTTGCCTTGAGGAGGGTGCAGAGGTTTACCTATCGCCTGTAAACGACCCAAAGCGTAAAACTAAGTTTACCTGGGAGCTGATTAAAATTAACAACGGGTGGGTGGGCATAAATACCTCTATACCCAATAAGGTTGCCTTTGAGTGGGTTAAGGCAGGCGTAATACCCGGATTAGAAGACTATACCGATGTTAAACGTGAAGTAACCTTTGGCGATAGTCGTTTCGACCTTTTTGCTGAAAACGATAAGGAAAAATGCTTTATTGAGGTTAAAAATGTAACCCTTAAGGAGGGTGATTTTGCGCTTTTCCCCGACGCTAAAACTACCCGTGGCCAAAAGCATCTACAGACCCTAATTAAGGTAAAGGAATCGGGGATGCGTGCGGTAATGCTTTACATTATCCAGCGTACCGATGTTAACATTTTTGGCCCAGCATGGGACATCGACCCAGATTACGCTAGCCTATTAGTTGAAGCCCACAGCAAAGGGGTTGAGATTATTCCATTTCAGGTTTCAGTAAGCCCAAACGGGGTATCCCCTTTAAATACGATGCCCTTCACATTGCAAGAGCCATAAGCTTACTTTGCTATAAAATTTTTCTGATTAGCTTAAAGTACTTAAATGGCGCATATTTAAGTGGTAGGTCAATCCACGTGGGTGTTGAAACAATACTGCGTAGATTGCTAAAAGCCAAAAAGCTGGTTTTGCCGTGGTATTTACCTAACCCACTGTTGCCAACCCCACCAAAGGGAAGATGATGATTGGTTATGTGCATCAATGTATCGTTTATACATGCACCGCCCGAAGTAGATCTGTGCAATACCTCTTCTGCCTTTTTGGATTTTCCGAAGTAGTAAAATGCCAAGGGCTTTTCCCTTGAGCTGATGAATTTAAGGGCATCATCAATTTCATCAAAAGATAATACGGGCAGAATTGGGCCAAAAATCTCATCCTGCATTACGGCATGCTCTGGAAGCACATCATCAAGAATTGTTGGTGATATAAATCGGTTCAACCTATCGTATTCTCCACCATATTTCACGGTACCTTCCTTTATGTATCCCACCAGCCTATCGTGAGCCTGATGGTTAACAATGCGAGGATAAAATTTGCTGCTCTTAATGTCCTTGCCAAACATCTCATCTATGCCATTGGCAATTTCCCGAATTAGCTCCTCTTTTATTGACCCATGCGCTAAAACATAATCGGGGGCAATGCAGGTTTGACCTGCATTAATAGTTTTTCCCCAGGCTATTCGTTTTGCAGCAATTTTAAGATTTGCGTCCTTATCAATAATACAAGGGCTTTTACCGCCCAACTCCAATACCACAGGGGTAAGGTGCTCGGCAGCTGCTTTCATAACAACCCTTCCTAGGGTTGGACTGCCAGTAAAGAATATAATATCAAACCGCTTTGAGAAGAGTATCGCGTTTGTGTTTCGGCCACCCTGCACAATGCCGATATAGTTTGGACTAAAAGTTTCCTTAATCATCTCCTCCATTACCCTCGCCGTATTAGCTGTGTATGGCGATGGTTTTAGGATTGCGCAGTTACCTGCTGAAATTGACCCAACCAGTGGATTCATTTGTAGCTGAAATGGATAGTTCCAAGGTGCTACAATTAACGAAACGCCTAAGGGCTCGTAGATTATTCTCCCCTTTGATGGAAGAAGATGCACTGGGGTTGGAACCCTTTTGGGTTTTGCCCACTTTTTAAGATGCTTTATATGATTATCAATTTCTTGCTGTACTATGCTAATCTCGGTAAGGTAGGCCTCTTCGAAGGATTTGTGCAGGTCGACCCAAAGGGCATCGGCAATTTTTTGCTCATACTTATTAATGGCACATTTGAGTTTCCTAAGTTGCTCAAGCCTAAACTTGATGGGTTTTGTTTGATGACCTGCAAAGAATTGTCGCTGCTGCTGAAGCATCCCATCAATAATGATTTTTGCTGTATCCTCCATCACTCTATATGTATTTGGTTAGCAATTACCCTTTTATGCTGCATAGTAATATCACCCTAAAAATACGCGATATTTAAAGTTAAAACGATAACAAACGGTATTAAATTTTGGGTAATTACTTCTCTTTAGGTAATGGGTAGGATATCTAAATCAACAATAACATGCAGGCACAAATAACCCACACCAACCATAAACAGAGCAATGTACGGTTCAATGGAGTAGTAACTTTGCTTAAACCAAGTTAAGAAAGTCGGTTAACAGATTTAAAGTGAGAGGGAATGCCAAACAATGATGATGATGGGTTATTATACTCAATATCAACTATGCGTATTTTTAGCTTTTCTTTTCGTAGAAGCGTTCTCTCCTCAGTTAGCATCGGTATAAACCCTCCCACCTCAGGAATGGCACCAAAAATGGCTAGGCTGTATTCTGTACGCCTTAAAAGGTTCAATAATTTCGAGAAAAACTCAAATTCTCCATCACACATCCAATAGGCAACTTCCGTATTCATTCGCTCATCCCTTACCCTCCATTGGCTGCATGTATGCCCATTTATTTCCTTGGAATTTTGAGTCTTTTTAACGCTAATACGTCCGTTATCGTTACTATAACTGCTAACTAATAACTTTTTGTATAACTCCTTGCTGTACGATAAGGCGTAAACCTCTTCTTTATCCAAATTTACTATGTGGCTACTCACAAGACGATTCTTTGTATCACGCTCATCAACCCTAACCATTGAATCCTTTACGTAGATGTTAATACGGGTTGTATCAAACACAGTCTCGCGTACAAAGTTAATGCTACCCTCAAAAGTGCGAGCACAAACCGTACTAAGTGAGGATAAAAAAATGATTATCAACACTAAAAATAAAGAATATCTGTTTCTCATATTGCACACAATACTTCTGTTACTTATATTTGATGTTAACAATTTTGTTTCAAAAAAAATGAATAAAAAGGATGATGTTCCTCATCCCTACAAGTTAGGGGTTGACGGCGAGGCATATGCCTTAGATTATGTTAAGGCAATGGGGTATAAAGTACTGAACACAAATTGGCGCTTTGGCAAAAAAGAACTTGATATTGTGGGCACCAAGGATAATATGCTAATTGTGTTTGAGGTAAAAACCCGATTTGGGAACTATTGGGAAGAGCCAAAGGATGCCGTAGTAATGCGAAAACAAAAAAATATTATTGAAGCTGCCGATGCTTACGTGCAAAAGTATGATATTGACCTTGAGGTGCAGTTCGATATTATTGGCCTTGTGTACAACGGAAAGAGTTTTGAATTGGAGCACATCCAAGATGCATTTTACCCAACACTTTAGCCCTTGCCAATGATGAATATTGAAACGCTACGCTTGTATTGCCTAAGCCTGAAAGGGGTAACAGAAAGTTTCCCTTTTGATGAGGAAACCCTAGTTTTTAAGGTTGGTAATAAGATGTTTGCACTAACAAATTTGGATGGTCCATTAAGCGTTAACATCAAGTGCGACCCCGATGAGGCAATTACCTTAAGGGAACAGTACATGGGAGTAACACCAGGTTACCACATGAATAAAACACATTGGAATACTGTAATGGTAGATGGTTCTATTCCCGATAAAACCATTAAGCTATGGATACTTAATTCGTATAACCTTATTTTTAACTCATTGCCAAAAAAAGTACAACAGTCAATAATAAATCCATAGATATTTATATATTTGGTACAAGAGTTGTAGAGCCTTCTGTTATATTGCGACTAACCAAATTATTAGGAGATATGAAAACATTAAAAATTCTCATCGTACTGGTAGTATCGCTTGGCTTTAGCGGCCATGCTCAAGATGTTTACCACGTTACCCGTGTTAACGGAACAATTACCAATTTAGGAACAGGGACCAATGTAGTAGCTGGCGAAACGCTTAACCCAGATGATGTTCTTCTTTTCGAAAGCCTCGATAGTTACGCCATTGCCATTGGAAGCGCAATGGGTCGATTTCAGATTAAATTTCAAGAACCAGCCCTATCCAATGAGCATTTAACACTAACAGCAATGGTTAAAGATATTGCACTGCCTACAAAAATGCGAAATTTGATGCTTGCCCGCTTTAACCCTTCGGAAACACAAGTATCTGACCTACGCCAGTATTTTGGAAACGATAAGTTCTCGATTATTGGTGATGCGGTTACCGTTCCGCTCAATCAGCAGAACTACTCATTATCCGACGATAAGTTTATTGTATTCTACTATCGGGTTGATAATAACCCAGTATCTAAAAAGATTGGGCACGATGAGCAATCGCTTATACTTGAGAAGGATAAACTGGTAACCAGCAGCGCAGGCTCAGTTGAGGGTAACGAAATTTCGAATCTAGCAGTTTACGAGTACCAAATGTCATCCAGAAGCAGCCATGAGATTACCCGCTTTACGCTTGTTTTTGTTGATAAGAATGAATTGATTAATGAATTTAATACGATTATTCCAATTCTAAAGCGACAAAAAATGGCTAATGACGATATAAAGAAATACCTAATTGAGTACTACTATGATTTTTACGGAGCTACTGATTCCAAAACCATCGACACCTTTGCAGAGCAAATTGTAAAGAACTACTAAAAGTAAAAGAGGTTATCTGTTCTTTTCCGCCATTGCAATCTTTTATCACTAAACTCGCACGGTTTTATAATCCGTGCGAGTTTAGTATAATAAGGCACGGGCTACAAGTCCGCAGCAGCAGTGTATGACTGAAAGTTAAATGGGACAGGGAGCCCTATTTCAGAAGATTTATGCTCAAATAATCTACATTTAAGCTGCCATGCTCTCCAAAGGTTTCTTCCTGTCCATCATCAGAGATTTTATAGGTGCATCTTTCCCCTATTTTTTTTGAGAATACTACCCAAAAAGTTTCCTTATCATCTACCTGCATCTTTACCCTAACCAGTTTATTGGCTCCCTCAACGGTTAAATCGTGTCCGCACATTGGGCAGTAAAAATCAATCTGCTCGCCTTCAGTAAGCTCAATGGTGGGATGATATTCGTAGGTATATTCCCCTAGTTTAGGACTTAGCAGTAGCAAACCACTATCCAATCCTTCCTTCTTAATTGCAAAAATAACCTTATCGGCTACGCTTAAGTACCCATGGCATTTTGGGCAAAAAAAATTTGTTTTCATACCTCACCCTCCTATCAATTAGTTTATCCCTACTATTTAGAGTATTCGAAAATTAAATGAATTTGTTCCATTATATGAGCAATATCTTTAAATTGAATTATCTTTAACAGATTTCATAAATCACAATCTATCAGCATTTCACATACCATACTAACATAAATTTAACGGTGTAAGTTCAATTATAACACAATCTATGTCCGATTTCGGTAATGCGTTAATCACCTTAACTTGCACATTCGTCAAATATACAGGTAGTTACATCTAATGGCAGGATTATTGATTAAACAATAGATCTATAGTAATAAATGGCATACTTTAAGTGAAAACTGCCCGTAAACGGGCAAAACATTGGTGTAAATTACATGGGATACCGCTTATTAGCTATGAACATTTCTACAAATAAATTCGTACAAGACATAACAAGACAATAAACAAAGAAACAAATATTGTAATTAACTGAAACACAAGCTTTGTAAATATATTTTTTTAAAAGAAATCAATATCCATTAGTTTTACTAATTGCGGTAACCCGCTAATTTTTAGGGATATATTTTTGCACATCATGAAAAAATATCTACTTTCGCTATAAGATTAAGAAGAATCTGAGTTTTTCTGTTTTTTACGGCCAATATTTTTCAACAAAACCTGGCTTTTTGTCAACAAGTTGAAATGGACAACATAATCTAAAATATTATGAAAAGGATTTACACCCTTCTTACTGCTTTATCAATACTGGGCTTTACTGCTAATAGCGCTTTTGCAACGCTTACAGTAACAATTAACAACAAAACTCAAACCCAGATAAACATGAGCGAGCCTGTGGCTGTTTGCTCTGGAGCTGATGCCTACTTTTTCTGGGGAGTAACCAACAACCCCCCTACAAATCCATACACTGTTGACTCCCCCGCATGGAGCGGTACTGCAGCAACCTTTATTAATGACATAAACACTCAGTTTATTACATTTAACTGCAGCACCCCTGGCACATACTACTTAACATTTAGTGCAACCAAAACCGGTTATGGCACTTATACGGTAACACAGCCCATTGTGGTTTACTCAAACGATGATTTATACCTCGATTTCCCCACTTCGTCTCCACATAACAGTTGTGAGGGGTCAACCGTTTCCCTAGAAGCAAGCGGAACGGTTTTTTACTACTGGGAAAGAGTAACTGACGGGCAGCCTATTGGAAGTTCCGCATCAGTTGATGAGATACCGCCCTCGGTTGGTACCTGGACCTATAGGGTTTTTGGGTATAATGAGGGTTGTCCAACAATCCCAGAATATATTGAATTTGATATTGATGTTGATGAAGCACCAACGGTTGATGCCGGTGGTCCCTACGAGGTTTGCGCAAGTTCAGCAGTTCAACTTAACGGGACAATTGGCGGCTCAGCATCATCGGCAGAGTGGATTGGTGGTTTGGGAACCTTTAACCCCAGCAGAAATACGCTAAATGCTTTTTACACACCACATGCAAGCGAGGATGGCACAACAGTTAACCTTTTGCTAAGAACTAATAAACCCCTTGGTGCATGCCCTGCTGCCGAGGCAATTACTACTATTACTGTTTACGAACAACCAGTTGCCAATGCAGGAAGTGATGGTAACTCTTGTAGCTACAACTTTACCCTTGCCGCCAATGCATCTGTAGGCACAGGAACATGGACAAAATCATCGGGTACAGGGAATGCGATATTTAGCAATCAAAACAGTCCAACCTCTAACGTAACTGTTAATGCATACGATACCTACATATTCACATGGACAGAAGTGAATGGGATTTGCTCCGATGCCGACAACGTTACAGTAAACTTCTACGAACAACCTGTTGCCAATGCAGGACCCGACGATCAAACCTGCGGATTAACATTAACTTTAGGTGCTACAGCATCGGTTGGAATTGGAACATGGACTCTTCAATCGGGCCCTAGCGCAGCCAACTTTATAAATGAGAATAGTCCGACCTCAAATGTAACTGTTACAGCATATGGGCAGTATGTATTGCGCTGGACTGAGGTAAACGGCACCTGCTCCGATTTTGATGAAGTTGTTGTCGATTTCTTTGAGCAACCAGTTGCCAATGCCGGAACCAATGGAAACTCCTGTAGCTATAGTTACACTCTTGATGCAACAGCATCTACTGGCACTGGGACTTGGACAAAATCATCGGGTACAGGAAATGCAATATTTAGCAATCTAAACAGTCCAACCTCTGGAGTGACTGTTGATGCATACGATACATACGTATTCACATGGACAGAGGTAAACGGAATCTGCTCCGATGCTGATGATGTTACAGTAAACTTCTACGAACAACCTATTGCCAATGCAGGATCCGACGATCAAACCTGCGGATTAACATTAACTTTAGGTGCTACAGCATCGGTTGGGCTTGGAACTTGGACTCGCGAGGCTGGCCCTGGAGCAGCTAATTTTACCAATAAAAATAGCCCAACCTCAAATGTAACTGTTACAGCATACGGGCAATATGTATTCCGTTGGACAGAGGTTAATGGAAGTTGCTCCGATTTCGATGAGCTAGTTGTCGATTTCTTTGAGCAGCCAATCTCAGTTGCTGGCCCCGATGATGAAACGTGTGGACTATCAATTACTCTTGCCGCTGTTCCATCTGCTGGAGTTGGAACATGGACAAAAATATCAGGTTCGGGAACACCTACTTTCGGCAATGTGAACGATGCTGGAACAAGCGTTACAGTTTCTGAATACGATCAGTATGTTTTCCGTTGGACTGAAGTTGATGGTATTTGCTCCGACTTTGATGAAGTAACCATCGATTTCTACGAACAACCAGTAGCTAATGCTGGTAGCGATAATGAAACTTGTGGGTTTAGCATATCTTTAGCGGCTATTCCATCAGTTGGAACTGGAACATGGACCTTAAACTTAGGCCCTGGTGCTGCCAATTTTGATGATCTTAATGAACCCACGACGGGAGTTACTGTTACAGCCTACGGTACTTACCAGTTTACCTGGACAGAAGTAAACGGAACATGTCTCCCCAGTGCCGATAATGTTACCATCGATTTCTTTGAGCAACCATTAGCCGATGCTGGAACCGATGATCAAACCTGTGGACTGAGCATTGCTCTTAATGCCAATCCATCTGTGGGTACCGGAACTTGGACAAGAACATCAGGCCCAGGTACTGCTAATTTCACCAATCAAAATAGCCCAACATCTAGCGTAACAGTTACTGCTTACGGTAAATATGTGCTTCGTTGGACCGAGGTAAATGGCAATTGTTCTGATTTTAATGAGGTAACAATCGATTTCTTTGAGCAACCAGTTGCCGATGCCGGAACCGATGGAAACTCCTGTAGCTATAACTACACTCTTGATGCAACAGCATCTGTTGGCACCGGAACTTGGACAAAATCATCGGGTACAGGAAATGCAATATTTAGCAATCCAAACAGCCCAACCTCTGGAGTTACTGTTGATACCTACGACACATACGTATTCACATGGACAGAGGTAAACGGAATCTGCTCCGATGCTGATAATGTTACAGTAAACTTTTATGAACAACCTGTTGCCAATGCAGGAACCGATGATATTACATGTGGACAAACCATCGCCCTCAATGCTACAGCATCTGTTGGTACTGGAACATGGACTCAATTTTCTGGATCGGGAACCTCTATTTTCACAAACGAAAACAGTCCTACATCAAATGTAACCGTTAATGCTTATGGTCAATACGTTTACCGCTGGACAGAAGTGAATGGTGTTTGCTCCGATTTTGATGATGTTATTATTGATTTTTATGAACAACCTGTTGCCGATGCCGGTACAGGTGGAGGTGTTTGCGGTACTGATTTTAATTTAAACGCTATCCCTACTGTTGGGACTGGAACATGGACATACACTGGACCTGGTACTGCTAGTTTTAGTCCAAATGCAAACACCCATAATGCAACCGTTACTGCTGATACTTATGGCGATTATACTTTGACATGGACTGAAGTAAACGGAATCTGTAACAGTAACGACGATATTCTTGTATCGTTCTACGAGCAACCAGTTGCCGATGCTGGCTCCGATGCTGAAAACTGTAGCCTAACCGCTACACTTTCTGCGGTCCCTTCTGTTGGATTGGGCACATGGGCTTTATTCTCTGGCCCAGCTATTGCCACTTTCGTTGATGCTAATGACCCTAACACTGATGTAACCGTTGATTTATATGGGATTTATACTTTTCGGTGGACTGAGGTCAATAATATTTGTAGCGACTTTGCCGATGTTACAATAACCTTTTACGAAACACCAACAGCGGATGCTGGAGCTGATGATAATGCCTGCGGTTATCTATATACACTTAATGCTACTCCATCTGTTGGGACTGGCGTTTGGACATACACAGGCCCTGGCACAGCAACCCTCGACGATTATACTGACCCTGCAACTAATGTTTCAGTTGATTTATTAGGCTTATATACCTTCACTTGGACCGAAACAAATGGTATTTGTGTTGATGCTGATGATGTTAACATAAACTTCTACGAAATTGCTGTTGATGTTGCAATTACCGATGCATTATGTTACGGTGAGGCTAATGGAACCATAAAAATTACTGCAACAGGTGGCGTTGAGCCATACCTATATTCAATTGATGGAGATATTGGACCCTTTCAAGTTGATAATGAATTTTTAGTCCCTGAGGGAAGTTATGCAATTTGGGTTATGGATGCAATTGGCTGTAAGGCCGAATATGGAGGAAACTCTGTTTATATCGCAGAACCCAATGAAATATCCGTTGGTTTCGAGGAAGTGCTACCTGTATCAGGTTGCTTCGGAAACACCAATGGTGTTATCGATATCAAACCTTACCCACTGCCTTTAGATTTATATGAATATACCCTAACTGAGACTCCTACCGAAAGCGATTGGGTTGACAATAACCGTTTTGAGGGTTTAGCCGCCGGGCTATATTACCCAAAGGTACGCCATAAGGAGACTGGATGTATTGCAAAATATGTAGGTATATCTCTTGAAATTGGTCAACCTCAACAAATTGACTTCATCATCGATAATATTGTTAATGTTACTGGCTGCTGGTATAACACCAATGGAAGGTTCCGAGCCAAAACACCCTCTGGTGGATTCGGAATTAAGCAAGTTTCTATTGATGGTGTTAACTGGTTTAGCTTCCCAAAAACTTTTATGCCTCTTGGCATAGGCACTTACACTGTTTATGCTAAAGATGAAAATGACTGTATTGTCACCAAAGAAGTAATAATTACAGGACCTCCTTCAATTGAAATTACAACCCTCGACCTATCCCACAACCTTTGCTTTAATGATGCAAATGGTATTATTGACGCAACTGCAACCGGGGGAACTGGTTCTCTATACTACTCATTACTCCTCAATGGTCTGCCATACACTGGCCCTCAGGCCACAGGCCTTTTTGAAAATCTTGTAGCAGGCGACTATACTCTTGAGATTCTCGATGATAACAACTGCATACTTACTGAAGACATAACCATTACAAGTCCAGACGAACTCATAATAGAAACTGATATCACCAACATCTCTTGTAGTTTTGCTGGAAACGAGGGTATTATTAGTGCACGTGCAACTGGAGGAAACGAGCCCTACACCATAACCCTATACATGGGTAGTGTTGAGCAAGCCAACTTTACGAATGTAAACAGTGGCGATTGGGTTGAATTTACTGGTTTAGCTGACGCTAACGACTATGAGGTTATTGTTCGCGATGCAAACCCTGCGTGTGCCGAGGTTAACTCCGGAATGCTAACCGTTATCGTGCCCGATATACTTGAGTTTAATCCTGCTTCGCTTATTGTACAAAACCTAGAGTGTAATGGGGTTCCTACCGGGAGCATTACTATTGCAGGTCAGGGTGGAACACTACCCTACACCTACACCCTATACGATGATGCTAGTGCCCAAATTGGCGATCCAATAGATGCAAACGATACTAATCCCGTTGAGTTTACCGATTTACCAGCAGGAACTTATACCGTTTCAATTGACGATGCCAATAATTGTGGCCCCGTAGATTCGGCACCAATAACAATTACTGAACCAGATGCTATTGAGATAGATCCGCTTTCAATTTCAATAACTAATATATCTTGCTTTGGAGCAAACGATGGAGAAATTTCCCTGACAGCAACTGGAGGAACAGGCGACTTGTACTACACCATTACTCAAGACGGTAACCCAGTGGCTGGTTTTATCACTCAAACCAATAATGGCACATTTGCTCCGCTTGAGCCAGGTGTATACATTATAGAAATTACCGATGATAATAATTGTGGCCCTGTACTTTCGGAGGAACTCACTGTAATAGAACCTAACGCAATTGAAGTTAATACTGAAATTTCCGATGCGCTTTGCCATGGAGACAATGGTTCATTTACTGCACTGGCCACTGAGGGTACGCCTCCTTATGTATATGCCCTTGAAGATATGGGCAATAACATAATAGATACCCAGAATGGCGATGTTGACGAGTGGGTAAGTTTTGCGGATATTCCAGCGGGCGACTACACGCTTTATGTTGACGATGCCAACGGTTGTCAAACATCAACAATAATTACAATAGCAGAACCCGATGAGGTAACCGTTAGCATAACAACCACAGAGAGCCCAACCTGCGATCCGGATGGTACATCTATAGCAGGAATAATCATTGCCACAGCACAAGGGGGAAGTGGTGCTTACATATACACCATCTATAGAAATGGTGACTACCTAAGCGACAATACCGATGGTATTTTCAATAACCTTGCTGCCGGCGATTATTCCGTTGAAGTTTATGATACAAATGGATGTGGACCTGCTACAACTTCAATCGAAACGTTGGTTAACCCAACAACGCTAGAGATTGATAATGTAATTGTAACCGATGTAAACTGTTACGGACAATCGACCGGAGGGTTAGAGGTTATCTATAGTGGCGAACTAGGGACTCCGGTTTTCAATATTATTCCGGGTGACGACGATTGGCAAACTAGTAATATTTTTACTGACTTACCCGCCGGCAACTATACCGTTAGGGTAAAAGACGATAACTTCTGTATTGTAACGCTTGAGGTTACCATTAACCAATCGCCACAAATAATAATAACAACTGTGCTAACTCCGCCAACCACATCATTAGATTCTGATGGTAGCATAGAGGTAAATATAACCGGCGGAACTCCAAACTATTGGTACGAGTTGTACCTGTGGGATCAGGGTGCTGGAATATGGGATATGGTTGGCTACTTTGATGACACCAATTTAACATCGCATACATTTATCAACCTTGGCATTGGTGCTTACCGTATTATTGTTAAAGATATGTTTGATTGCGAGGCCATTAAGGATGTTTCACTATCTCAATTCACCGTGCTGCTTACAGCTACTGATGTTCTGTGTCACGGTGATTGTACTGGAACCATAACGCTCAATGCGTTGGGTGGTGAAGTTCAAACTGAAGTTTGGACACTTGATGGAGAACCTTTCAATATGGTTCCGCATTGGGACGAAGCCAGTGGTACCTATATAAATCTTTGTGCCGGTTTATACTCAGTGCTAGCAACTGATTCCGAAGATGTAGAATCAGAAGCATCTATTGAGATTACTCAACCTGACCCAATTACGGTTACTTATACTGTAACTGTTCCCGATTGCTATACCAACCTCCCTGTGGGTAGTGTTGAGTTTGATATCCAAGGTGGTACTCCATTTGCCTACGGATATAATATTACTTGGGATGGTGGTGGTAGTGCACAGGGCTATATAGCCGATGAACTTGCTGAGGGAACTTACACCTTTACCATAACCGATGAGAATGGTTGTGAGTTTATTGTTGAGGATGTTGTGGTTGAATATCCTGAGGGCATGATAATGGAATCATTCTTTACCTACAATCTGTCATGTAATAACGATAATAGCGGTGGCATAACAATGCTAGTAGCAGGTGGTACCGAACCAATAGTTTACACTATTGACGGACCTGACGGTACGGAACAAAATACTGTCGGGATTTTCAATGGCTTACCGGCTGGCGAGTACACACTATCCATTGTTGACGATAATGGCTGTGCATTCATCTTTGAGGGCGAATACTCTGAAAATGTTACATTAACAGAGCCAGATGCCATAATTATTACCATAACTAACCCACCAATTGAAACACTTGTTTGCCACAATGATACATTAGACCTTGTTGAAATGCAGGTTGGCGGTGGTACTGGTGATTATACCTATAGTTGGGATAACGGACAAGAGGAACTTGATCTAATTGATGTTATACCTGGAAGTTATACTCTGACTGTTACCGATGAGAATGGCTGTGTGGCTAGTGAAGTGGTTGTTGTTCCAGGACCCGATCCTTTTGGCATAAGTTCTACTGTTACTATGGCAAAATGTAGGCTTGCTCCCGAAGGGAACGATGGTACCATTAGCATTAATAACATAACTGGTGGTAATGGAGTGTTTGATGCCGATTTCAATATTAAATGGTACAGAACTGGCTTTGGACATATGGACAATAGCGATGGACTTTGGTCCATAGATGAGCTGCAATCTGGTAACTACTATGCTTTAATTACTGACCAAAAGGGTTGTGAGGAAAAGGAACCATTTAAGGTGGAATACAATCAGGATAATAATTTCCAAGTGGGAATTGACATGGAGCCAAACTACTGTTGGGGCGATATTGCTGGCCTTACAGCAATTCCTATTCAAGGAGACTTTGGTTCTCCAGCACACTTCGAATGGAAAAAAATTATTGTTAATGACCAAGGTGAAACAGTGGAGATTCCTGTTGGGTCAGACAATCAGTCATATACAACTGAAAAGTTGAAGGAAGATCAAATAATGCTAGTAAAGGTTGTGAGTAGTGAGGGTTGTTTAGAGCAACGACGTGATACCATTAACGTTTATCAGCAAATTGGTCCACACCTAATTAGGGAGGATCACCCATTCTTCTCCAATTCCGATTTAATTGCTTTCAGGATTGATAATGACCCTACGAATCCTCCAGATACAACCGTTATCACGGTACTAGCAGACACGGAATATCCTGTAGAGATTAGAACCAAGGCTGCAGATTATACACTAGCCTACGCATGGGATCCCTCTGAATTCTTTTCTCCAGCTAATAACAAGAATTCAACGGTTCTGTTCCAAACTGGGCAATACGAAACTCACGAAACAGGTACATTAAAAAATATGATTACTGGTAAGGATGAGAAATACATCCCACTTACAGGAAGTGTAAAATCAGAAGTTGGGTGTACTGAAACCATTGACCTTAAGGCAAGGGTGTTAGGTAAAGTGCGTATGTCCAACGTATTCTCGCCCAACGGTGATGGAATTAACGATCTTTGGTTTGTTCCGTACGCTGATATTTTCCCGAACCTAGAGATTAAAGTATTTAACCGCTGGGGCGCTGAAATTTGGTCAGCCAGAGCATCTGAAGCAATAAAAGGCTGGAATGGTAAGAATAAGAATGGTAAGGACCTACCAACTGGCACATACTATTATGTGATTAGCTTTAACGTTCCGGGCAGCGGAAAATGGAAACCCATTTCTGGTTCAGTTACAATTGTGCGATAAGTGATTTGATAATTAGACATTTAAACTTTCGAGATATGAAAAGGGTAGTATTAGCAGCAGTAGCAATAGTCTTGCTTAATGGACTCCAGTCCAACGCTCAGCAATTACCTCAGTTTACGCAGTACATGTTTAATAAATACCAGCTTAACCCAGCCGAGGGAGGAACTAACAACTACTACCAAATGAGGTACAATAACCGCTTTCAATGGGTTGGTTTAACGGATGCACCACAAACTTATAGCATTAGCGCATACGGGCCTCACGGATCTAAGGACATGGGCTTTGGTGGTAACATTTACCGTGATATTACTGGACCAACAAGCCGAACAGGAGGGCTTTTTTCCTACTCATACAACATGCAAATCACGGAAAATGGCATGAGGGTATCGGGTGGTTTATCGCTAGGATTTATGGTGTTCCAGGCCGATGGTTCAAAGTTTGAATTTGGCGAAGCTATGCTATTTAACGATCCTGCAATAAGCCAAAGTACAAAGTCGGTTTTCACCCCCGATGCAAACATCGGTGTACTTTTTTATTCAAGCCAATACTTTTTTGGGGCATCGGTGCACCAGCTCTTTGGACAAAAGCTTTATACAACTGATCTTGGGGTAAACGAAAATGATGTTCACACCTATGGTATTAATAAACTTAAACAGCATTACATGCTTACGGGGGGAATGCTTTTCCCGCTTACTAGCGATTTTATGCTTGAGCCATCTGTTCTCTTAAAATACATGATTACCGGTCCCATTCAGGTAGATATAAATGCAAAGGTTACCTATCGCGATCAATTCTGGGGAGGAATTTCTGCCCGTTGGCAGGATGGGATATCGATCCTATTTGGATACAACTACGAAAGGTTACTATTTGGCTATTCGTTTGATTATTCGCTAACCAGAATTAGAAAATTTAACGGTGGTTCACACGAACTTATGATTGGCTACAAGTTTGATGTGCTTAAGTAAGCAAAATAGAACAATTATAAAGTATAGAAGAGCAAGCCTTGTGTTTGCTCTTCTAGTTATATGCCATATTCATTGCTGAAATATATATATTTGTACTTCCAACTCATTAATATGAACAAACTACATCGTTTTTTTATCCCCTTGTCCCTTAGTATGCTGATGCTTATCCAACTGGGCTGTAAAGAAAAGAAAATTTCTAATAAGGATATGATAAATATTTTGGCCGAAGTTTTTATTACCGATGCTATCACAAGTACATCATATTTAACCATTAAATTGTTCCGAAAAGATTCAATTGAATACTATAAGCCTATAGTAGATAAATACGGTTATACTGAGGATGAATTTATTAATACAGTCAACTATCTAATGGATAATCCTAGGGAATTTGAAAAATTGCTGGACAAAGTAGTTGGACAACTCTCAATAATTGAAACTGAAAAGGCTCAGATGATTTCAAGAAAACTAGATATAAAAGAGGTTGAAGAGGATCAAGAAGATCAAGAGGGTAATCTTTGGCCTAATAAGGGAAACTGGAAGTTACCCGAGGATGGAATCAACGAACGATTGTTTTTTAAAGTTCCAACCCAAGGGGCAGGCCTGTATTCGGTTACTGCAAAGGTTATTGTTAAACCTGAAGACCAATCGGTGGAACCATCGATGCAGGTATGGTTTTATACCGAGGCAGAACCACCTGAGTTTAGGTTTAACCAAAAGCAAGAAGAGTACCTAAAGGATGGAGAGGAAAGAACCGTTATTTTAAGATGTATGCTTACCGATACAACCATGACCCACTTTATGGGCTACATTCTCGATCACCAACCTAGAAGTGGGAAATGGACTAAATATGCCGAGATTTCAAAAATATCCATTAGATTCACACCCCAGCCCGACGAAAACATTAAACCATTGCTAAACACGAGTAAAGACAATCTAAAAGATTTAAAAAAGATAAAACCTAAAGGAAAAGATAAAATTAAGAAGAGTAAGTCGAGGGAACTCTATAATGCACCTGTTGAAATAGAGTCCAGATAGTTTTATACTAAATCAACTCAAATATTGAGGGTGTGAAACGAGCCATGAGAAATATTTGTCACAAAAGAAAAATGATTGTTTTTGTAAATTCCCCGTCTGACGCCTGCCTGTCTGCAAACAGGTCGGTCAGGCATGTGGCAATTGAAAAATAAATTACAAACACATGAAAAATAAATTATTTAATAAGCTGGCGACCATCTTAACAGTGCTTTTTCTAGGCGGGAATTTGCTTTATGCACAGGTTGAGAAGCCACAAAATATATATCGGGTAACTGTTAACTCGCGATATGTAATAGAAAATGGCGAACGAACCTCAACGTTTTTTGCAATTAATCAGCTTATATACGATTCGCTTGCACGACTCCATACCGAAATTGATTTTGACTGGGAAACCCACTACCCCAACAACTATCGATGGAATTATTTTAATGGCCAACAAAAGGTTAAAACCGATTTCTTTTTTAAAGAAAAACTTTCACGAATTGAGGAGTATGACTTTAACGAGAACCAGAGGCTTATTTCATTAACCCTATATCATGTAAGCCCCAACGACACTACCCTAAGCGTAAGAGAAGTATATAACTACAGCAACACTGGACTTATTACAAAAGCAACAGGATATAATGAAAGAGGTAAGAGGGGATACAGAACAACCTTTAAATACGATGATAAAGGCAACGAAATTTATAGAAAAGTAAGAGGGAAGCGTACAACTCCACCCGATTCCATAATGTTTTTACAAAAAGAGATAGCATACGATAGCCTTAATAGGATTGCTAAAGAAAAGGTTAGCATTGATAAGAGTGGTTCACCTAAGATTATCAAAACTTATTCCTATGCCTATACCGATGATGGGAACATAGCCGAAAAAACGATTATTGACAGCCAAGGTAATATCCAAAAGAGAAAGGAGTATATATACAGAAGTGATAAGCGCTTGCAGCAGATAAAAGTTTTTGATAATAGTGGGAACCTTTTGGAGCACCTAGCTTGGCGATACGAGATTTACAAAACTTCCGACAGACGGTTTAGAACTCTTGAGTGAGGATTGGATTATGACAATATCCCAGTAACATACCTTTAAGGATGCTAGCAGCAAACTCTACTTTGCTGGTAAAAACTCAAGACTTGTCCCTTTCTCATCAACCTTAAGAGTGGCCATTCTACCCATTAGTAGGGCAACATTCTCTTTCTGATGACCCGTAGGAAACCCAAAGCATACGGGATATTGATATTCAGCAACCGTTTCACGGATTATCTCTAAGGCAGTTTTTCCATAGGGTATGGCGTTGTCATTCATATCAATCATTCCACCAACAATAAGCCCGCTAATCCCTCTAAGTTTTCCACTCCGCTTAAGGTTCATCATCATCCTGTCAATATGATAAAGGTATTCGTCCAGATCCTCAATGAATAAGATTTTCCCTTCGGTAATCATATCGGCATCGGATCCAGAAAGGCTATATAAAATAGATAAATTTCCTCCTATTAACTTACCACTTGCACTTCCATAACGGTTAAAGGGATGCACTAGCGCATTGTAAGTTGGCGTTTCGCCAAAGAGCACCCTGCGTAAACTCTCAGTCGAAATATTGGGTTTCCCATCCACCGGGAAGTTAATTGGCATAATACCATGTATGCTCTCCATCATATACCATGAGTTGAGAATTCCGTGGAAAACCGTAATATCGCTATAGCCAATTACCCATTTAGGCTCACGCTGCAAACTCCTTAGGTCTAGGTGATTTAGAATACGTACAGAACCATACCCTCCGCGAGCACAAACTATTGCCTTTACCTGAGGATTCTCAATCATCGATTGAAAATCGGCAGCCCGCTCAGTGTCAGTTCCTGAAAACTGATTGAGTTCGCCAAAAAGGTTTTTACCCAGCACAACCTTAAGTCCCCAACTCTCAAACATGGCAATTGAAACGGCAATTTCCTCCCTACTCACTTTCCGTGCAGGAGCCACTATGCCAACGGCATCGCCTTTTTGAAGTATGGAGGGGCTAATGAAATTCATTGCTCTATCTTTAAAATTGTTAGTATCTTTGTCAGTCATTATACGATGAACGTTACAATAAAGTAATTTTAAATTGAAAATAAAGCCCACACAAGGGCTTATTTTCTAAAAATAACTTAAATCCATGGTTATGAACGCGTACAAGCGATATTTAATAACATCGGCCTTACCCTATGCAAATGGGCCAATTCACATCGGGCATCTTGCTGGTGTTTACGTCCCATCGGATATTTACACCCGTTACCTTAGATTGAAGGGTATGGATGTAATCTCTGTTTGCGGATCGGATGAGCACGGCGTACCCATAACCATAAAAGCTCGTAAAGAAGGCGTTTCACCTCAAAGCATAGTGGATAAATACCACGCAATTATAAAAAAATCATTCGAAGATTTTGGTATTGCCTTCGATATCTACTCCCGAACCTCATCGAAAACACACCACGAAGAATCAGCTGCATTCTTTAAAAAGCTGTATGCTAAGGGCGAGTTTATCGAGAAAACTACTGAGCAGTACTACGACCCCGAGGTTAACCAGTTTTTGGCCGATAGGTACATTACTGGTACCTGCCCACATTGCTCTAACGAAAAAGCTTATGGCGACCAATGTGAACAGTGCGGTACGAGCCTTAACGCCACCGATCTTATAAATCCAAAATCGACCCTAAGCGGTGTTAAGCCAATTATGAAACCAACAAAGCATTGGTTCTTGCCTTTGGATAAGTACCAAGGGTTTCTGGAAAAATGGATTTTAGAGGATCATAAGGAATGGAAGGCAAACGTTTACGGGCAGTGCAAGAGTTGGCTTGATCAGGGTCTGCAGCCCCGAGCAGTTAGTAGAGATTTGGACTGGGGCGTTCCCGTTCCGGTTGAGGGGGCTGAAGGTAAAGTACTCTACGTTTGGTTCGATGCGCCCATTGGCTATATATCAGCAACAAAAGATCTTACACCTGACTGGGAGAAGTATTGGAAGGATCCAGAAACACGCATGATTCATTTTATTGGAAAGGATAACATCGTTTTCCACTGCATTGTGTTTCCGGCCATGCTCAAGGCTGAGGGTTCATATATTTTGCCCGACAATGTGCCAGCAAATGAGTTTTTAAACCTTGAAGGCGATAAGATTTCAACATCGCGCAACTGGGCGGTTTGGTTGCATGAGTATCTAGAGGAGTTCCCCGGAAAACAGGATGTACTTAGGTACTCGCTAACCGCTAACATGCCCGAGACTAAGGACAATGACTTTACCTGGAAAGATTTTCAGTCTCACAATAATAACGAATTGGTTGCCATATTAGGCAACTTTGTGAATCGAGCACTTGTACTTACCCATAAGTACTTTGAGGGAAAAGTGCCTGCTTTGGGTGACCTAACCCAGTACGATAAGGATGCCCTAGCGGAACTGCCCAAACTTAAACAGGGGATTGAGAAGAATCTGGAACTTTTCCGCTTTCGCGATGCTTTGCGTGATGCCATGAATATTGCCCGTTTAGGCAATAAATACCTTGCCGATACCGAACCTTGGAAAGTATTTAAAACCGACCCCGATAGGGTTGCCACCATACTGAACATCGCACTCCAAATTACGGCCAATATTACAATCCTTGCTGAGCCTTTCCTCCCTTTTACCACTGCTAAGCTGGGCAAAATGATAAACGCATCAAACCTTGGATGGAGTAAAGGGGGAGATACCAACCTACTGGCCTCAGGGCATGCCATTGAGCAACCCGAACTGCTTTTTGATAAAATCGAGGATGATGAAATTGATAAACAACTTGCAAAACTTATGGATACTAAACTACAGAATGAGGAGAACAACAAAGAGATTGCTCCACAAAAAGAGATTATAAGCTACGAAGATTTTATGAAAATGGATATCCGAATATCTAAAGTGCTTGCCGCTGAAGTGGTACCTAAAACACAGAAACTGCTGAAACTTGAGGTTGATACCGGAATAGACAAGCGAACCATTGTGTCGGGTATTGCAGAGTACTTTAAACCCGAACAAGTTGTTGGCCGTGAGGTTTGCGTGCTGGTTAACTTAGAGCCACGAAAAATTCGGGGTATCGAATCACATGGCATGATCCTAATGGCCAAAAACTCCGATGATAGTCTTCGCTTTGTTCAACCCAACGAATCAGTAGATAGCGGGTCTACTGTAAGTTAGAAACAGATACAAAAAAACAGCCACGCCTAAAGGCCTGGCTGTTTTTTTATTATGATACTAGTTGCGACACCTCTTTGTATTATATTATTGCAAACCACTATCATTATCTAAGAGCTACCCTTTACCCTCAGTAATCGATTTGTTTGTTAGCGTTAGGGTTACAATAAAGCCAATGCCCAATAAAATAGCACCAGCCATATAGGTTCTGGGGCCAATCACCTCAGGGGTTTTGGTATAAAAATCTCTAATAAATGCTGCCACTTGTGGACCAACAATACCACCAATAGACCATGCTGTAAGGATTACACCATAAACAACGGGCATTAACTTTGCGTGAAAAACATCGAGCACATACGATGGCATTGCTCCAAAACCGCCACCATAACACAGTAGCACATAGCAAACCAGAATACCAAAAATCCAAGGATTACCCGTAAACATCATAAGAATAAAAATCAGAATCTGAGAACCCAAAATCAATCGGAAAACCTGAATCCGCCCAATTTTATCCGATAACCCACCCCAAAGGAATCGACCAACCCCATTGAATAATGAGCTGATAGCGATTAGACTAGCACCAGCCACAGCAAGGGCTTCAGTGCTCATTGTGGCATCTTTAATTCTTAGTAAATCCTGTATCATTGGCGATTGCAGACCAATAAACATTATACCTGCCGATATATTTAGGAAAAAGATAAGCCACATACCCAAGAACTTTGCAGAAAGCAAACTATCCTTAACGGTTAAACTATCCTCGTACCCTTGGCTAGCAGCACTTTTTAAAGGAGGAGAATAACCTTTAGGAGTAAATCCCTCTGGAGGGTTTTGCATGCTTAGCCCAGCGGGAATACCAATGGCCATAAGTACTATGGCAATGTACAAAAACACCTGTACCATATTACCTTGGGTAATGCTCACAAATATGGGAGCAATAACCTTAGACATTACCAGCGCACCCAACCCAAAACCCATAACAACCATTCCGGTGATAAAACCCTTTTTATCGGGAAACCATTTTGAGGCAGTTGCGACTGGGGTTACATAACCTAAGCCCAAGCCTATTCCACCAACCACACCAAAACCAATATAAAAGAGAGGTAGACTACTAATAAACATAGCATACGCACTTATCAAATAGCCTACACCGTAAAATAACGCCCCCATTGAGGCCAACTTGCGGGGTCCGTATTTTGGGAGTATCATACCACCAACAGCGGCAGACAAGCCAAGGAATAAAATGGACAGACTAAAAATCCACATGGTTTGTACGTTGCTCCACCCATACTCTGCAATAATTGGCTTTTGAAAAAAACTCCAGGCATAAACGGTACCCAACACTACTTGCAAAAGGGTACCCATAATTGCAATAAACCACCGTTTTGAATTTAATTTATCCATAATAAAAGTTTATTTCGACTTATATTTTCGGGTTTCAATCTACATATATTTCACTAATGTAGGAAAATTATATTCTCAATTAAAACAGAGGCACCTAATTTCAAGGATTTAACGCCAAAAACTATCGGCTAAGAAAGTTTGAAATTGACAGAATATCTTTCTCTCAATTGTGAAAATGCAGAAGGAATTTTGTCAGACAGTATCGAAATCAAGATTGACAAGCTCGGTTACATTTCTGTAAATAGGCTAAAATTAAGAACTTTTGGGATGGGAAAATTTCAGCAGACAAAGACCAACTATCCGGATAACTATTTAGCCATTGATGTAACCAGCAGCATGAAAGAATTAAAGTTTCCTGAGCGGCTTGCTTTGGGGAGTAGATACTCTACTTCAGCTCCACCACAAAGCAATCGGGATAAACTTGCACAACCCTACGCTTAAGAACATCGGCTTCGCGACGCGAAGGGAAACCTCCAACCATAAGGCGATAAATTTTTTCGCCATTTAGGGTTGCCACTTGCACCCTAACCTCCTCTTTAATAGATGTTTTAAGGTCGTCGGCAATGCGCAGCAGGTTAACTAACTCCTTATAGCTACCAATCTGTACCGCATATCCCTGTGGGTTAAGACGCATCACTTTTAGCTCGTATAGCTCGCTTGCCTCACTACTAATGGGAGCAGGTGCAGGCTTTGGAGATTTTGGCGCAGCCTCAACAGGCGCTTTTTGTGGCTCCTTGATGGTTGCTGGAGTGGGCTGGTTATTTGGGCGCTTAGCTCCCTGCGATGGCTGGGGCGCTGAGTATTGCTGGGATGATTCCTGAGCAAGCATACCGCCATCACTATCAATCACCTCAATTTTTACATCGGCTATTCCTATTCTAACAAAATCCAACTTTGTAGCGGCAGAGTGGCTAAGGTCGATTATACGATTGGGTACAAATGGACCTCTATCGTTAACGCGTGTAATTACTGACTTGCCATTACTTAGATTAGTAACTTTTACTAAGGTACCAAAGGGTAACGAAAGATGAGCACAAGTGCTTTTGCTATGGCTGTACCTTTCGCCCGAGGCTGTTGTTCGCCCCTCAAACTTATCGGCGTAAAACGATGCTTTTCCCTCTTGAACATACCCAGATTGGGCAAATGTAAAGATCGATGATAAAATTAAGCATATTGATAGAGCTAGTGTTCTCATAGTATTATTCTTTTTCGATTTTAATCTCTTGACTGTTCCCAATTATCTGTTTAGCCTCTTTTCGCTTTTCAAATAGCGAAGAGATATTATAAAGGTAGGTAAAAGATATGTTTTGCACACGCGCTGGCGACCTGAGTGGATTACCCTCAAACTTATAATAGTACAAATCGCCTAAACCATAATGAAAACGAGCTTCTACCTGAATTGTTCCAAACTTAAAATCGTACCCTATGCCTACCCCTCCCATCAACCCATAATCGAACGGATTATCGCGAAGAATATTGATATTGTATTTATTCATCTCGTATATCCCCGATGTATCTGAACCGTGCTGCGAGTTTAGCATGTACGAAGCGGTTGCACCCGCATTAAAGTGCATGAAAAAATTGTTGTACTTTGCTCTAATCTGCATAAAAAGGGGAACTTCGGCATAGGTTGAAATTCGCTTATAATGATTTTCATCGCCTAAGGGCAAGCGGTATCCGCGTTGGGTTACATTAATCTCACCCTGAAATCCGAAGTACTGTAAATCGAAATACTTGAACACAATTCCTCCATCAAAAAGCCTGTCGTAAACTGCACGCTGCTTATTACTTGGCGTAATAGCAACCGATGAAATGTTATATCCTCCCCTCACCCCAACGTGTAGCTGCGATTGTGCTGCAACTGGAAGAATTGCCAACAATATTATTAATATTTTTTGATGCTTCATCGTAATAAATGCTTTGCTTTGGGCTAAATCTTCTTCTCTACCGAATCAATTTTTGAGTGGATGCGTCCCTTCTCACTTTTCCTAATATCGATGTTCACCGTAATATAAACCCTATCGCAGCTATCCTCTAATGTTGCATAGGCATTGTCAATTACCGAGAGCGCCTCGCTTAGCGTATCGGTTTCAACAATTGTGCCCATGGATGTAAGCTGACTTTCGAATCCGCTAGACCGAATACTCTTAACCACCTTGGCAACGTATGGGCTTAGGCTCTCGTTTTTACGGGTTGGGAACATGGCAAAATTCATCACTACTGACATAGGGCAGCTATTTTAGTTTGTAGTTTAGGTCGTATTCCCAGTTGGATCTAACCTGAATATCCCTGTTCTGAAGTTCATCCTCATAAAAATAAATTTTTTCGGGTTGTATCCCCTCAATATATCGGCCCGTATCCCACTTTCCATTTTGATTCTCGTCAATAATAAACCTAAGATTATATTTTGCAGGCTTCACATAGTTGAATATTACCTTACCATCAGCCTCGGCTATTTTTTGGTCAACCACTTTATCTTTCCCACCCACAAGCTGCACTATAACGTTATGGCTTACTCCCACAATATTTAGGTTGATAACACCGAACATTTCAGGGTTTGCACCTCTAAAATTTATCGACAAAGTGTCGTTTGTAAGGCTATCAAGATTAATAAATGCTCCAGGCAACGCATCAAATCTATAGTTGACAATATTCTGCCAGTTGTAACTTAGCGAATAAACACGAGGATCAAGCGAATCTATTGTTATCGCTGGTAGTGGTATTGTGATGCTATCTGTAACATTGGTTAACGTAACCAACGATGTGTCGATTGATAGTTGTGGCATGCTAAATAGCAGGTTAAATTGCTGATTTGGCAAAACATTATCGCCAGCTCTAACCGAGGTGCTTACTGATTGGACAGGTGCTTTTTCAGCTTCCTCCTCATCGGTATCCTTTTTACCACGTTTAAACGTTGCTTTTTGGGCAATTTCGCTATAATGAAGTCTAAGCGTATCTACTTGTGGCACAAGGTTCATTAACGAGTCGGTTTTGAGGTAAGTTATCTCTGCCCTCAGGCTATTATCTGCACTTATACTGGGGTGGGTCAACCAGAAATCGAGAGAATCGCCAACAATGTTAGCCCCGCGTATAAACCATTGTTCAGTACTATCCAAATCATAACCGATGGGTTTTAAAGAAACCTTGCCAACAGGTTTTTGGGTAAACCCAAGCCTAATCCTTCGACGCTGGGCGCGAGAATAGTCGGTAAGGGATTGTACTCTGCTCCTCTCCTTAAAAAGCCAAAGGATTTGAAGACTATCGGCCCGAGAGGGTTTATCGGATGGATTACCCAACCTGCTTTGTTCAACAACATTTTTGCTAAAGGCTAATTCCTCGGTTATCTGATCGAAAAGATAGTTGGAATTTCCATCGCGAAGGGCAAAGATCTTGTAATCTCGCAATTTAAGATTGCTTAAAAAAAACACACCTGCCTTATTTGTTTTCGTAACGTACCTGGGGCGTTGAATAATTGGTACCGAATCGGCAAAATCTTCATAGAGCATTACAAAAACGCCTTCCTGTGGCTCAAGCGTAAAAGCATCGATAACCTGGCCAATATACTTTAGCGAATCGATGTGAGACCCTGTTGAGAATGCAAACTCAAAATTATCAATTGGGTTCCCTTCGTTATTATCCTGTATGGCATCGGCAAAATATAGGGTATAGGTTGTGCTATCGGCAAGAGGTTCAAAAAATTTAACTTCTAAGGATTTACCCTTAATCTTTGTGCTAGGAGTTTGCTCCTGTGGTGGCGAAAGTACCAATTTCTGATTTATCTTATCAAGCTTAATGTACTCATCGAAAGTGAATACTATTCTGTCCTTTTTAAACCCTGTGGCATTTAGTTTGGGAACACTTTTAAGCATCACTGGAGCAAGTGTATCCTTTGGTCCACCCTCTGGCGAGACTATTACCGCACACCTTGGGAACAAAATACTTATCACAAAAATCAAAAAAAAAGCAAAGGGAACTATCCGTTTCAAACTGTTTGAGATTTATTTTGGAAGCAAATTTACAAATCTTTACACACCTTTTGGCTATTATGGTAAACTTACACGAGATAAAAAACTTTAAAATTTGATGAAGTATAACATAAATCCTGTTAGCTGTTCCAAAACTAATCGTAATCTTTGTATCAAAATCAGCATAAATTACAATGATTGACACACATGCTAGTTGATATTTTAATACTTATTACTGGACTAACCATCCTAATTGTTGGCGCAAACTGGTTGGTTGAAGGGGCTTCGTCGGTTGCAACCAAACTGGGCATATCCTCTTTTACCATTGGGCTAACCGTTGTGGCATTTGGCACCTCCATGCCAGAGTTTGTTGTAAACGTAATGGCTTCACTATCGGGGAATAGCGGTTTAGCCATTGGGAATATAGTGGGGAGCAACACGTTAAATATCCTTCTTGTTTTAGGAGTAGCCGCTTTAATTAAACCCATTAATTTCCAAAAGTCAACTATTCGCATCGAAATTCCCTTTAGCCTACTTGCTGCTGTAGTCCTTTTAATTTTAGCGAATGATAAGTTTTTTAATGGATCAAGCCAATCGATTCTTACCTTTTCCGATGGATTAATCTTGCTATCCTTTTTAGCCGTTTTTCTTTACTACACGTTTCTTTCAGCAAAACCCGATACACAAACACCCACACCAGATGTTAAGGTTAGGAAAACCTACGTTACTACCCTTATGGTTTTAGGTGGAATTGCAGGGCTATATTTTGGCGGTCAGCTAATTGTTGACTCATCGGTTAGCATAGCAAAATCGTTGGGTGTTTCCGATGCCCTAATTGGTTTAACGGTTGTAGCAGTTGGTACTTCGCTACCCGAACTGGTTACCTCTGTGGTAGCAGCATTTAAAGGAAACTCCGATATTGCCGTAGGTAATGTACTTGGGTCAAATATTTTCAATATATTTATGGTTCTGGGTCTTTCTAGCTTAATACGCCCATTACCCTTTTACTCCTCAGCCAATATCGATATTATGGTAACCTGTTTGGCCAGCATTCTTCTCTTTATCTTTGCATTGGTTGGCAGGGGTCGTAGAATCGATCGTAGGGAGGGTGGCCTTTTTGTTGCCATTTACGTAGGCTATATTGTTTACCTTGTGATAAATGCTTAAAATGTTTTTTTAAAAGGAAAGTTTCAGAATGTCGAATAAAGAACCTCAAAACAACAATAACATTATTTTTTTATGGGTACAAAACCTTGTGGGAACTGGTACCCGTTTCTATATCAATCTACTAATCTCACTAACTGGAGGAGTTCTGTATAGCTTTGGCATTTGGCCATCCACCATTGCTCTGGCCGTTTTTGGAGTTGTTTCGCCGCTTCTGTTTACGCTTTGCCTTTACGCCATATTAAGGGCAGTAAATAACCCCATTGCCCAAGTTTATTTTCCAAAGGCATTTACCAATTTGCGGAGCAATGCGCTAATGATGATTGCTGATATGGTAATTATAATAATTCTTGCCACGCTAATTCATGTTGATATTATAGACTACCTGCTGGTGCGACTTTTGCAAACCGTAATTTTCCCATCCCTGATGCTGTTTATGCTTAGGGTACTTTACGTTAACATTACCAATCCAAAGGAGTAGGAGAACTTTAACCCACCAAATTTTGAGGTTTTCCTTTTAGCCAATACCTAATATTATCGAGAACTATTTTGCTCCTGTGTGCAATGGCCTCATGCGTTGCAAAACCAATATGTGGAAGCAGCAGGGTATTGGGCACCGATAGTAATGGATGTTCAGCATCAATGGGTGGTTCCTTTTCGTAAATATCAACAGCTGCGCCAGCTATTAACGGTTTTGTTAGTGCAGCGGCAAGTACATGCGAATCGATAATTTTTGCTCTGGCTGTATTAATCAAGAAGGCAGTTGGTTTCATCAGCTCAAACTCCTTAATCCCAATTAAGTTTTGCGTTTGGGCCGTTAACGGTAGGTGTATTGATAAAATATCCGACTGCTTAAGTAGTTCCTCAAAATCAACATGTTCTACCATATCGTTCTTACCAGGAGTGCGTGTCCACGCAATTACCCTGCAACCAAATGCTGCTGCCAGCTGCGCAACGCGTTTCCCAATTTGCCCTAACCCCATAATACCAAAGGTTTTACCCATTAGCTCTTGCCCCAAAAATCCATTCCTGCCACCTAAGCTGCGGGTAACAGCATCGGCCGGGGTAATCTTTCTAAGTAAATCAATGGCCATGGCAATGGTTAACTCGGCAACTGCTTGGTTACTATATCCTGCTGCATTCGATACCTGAATTGACCTTTTTTTGCACTCGGCAGTGGCTATATGGTCAACCCCTGTAAAGGCAACGTCTATATACTTTAGGTTTGTAGCATTTTCGATAACATTTGCGCTAATCGCATAATTGCTCACCACAACAATATCTGCCTCAACCACCCTTTGCAAAAGTTCATCCTGCCCAGATGGGGCATTATCAAAAAATGTAACACTGTGACCAAGGTTCTCCATTTCTACCTTAAAATCTTGTGCCTCATCCAAAGTAAGGCCTATGGGTTCTGCAAAAACGATATTCATAGCTAATCTAATTTTATGTTCTGTTTACGCTGATGCAAAGTTATAATTTGATGGCATAATAACCATTTTTGCGTTACAAATTAAAAGCAACTAAGATTTATGCAATTCATCTCTCCATACTCTTGAGGCATTTGACGACAAAAATAATTTGGATGGGGATATGGGTATAAACTAAGGGCATATTACTTGTTGTATTAAAAAAATAATTTTACCCTTTCGGGGTTATGGATTACAATTTTCTTCTCTCCTAAAATT
>JAQUJY010000023.1 GCA_028680705.1 Bacteroidales bacterium
CCACCTACTTTTTTAGCATTTATAAGTTTTGTTTGTTCCCGCATTAGGTATGCCTGATTCTCAAATCTCCAACCATCAACTTCGGTTTGTTCATATTGCTCGTTGGCCACAAAATAGGTCGTTCTGTTTTGCAGCAGGGTTATCTCCCTCAGTTTATCAATGGACATCCAAACTTGTCCCCCATCAATAAATGGCACAGTTGTTTCAAATACACCAGCAACGGTAGCCGTTGTAGCATCATAGGTGCCGTTTTTATCTCGCCAGCGTAAAAGAACCTCATCACCAATTTTTATTTTTGCCGATTCAGCCATGCGCTCACCAATAATTATAGGGATTTGAGCATTACTTTCGTTTAGGAGCTGGGTAGGCAGCCGTAATGTTTTCTGGTTGGGGTCAATTCCCTTAATAAGGATAGACATCATTCTGCCACTAGGATATAAGTTTCCTTGTTGTATTAATACGGGGGTCAGGTTCTCTTGTTTAGAGTCTGCTAGCTCTTCATGACCATCCTGAATGGAGAATGCGTTATAAGCATCATAGTTATTATTGACCAGATGACCATGTCCATATTCCCAGTTTATGCCATCTATTTTGGCTTGTTGGTTCCAACCGTCTATTAGCCCATTAAAAAATATAATAACTATAAAGGCAAATGACAGCACCCCTGCATTGAGCCAGGTTCTAAGACCAGCCCCCATGAGGTTTTTGTATGCTAAGTGAAATGCTAGTTTCATAGTTATATGGTTTTTGCTTTCATCAATTCGTCTTTTACAACTTTGCCATCTTCTAAATGAATCAAACGGTTCATGTAGGCCATTACTTTTTCGTCATGCGTAGAAAATAGGAAAGTGGTATTGAGTTCCTCGTTAAGTTTTTTCATCATTTTCAGAATAGCATGCGCATTCTTGGCATCGAGGTTGGCCGTTGGCTCATCGGCAAGTACCAAAGCAGGGCGTTTGACCATTGCGCGCGCAATAGCCACACGCTGACCTTCGCCACCCGAAAGTTTTGAGGGCTTCTTATTGGCCATATTTTCTAACCCAACCCATTCTAGCGCTTGCATTACCTCTTTTTTTCGCTCGCTTGCGGAACGTTTCTGAAGTATTAGCGCAAATTCAACGTTCTCAAACACTGTGTAAACTGGTAGTAGGTTGTAAACCTGAAAAATGAAGCCAAGATGTTTGTTTCGTAATTGAGCCGCTTCTTTGTGCGAAAGGCTGGAAATTTGCTTCCCCATCACAGTTGCCGTTCCTTCGGATGGAGAATCTAATGAACCAATAATATTTAGTAATGTAGTTTTTCCTGAACCGCTGGGTCCCACAACGCCTGAAAACTCGCCTTTCTCAAACGTTAAGTTGATATCGTTAAGGGCTGTAAATTCGCCGTCTCCAACAGGGAAACGCTTAACCAAGTTTTCGAGAACAATAATTTTTTCTGACATAATCTGTTTTTTTAATGATTATACACTAGCATTAATCGGACACCAGGGCCAGAGAATGAATTCTCAAATTGAGTAGTGCCCATACCCGATTGGCTATCGGGATTGTAGTAGGCCATTATATAGCCTGTAAGTTTTTTGAATTGATGTTCGTAATTTATGAAGAACGAGAAATTTTCCGATTCCCATGCGTAATAAGCCATAGCGCTTATGTTATCGAAAAAACCAAGAGGATACATAATTGATGTAGCTGTAACATTGGAAGTTTTCTCAAAAGCAAATGCCTTTTTATCATAGGTTGAAAGCATATTTTCGAGGGTAACGTTTAGGCCACTTCCGATTCCAAAGGTGTAATCAACGCCAAGTGTTAAGTAGGTTTGATTGGTTAGCATTCCAACTTTTTTTGCTTTGTTGATATAAACAGCCTCAAACCAAACGCCAACTCCCACATCCCATTTACCGTCGAGCGCATACCTGTTTTCAGGGATATTATCGTAAAAAGCAAAACCTTGTAAATTTGCAGAACTGGCATTTCTATGATGGTATGTTCCGCCAATCTCACCTCTTGGAACTGGGAGCTGAACACGACCTCCAGATTCCGGTATATCCCGATTGTTTTTCATCAGCTCAAAACCTCTGGGATTTTCGTTGCCATAAAGTGTCCAGGCCCAGATGTTGGCATTGTTTAAAAAATAGTATCTACCTAAAACCCCATATACCCCAGTGGTGAATTGCAAAGGGTCGCGAGGGTCAACTTCATCGAACCATTGTAAAGGTCGGAGCATCATGGCTGTTCCAAAATTTATTTTTTGCAAGCCTATTCTAAGCTCATATTGCTTACCCGTAAATCGCCCCCAAATTCTGTATGGGGCAATATCCCCATCGGTTTTAGAATTGTTGAAAGGATGAAATAGTACTGAACCATACATATTTGCCGACGCTTCAAAATCGAGCATAGATTCGTTCTTAAAAGTATAGGCATAATTCAATTCGGGTAGGTATCTGCCCCCTAAAAACATCTCCAAAGCATTTTTAGGGCTGTAGCTAGTGTACGCCGAGGCTTGACCGTCAAACTCAAATTTGTGCGGCGATTCCTTTATCGTATCTAGTTGTGCGTCTACCCTAATAGAGAAAAGGATAAGTAGCGTTAGGATTATGATTATTTTTGGGTTCATGCTCTTTACTTTTCCCTATTCATAATACCATAAAAGAAATAATTGGTGAGTTCTAAAATCAACTCCTGTTTTGAGCCGTATAGAGCAGAAAGTTTTTCGTCCATTACTTTGCTGCCAATATCTTCTAAAAGGTATAAAATAAACTCAGGCTTAACATCGTTTCGGATATTCCCTTCTTTCTGGGCCTCAATCATATCCTGGACAAGTTCAGCGTTATACTTGTTCTTTTCAGTGTCGATTAATTTTTGCAACTCCGTAAACTCATTGTTGTAAATATCCTTGAAAAATTCTTCCCCCATATCCTTTGATGCTGCTTGCTCTAGTGATATAACCAGTTTTATTTTACTAGTAAACGGAGTGTCCTTATTCATGATTGCCCTATACTGATTATGCCATCCGGTCAATAGTTCAACAAGCAAATATTCCGCAAGAGCTTCTTTATTCTTGAAAAACTTGTAGAAAGTCATTTTGCTCACAGCGGCCTCCTTGCATATCTCCTCAATGGTAATCCTGCGAATACCGTGTTTCCAGAATAGAGACTTTGCTGTTTTGAGAATCAAAACTTGTTTGGGGTTAATCTTTATCTTTGGCATAGTTTAATAGACTTGTGTCTTGTAAATATACGATAAAGGTACAGATATACAATAAACGTAAGAATTTTTTTGCAATAAGGGAATTAATGTCGTTTAGTTAAGGCTGTCGGCTTCAACTTCGCTCAGCCTGACCGTCACCCTGAGCCGAAGGGGACGGTTATAATTAAACAGTAGGCTAAATTTTACTTAACTAAACGACATTGAAAAGGGAATAGTGAAAAGACTAATATTTTTTTCATTGGCCAACACTGTTGGGTAAACCATTCAGCCACAATTTGGTCAAATAAATGCACAAAACACATACGGTATGAAAAGGTTAGTTTTTATCCTTCAGCTAGTTGCTCTAGTAGCATTAGTAAATGCACAGGATAGGGTTACCGGGCGCAGCTTTACCTCCCGCTCCGAGGTAATTGCCCAAAATGGAATGGCGGCAACCAGTCACCCATTGGCAACTCAGGTAGCAATCGATATTCTTAAAGCAGGTGGAACAGCAGTTGATGCCGCCATAGCGGCAAATGCTATCCTTGGGCTAATGGAGCCCACGGGCAGTGGAGTGGGTGGCGACCTGTTTGCTATTGTTTGGGATGCTAAAAGCCAAAAACTTTTTGGGTTAAACGCCAGTGGCCGTTCACCAAAATCTCTATCTCTCGATTATTTTAGGCAGAATGGTTTCGACCAAATTCCATCTTTTGGTCCGTTACCTGTTACCGTTCCTGGAGCCGTTGACGGCTGGTTCGAGCTGCACAAAAAGTTTGGAAAATTACCCATGACCGATATCCTTAAACCAGCCATAAACTATGCGCGCGAAGGATTTCCGGTAACTGAACTTATTGCGTATTATCTTAATCGTTCAGCACGTACACTTGGTAAATATCCTAATTTTAGTGAAACATTTATGCTCAATGGCAAGATGCCAGCCAAAGGCGAAATATTTAAAAACCCCGATTTAGCCAATACATACGAAACCATTGCAAATAAAGGTCGCGATGCATTTTATAAAGGCGATATTGCCCGTACCATTGCCAAGTACATACAAGAACAGGGCGGATTCCTTAACTACTCCGATTTGGCAAGCCATAAATCGGAGTGGGTAAATCCAGTATCGACAAACTACAGGGGTTATGATGTGTGGGAACTTCCGCCCAACGGGCAGGGAATTGCCGCTTTGCAGATACTTAATATACTTGAGGGGTACGATATAGCCTCAATGGGCTTTGGCAGCTCCCAGTATCTGCACCATTTTATTGAAGCCAAGAAGATAGTATATGAGGATCGAGCCCATCACTATGCCGATATGCAGTTTGAGAATGTTCCTTTGGAGCAATTAATATCTAAGGATTATGCTGCCGAACGAAGGCAATTGCTCAATCCAAGCCGTTCAGCCCGGTCGTATGAGCCTGGAACAATGGATACTCCAAGCACAATTTACCTAACCGTTGCTGATAAGCAGGGGAATATGGTCTCGCTAATACAGAGTAATTATAGAGGAATGGGCTCAGGGATGACGCCTTGGGGATTAGGTTTTGTATTGCAGGACAGGGGTGAGGGCTTTAACCTTGAGGAGGGTTTTCTTAACACCTACGCTCCCGGCAAAAGGCCATTCCATACCATTATCCCCGGTTTTATAACAAAGGATGGCGCTCCCTATATGAGTTTTGGCGTAATGGGAGGTGGCATGCAACCCCAAGGGCATGTGCAAATTGTGGTTAATATACTTGATTTTGGTATGAACATTCAGGAGGCGGGCGATGCACCTAGAGTCCAACATATTGGCTCATCGGAGCCAACTGGTGAGCGGATGAATGATGGAGGTACAGTGCTCCTCGAATCAGGATTTAGTTGGGAGGTGATTAGAGATCTGATTGGCAAAGGGCATAAAGTGCAATGGGATTTAGGGGGTTACGGAGGTTATCAGGCCATTAAATATGATTATCAAAACGGTGTTTACCTTGGAGCATCCGAATCGAGAAAGGATGGACAGGCAGCAGGATATTAACTTCAATTTACTTTTGAGAAATTTGTTTAGGTAAAAAAGCTCCAAGCAAATAAATTTGCTTATTTTTATGAGGTTAATAAATTCACTTTATTTGAGAAAATTTAAGGTTTAATATACAGTCAATGAACTTTATTAAGAAATATCTTCTTTTTGCCCATTTGTTCCTGTTAGCAGCAGCAACTTCTGGTCAGATTAATCAGCATGGATTACCCTTAATTCGAAATTTTTCACCTGAGGAGTACGATGCAAGTGATCAGAACTGGTGTGCAGTGAAGGATCACAGAGGGATTATGTACTTTGGGAATAACGACAGGGGCGTTCTTGAGTACGATGGTAGAACCTGGCGAAAAATACCTGTCCCCAAAAATGCGCCAGTCCGCTCTTTGGCTGTAGATTCTGTTGGAACTGTTTATGTTGGAACCTCTGGCGATTTTGGCTATCTGGAACCCAATCTTGCGGGTAAACTAGAGTATAAATCACTACTTCCGCTACTTACAGATTCAATCGGTCTTTTTTCTGATGTCAATAAAATATACCTGTTTAGGGGTGATATATACTTTCATAATAGGAACTACCTGTTTATCTATGATGGCAAAACGGTAAGCGCTAAAGACTTAAACCAAGGTCAACGGTTTCACAACTTGAATTCGTTTACAGTTAATAATCGGTACTACATCGGCTCATACATTGCAGGGTTACGTGAGTTGATTGATACCTCTATTGTTCTTGCTCCAAACGGCGGGTTTTTTGCCTATGACAATATTTGGGGAATGTTGCCATTCAACGATTCTACCGCAACTGTGGTTACAAATAAAGGCTTGTTTCACTATAATCAGAATTGCGGTGAGGTTATAAAGTTAAAGCACAATGATGGCTTTTATGGAAGGTTAATGGACCAAGAGGTTCAGGTTTACCACGCAACCCCTGTTAACGATACTACGTTAGGGGTAAACTTTTTATCTGATAAAGATTATGGGTTTGCTCAGTTAGATAATGAGGGTGTGCCCATACAACTTTTAAGTAAGACTAATGGTCTTTTAGACGAAACGGTTATATATTCCTATCAGCAAGGAGCAAAAGGAAATCCCGGATCACTTTGGCTACCCTTAAATGTTGGAATAGCACAAGTTGGTATTCAATCACCCATTAGAAAGTTTTCTGAAGAATCTGGGCTGGTTGGTTCTATTTCTGGAGTTACTCGCTACAACGGCACTCTTTTTATTTTTACGATGTCTGGGGTTTTTTATCAGGAGTTTGATTCCAGAGGAGTATCCAGTTTCAGGCAGCTAACCCAAATTAACTCTGCAGTATGGTCGCACCTACTTTTTAAAGACCAAAAAACGAATAAGGAGAAGTTGCTTGTCGGAACTATATCTAATGGGATTTTCGAGATTGATGATAAATTTCGTGTTAAAAGCATTAGTAATACTCAAGAGTTCAAGAATAAAGAGATAGTACACATTGCTTATTCGATGTATCAGAGCGAAAGGAATCCTAATCAGGTCTATATTGGAATGAGTGGTTCCTTTGCCGCAATGGAATGGGATGGATATATTTGGAAAGACTTGGGTAGAGTTAAAAGAGATGTTCTAAAGAAAGAGTATAGATTTATTGGAGAAGTCTCTTCAAACGATTTATGGGTAGTAACTTATGGCGAAGGAATTACTAGGATTCAATTTGACAAGGATACACTAGTAACCGAATATGGTGTAGATCAAGGCCTTCCTTCAAATACTGATAACTCCATTTTTATCACCAAGGGGAACATCTATTTCCTTACCAGTGGTGGTGTTTATCAATTTAACGAGGCAACAAACAGTTTTGAGGTGGCTAAACTACCCGGAATGAATTATGCAATTGAGAATATTGGGGTTGGTAGAGCAGTTAACTATGGCAAAGGTTATGCCTTTGCATGCTACAACGACAAGGGACTGAGGTGGATTGAACTGCATAATAAAACGGATGAGGGTAGTTCTGAGGTAGTATCAAAACCATTTAAAATAATTCCTAGCCGATGGTGCGATCATCTGTATGCCGATGAGGATATTCTGTGGATTGTTATCTCAACTGAACTATACTCATACAATAGTAAGGTAGACCAAAATTATGAGATCCCCTATAACGCTCTTATTCGCAGGGTAACCACAAAGGGAGATTCTGTTCTTTTCGAAGGTACATATGTAGAGTTTTTGGATAATGGAGAACCGATTACCAGCCTAAATCAGAACGTCAAGCAGATTTTATCATTGCCCTTCAATTACAATAGCCTCACATTTGATGTTTCTTCGTCGTTTTACGAGAGTGAGGAAAGAACAGAGTATAGCTATATACTAGATGGATATGAAGATGTATGGGGTAAATGGACAACAACGCCTACGCCAATCTATACTAATCTATCAGAGGGGTACTATACTTTTAAAGTTAAAGCACGGAATGTTTTTGGTGTTGAGAGCGAGGTTGCTGAGTACAGTTTCTCTGTATCACCACCATGGTATCGTTCAGTAGTGGCTATTATTGGTTATGTTATTCTGTTGGGTATTTTGGTATGGAGCCTAGTTGCTTATAACACCCGAAGGCTTATTGCCGATAAAATTAGGCTAGAGCAAATTGTGAAAGAGCGTACCGCTGAGGTTGTTGCTCAAAAGGAGGAACTTGAACATCAGCGGGATAGAATTTTTGATCAGAATGAGGAGATTAAAAGTAGTATCAATTATGCAAGCCGAATACAGAATGCCTTGCTTACGCCTAAAGAGAAAATAGATGAAATTTTTAACGATTATTTTATCCTCTTTTTGCCACGCGATATTGTAAGTGGCGATTTTTATTGGCATACCCAAATAGGTAATCGGAAAATATGTGTAGTTGCCGATTCTACAGGGCATGGGGTTCCTGGTGGTTTTATGAGCATGTTGGGAATAGCATTCTTAACCCAAATTACAGCAAAGGGCGAGAGGTTTACTGCTTCGCAGATGCTTGACCAACTCCGTTCAATGATTATTTCTTCACTTCACCAAACAGGTAAGGTGGGAGAGAATAAGGATGGGATGGACCTGGCTTTATATATTATTGATACTGACACTGGAATGCTGGAGTTTGCAGGAGCATACAACCCGCTGGTTATTATTCGTGATAATGAGCTTATTCAGATTAAGGCCGATAAAATGCCAATCGGTATTCACATTAGGTACGAGACACCTTTCACTAATAATGTGATGGAGTACAAAAAAGGGGATGTTATTTACACTTTCTCCGATGGGTATCCCGATCAGTTTGGCGGGCCCAGCCAGCGGAAGTTTATGGTGAAAAACCTGAAAGAACTTTTGCTGAAAATTCATCATTTGCCCATGGATGAGCAGAGAGAGTTGCTTCACCAGCGGTTGAATAGCTGGCAAGGCGATACCTCAAGAATTGATGATATAGTGATAATGGGAGTGAGGCTTTAGTTTACTATGATACATAATATATACCGTGGAGATGCTGAGGTCTATGAAACCCTTAGCAGTCTAGCCATTAATTTTGATTACCATGAGCATCCTCCAGTGCCTACTGTTGAGGAAGCTTCGAAATATTGGGAAGGGATCGACTCGGCTCATTGCAAAAATCTTTTCTTTCGAAATCACAAGGGGAATAAGCACTACCTTGTTATTTTTGATTATAGCCAGACGTTGAATATTAAAGACCTTGAACAAAGGCTTAAGCAGGGGAAACTTTCCTTTGCATCGCCTAAACGGATGATGAAGTACCTTGGTTTAGAGCCAGGTTCAGTATCGCCTTTCGGCCTAATTCATGATACAGAAAACCATGTCCACCTTTTTATCGATAGGAATCTGCAAAAAGCTAAAAGGATTAGTTTTCATCCAAATCTAAATACGGCATCATTAATTATTCCTTTTCAAGGGTTTATAAAGTATCTAAACCATGTAGGGAACAGTTTTGAATTTATGGAGCTGTACTAGATTGAAAGTAAAATCCCCTGCAGAAATTCAACAGGGGATTGGGTTTATGTATGGTTGATTAAAAAACTACCCACACTTAGAGTTACCGCAGTTTTGGCAGATAAGGCATCCCTCTTGGTAGATAAGAGATTCGGAATCGCACTCGGTACATTTTTTACCCGTTTTTGCTTTTGTACCATCTGGTATGTAACGGCGTAATGCTCTTTCAACCCCAGCATTCCAGGTGTTTATGGTTTCGTTGTCAAGTCTTAGCGAACTAATCAGGTTAACTACATCGGTAATGGGCATTCCGTTGCGAAGTACGCCTGAAATTAGTTTGGCATAATTCCAAAATTCCTTATTGAACATGTGTGATAGGCCACCCATGGTATTGGTATAGCCATACTTATCAATATACTGAAAATCGTAGCGACTACCATTTTCGTCTTTAATCTTAATTATGCTTCCGTTTGTAACTGCTTTTGGAATTGGCAGTACATCATCCTCTGACAAACCTGTAAAAATCTCGTAGGGCTTCTCGTTGTATAGCCCAACAAAGGCAATCCAATTTTCATGGTTGTTCTTAAAGCGAATTACTTCGCAATCTAGAATATCCGGTCGTTTGGCTGGCGCAGCTTCGGTATCATTCTGATTCTTCTTTTTTGAAGCGATTAGCACACCGTCACGCGATCCATCACGGTAAACAGTACACCCTTTGCAGCCACTTTCCCACGCGGTTTGGTATACCTTAGCCACCATATCTTCAGATACATCTTCAGGAAGATTTACGGTAACGCTAATGGAGTGGTCTACCCATTTTTGAATCATCCCCTGCATTTTCACCTTGCTAACCCAGTCAACATCATTTGACGTAGCCTTGTGGTATGGCGATTTTTCAACTAATTTCTGTACCTCTTCCTCGGTGTAAAGTTTTACCTCTTCGGGGTTATATCCACTAACTTCAAGCCAGGTTAAAAATTTATGATGGAAAACATTGAACTCTTCCCACGAGTCGCCAACCTCATCGATAAATGAAACAACAATATTTTTATCGTTGGGATTTACCTTGCGCCTACGCTTGTAAAATGGCATAAACACGGGTTCAATGCCCGATGAGGTTTGGGTCATAAGACTTGTTGTACCAGTTGGTGCAATGGTAAGCAAGGCAATGTTCCTGCGGCCGTACTTCAGCATATCTGCGTAAATGGTCTCGTCCTCATTTTTAATTCTGTCGATAAAAGGATGGTCCTTTTCGCGCTGGGCATCGAAAATGGGGAATGGTCCACGTTCCTTTGCTAGATATACTGACGAACGGTATGCCTCAACCGCCAAAGTTTTTTGTACCTCAACTGCAAAGTCAATAGCATTATCGGATCCGTACTGTAGGCCAAGTGCTGCAAGCATATCACCCTCGGCGGTTATACCAATGCCTGTTCTACGTCCTTGTATTGCTTTTTGTCTAATTTTATTCCAAAGGTTACTCTCTACTGCTTTAATCTCATCATCCTCCGGATCGCGTTCGATTTTGTCCTGTATTGCATCAATTTTCTCCAGTTCAAGGTCAATAATATCGTCCATAATCCTTTGAGCATAATGAACATGCTTCTTAAAGAGGTCGAAGTTGAATTTTGCCTTGGGTGTAAAGGGCTTATCAACATACCCATAAAGGTTAAGTGCCAAAAGGCGGCAACTGTCGTAGGGGCAAAGCGGAATTTCACCACAGGGATTTGTCGATACGGTCTGGAATCCTAAATCGGCGTACCTGTCAGCTACGGATTCATTTATAACCGTATCCCAGAATAGAACTCCAGGTTCTGCCGATTGCCATGCATTATGAATTATCTTCTTCCAAATATCGTGAGCATTTACTTCTTGCTGAAATGATGGTTTTGGTGAGTTTACGGGGTATTGCTGGACATAAGGCGTTCCATCAACAACAGATCTCATAAACTCATCGTCAATTTTTACCGATACGTTGGCACCGGTTATTTTCCCAGCCTCCATTTTTGCATCAATAAATTTTCCGGCATCGGGATGCTTAATAGAGATTGAGAGCATAAGTGCACCTCTACGCCCGTCTTGGGCAACCTCGCGGGTTGAGTTTGAGTAGCGCTCCATAAATGGAACTACACCGGTTGAGGTTAGTGCACTATTGAGTACCGGACTGCCCTTTGGTCTTATGTGCGAAAGGTCGTGGCCTACTCCTCCGCGCCGCTTCATGAGTTGTACCTGTTCCTCGTCAATTTTCATTATTCCGCCATACGAATCGGCATCGCCCTTTGAGCCAATAACAAAGCAGTTTGAAAGGCTAGCTATTTGGAATGGATTGCCAATACCAGTCATAGGACCACCCTGAGGGACAATATACTTAAACTCCTTAAGAAGATTAAATATATCCTCCTCGCTCATGGGATTTGCATATTTGCTTTCAATGCGGGCAATCTCTTTAGCAAGCCTACGGTGCATATCTTCGGGCGAGCATTCGTAGATATTTCCAAAACTATCTTTAAGTGCATATTTACTAACCCATACTTTTGCAGCCATTTCATCACCTTTGAAATATTCGGTCGAAGCAATTATTGCCTCATCAAAGGAATAGACTTTTCTTTTTTCCTTGGTTTCGTTTATTAATGATATTTCCCCCTTGTTCATCTTTTATGAATTGGTTTTCATGATTATTATTTGCTTATAATTCCTATTGAGCTGAAAAAAAGGATTGTGTAAGAATTCTCAACTACGGACAAAGTGAATGCAAGATATAAAACCAAACCTATTTACTCCAAGTTTTGCTGAGTGAAGAAGTAAACAATCAACCAAAGTTATCAACATTGCAAGTGTCACGTTAACAGTGATATATGCGAAGCTTTTGAGGGTCAGCTTTTAGCGTTTAACTCGTTGTATCCCATGGGGTGAGCCAAGTAAATGTGTTAAAAGTAAATATTAGCACACTGTTTAGTGTTCCAGTGTTAAACCCAAAGGAAACAGATATTAGGTTTGGATGAGGGGCAGTTGTCAAACCAAAATAGAATAATGGTAAAGAGGTGAGCGAATAATTTATTGGTAAAAAAGACTAACCTAAAAATATTGACGCATTGGTTTATTTTTATTGGTTAATCCGGCTCTGAAGATTATTTCAAAGTTTATGTTCTACTGTATAGGGTTTTGACTTATGGTGCTAGTCTTTCGGTTATCCATTCGTCGTTTATGAATGAGTACTGAATTCTATCATGGAGTCGATTGGTTCGACCTTGCCAAAATTCAATAATATTGGGTTCTAGAATGTATCCACCCCAATTGGGTGGACGACTAATTGTTTTACCCGAGAATTCTTCGCGAAAATCTGAATTTAAGTTCTCGAGGTATTTCCTGTTCCTTATTACGTCGCTTTGTGGCGAAGCCCATGCCCCAATCTTACTCTTGTCTGGTCGAGTCTTGAAGTAATTGTCAGATTCTGCTTCCGTTGTTTTTTTTATCAGCCCTTCTATACGGATTTGGCGTTGGAGTTCGGGCCAAAACAGAACTAGAGCACCGTAGGGGTTTTGTAGGATTTGTTTTCCTTTGTTGCTTTCATAGTTTGTAAAGAAAACAAACCCTTGTCTATTGAAGTCTTTAAGGAGAACAACTCTTGCTGAGGGTTTTCCGTCAAAAGTGCTGGTTGCCAAGGTCATTGCATTCGGTTCATTGCATTCGGCTGCAATGGCCTCATCCATCCAAATACCAAACTGCTTGATTGGATTTGGGAGCACCGCATTTTTACTAAGCTGCTTTAGGTTATAGTCGTTTCGAATCTGTGAGAGATTAGGTTTGTTCATTTTTATTAATCGTTAAACTATTTCTATAATCAACTTTGGCTGAAGCAATGCTAGCGTTAACCTCAAAGCCCAGAATAAGTCCAATGGAATTAAAGAATATCCATATCATAAGCGCTAGTAAGCCGCCAATTGACCCATATAATTTATTATACTGGCCAAAGTTATTCACAAAAAACGAAAATCCAATGGAGGTTATAAATATCATTATAGTTGCTATAATAGAACCTGCAGATATGAATTTAAATTTTGTTCGCTTTGCTGGTGCAAAGTAGTATAAAAACGATATGGACAGAAAGAAAATGCCAATCACGGTTAACCACTGTATTATAACAAAAATGTAATAAGTAAAGTTCGACTGTAAAGTACCTCTTTCTACTAAAAAATTGAGGCCAAACTTCCCAAAGAGAAGGAGTAGAACGGCTATCATTATAAGGAATGGGATAATTAGGGTGAGCAGAAAGGCCACAAGGTGCTGGTTTATAAATCCTCGCCTGTAAATGGTGTGGGAGGTAGCATTAAACGAAACAATCAGCGAATTCATTCCATTATGAGCAAAGAAGAGAGCAGCAATAAATCCAAACGAGAGCAACCCTAAGCTACGCTGGGTAATTACCCCAATAAGAGTTGATTCTACCAATCCGTATGCTGTGCTAGGCATAATTCCTTCTAGTAGTTCAAGTAGTTGTGCTTGGAAGTTTTCAACAGGAATATAAGGGATAAGCGTGAACACAAATATTATTGTGGGAAAGAGTGCTACAAAAAAGTCAAACGCTACGGCTGATGCTCTCGTGGTAATACTCCCTTTAAGGAGCCCTTTTATAAAGAATCGGACTACATTGTATACTGGAACTCCTTCAAAGCCAATGAACGATGCTTGTTTTGCTTTACGGATTAGCCTCCAAGCAACGTATTTTAACTTCCGAATAAATCGTTTAGCTCTTCCTCTGTATCCTCTGTGCTTTTTTTGTTTGCTTTTAATTTGCTCGATCATACCTTTTTAAGGTTCATGTCAAGGCTTTTAATTTGATGCGTTAGAGCCCCAACCGATATAAAATCAACACCCGTTTCGGCATATGCTCTTATGGTTTTTAGTGTAATGCCTCCCGATGATTCGGTTTCGAATTTGTCATTTATTAGTTTAACGGCTTCTGCCGTTTGTGCTGGCGTAAAGTTATCAAGCATAATCCTTTTAACTCCGCCAATGGCAATTACCTGTTCTATTTCATCAAGGTTTCGAGTTTCTATCTCGATGTCTAGTTTTTTACCTGTGCGCTCCAGGTAACTGTTGGCCTTATTAATGGCTTGGGCAATTCCTCCTGCAAAATCAACATGGTTATCCTTAAGCATAATCATGTCGTAAAGCCCCATTCGGTGGTTCTCGCCGCCTCCAATTTTTACTGCCAGTTTATCTAATATTCGCATTCCAGGAGTAGTTTTGCGGGTGTCCAGTATTTTTGCGTTGGTACCTTTAATCGAATCAACATATTCCCTTGTTTGGGTTGATATGCCGCTCATGCGCTGCATTATATTAAGTACAATCCTTTCGGCCTGTAATAATGAGTGAACTTTACCTTTTGCAGAGAATGCAATATCGCCAAAGTTCACCTCTGTGCCATCGACAATAAAGGGGTTGAATTGGATATTGGGATCAATTTTTGTGTACACCTTTTCTGCAATTTCTATCCCTGCAATAATACCCTGTTGCTTTACCATAAGTTGAACCTCTCCCTGGGCTGTTTTGGGTATACACGAAAGCGATGAGTGATCCCCATCGCCAATATCCTCAAGTATAGCTGTTTCGAGGAGTTTTTCTATTAGCATGTTGTAGTATCTTGATTTGAAATTTGTAATTTTAAAGAATAGGGTTACTCGCTCAACTCTATTCTTAGCTGATGTATTAGCATTCTTTCGTTTTCCTCCTTCATAAATATCGACACCCTAAAGTTTCCCGAAGAGGTTAGCAGTATGCCAATGGCAAAACTGGTGTTCCCTTTCGTACCCTGGTGGTTTACCTTAAACGAGGTTGGTTTGTATTTGTTGAAAAAGTCCTTTAATAATAGTTCGGCCTGTGCTTTGCTAAACATATTTTCATCCTCAAGGAGTTCCATCTCAACTGTTGGATTAAAGTGCTTAGTAATCTGCGAAGAGTTTCCCTCCTTAAATGCTACAGATACTGAATTAATTATTCCATTGGCTTTTTGCGGCAGAGACCCTGAAGTTAAAGCGGTGGTAAGAACTACTAAGACTATTGTAATGTATTTTGTTCTCATATATTAATATATTTGTTATTCATGCATTTTGGTTCAACATAAGCCTTTTTTGAGAAGGGAAGTTAAATCCATAGGATGTAAATGAACTATTCTTTGGTTTATGGTTAAACCCTTAAAAACATACTAATAAGGCTAGCATCTGTATCAAAATGTATGCCCTTAATGGTTGTGTATAGAACAAATTTTTTTTATCTTGGTTTATGCCAAAAATTAAGATTAAAGTAAAAGTACTTAAGATATATTGAAATGTCAAGTTAGTTTTGTAAACTTTGCAGTCTACAAGCATTATGAGCATTAGGTTAAAATGCTTATCATGCGTTACATATTTTAATACAGAATATTAGAGTTTTGAAGATAAAAGTAATTGTTGTGGGCAAAACCCTTAAGGGTTTTATAGGGGAAGGTGTTGACGAGTATCTGAAGCGGCTAAAACGCTATTTACGGGTAGAGGTGCTAGTAATTCCTGATGTTAAGGTTGGTAAAAGTTTGCCTGTTGAGCAGCTAATGAAAAAAGAGGAGGAACTAATCCTGTCGGGAATTGCCAATGGTTCTGAAGTTTTCTTGCTGGATGAGCAGGGAAAGGAATACACCTCTGTGGAACTGGCTTCTTTTGTTGAGGAGAAGATGGTTGCAGGAACTAAAGAAATAACCCTTATTATAGGAGGGGCATATGGTGTTACTCAGACGGTAAAGTCGAAAGCAAATGGGGTTATTGCATTGTCTAAACTTACATTTTCTCATCAAATGATTAGGGTTATTCTGTTTGAGCAACTCTATAGGGCAATGACCATAATTAGGGGTGAGCCTTACCATCATATGTAGAGATACTGTAGATAAAGTTGTGGTTTGGTTCATTTTTTGTTATAAATTAGTTTCGTTTTTAAGCAAAACAATAAAAAAATTGCGGTGAAATCAAAGGGTGTTCTTATTATCTCTTTACTATCGTTATTCGTGGCTGTTGCCTCGTTTTTAACTATTCCCTTTTCGTCGCAGATACTCACCAAATGGCTTGCAAGTCCACCGCAAATCGATAGGGCTGCATCTGTTCTTAAGCAAAGAACAGATGCGGGTATTGAAGTTGCAAAAGAGTTAGTTAATGCCTCCATTGATAAGGGGTTTGTAGAGCCCTTTGAAATGCTTTCCGAATCAACAGCTAAGAGACTGGATGACGAAGGTATTTCCATTTTTATTTTCAATAACGATTCGCTTATATTCTGGTCGGAAGCTCTTGATATAGACCGCGTGGCAGAGTATTCTGATAGGCTGGTGAAAGTGCAAAATGTTTGGTGCACATCCTATTGGATTGCCCACGATAGCATTAAGGCACTTGCGCTGGTAAAGGTGAAATATAGCTATCCCTATCAAAATAAATTCCTAGAAAATAGTTTTCACCCTTCGCTAAGTTTTTTAGACGATTACGAGGTAGCGCCAGAGTATTATCCTGGGTCGTTTCCTGTTTCATTATACAGTTCAGTCCCTGTTATATATCTAACCTATATCCCAAAGGATTTTGCCAAACAACACGAGAATTTTAAGGCTCTGCTCTCGTGGATTGGTTTTTTGTGTCTGCTATTGGCAGTGTTTTTGTTTTTTTGCCACCCAAGGATTAGACGCAATGCATTACCTATGCTATTACCCCTAGCTATTGTGCTTTTTGGTTTAAGGTTAGTATCGCTTTTTTGGGATATAATTCCTAAAGGGCAATGGCTATTGTTTAAACCCGAGGTGTTTGCGTATAGTTGGTTAGCCCCATCAGTTGGTGATTTGCTGCTAAATACTATAATTCTATTTGCAATTATTGCTTACGCCTTTAGACCGATAATTTCCTTAGCTAAAAACAGTAATCGAAGAGTTCGGGTCATAGGTGTATTGCTTAGCATCATATCGCTGTGGTTGTTTTTAATCTCCGAAAGTTTAATTGCTATTTTAGTGCAAAACTCAACCATTACACTTGAGGCCTTCAAAATTTTTAACCTATCCGTTTTTTCGCTCCTAGAGTACTTAATTCTTTCGCTTTGGTTTGTCTCCGCTTCTCTTTTGCTCATTGCAGCGCGCTATCTATTGAATTCATTGCCTAAAAAGAGATTGTTTGTGCTGTGGGTTTTAATAATAGTATTGCTAGGTATAGGTAGTTTTATTACAGGGGAAACATGGGGTTTTTCCACTCTAATCTTGCTTTTGGCCCTTTGTGTGCTGTTTTTATACTATAAACCACATACCAAATTTATCCATTCTAGCCTTTTTTTGATATTCGTTTCAATAATATCGGCATTCTCGGTTTGGAACGTGTCGGTTAATGCATCACACAAGGATAATGAAATAAGGAAACTATTGGCAATAAACCTAGCAAATGAGCGCGATCCTATTGCCGAGGTTAATTTTCCTCAGTTAGCAAGAAAAATGCATGTCGACGGGACTATAAGAGAATTTTTGGATAGAATAGAGGATGACGAGGACAGCCTAAACGAATATGTTCAGGAAAACTACCTGTCGGGCTATTTGAATAAGTATGATTTTCAAATAACTGTTTGTCTCTCTGCTTCGCAATTACATATCGAAAATTCTGGGGATGTTGTTTATTGCTTTGGCTTTTTTGAGGACATGCTAAACGAATACGGGCAAAGAATCCCAGGCTCAAGTTTTTACCATCTTAACAATCAGAATGGGAGAATAAGCTATTTAGGCATAGTCGAGTTTGTGCTCCACGATGGAGCCGAGGCTTGTATTTATATTGAACTGGATTCAAAACTTAACAAAGAACTGCTTGGTTATCCTGAATTATTAATTGATAGGGCGATCAATATAAAAAGGCAAGTATCGGAGTACTCTTCAGCCAAATATTTCGACAATGAACTGATTGCCTTCACGGGTAGTTATAATTTTCCGTTGTATAATATACACCATCCCGACTCAACATCTCGCTACACCTTTATAAATACAAATGGGTATAACCACATGCTGTATAAGGATGAAGGTAGGACTACCATTATTCTCTCAAAGCCAAACGTTAGCATACTTAATGTAACCGCATCGTTTGCATGGGTTTTTCTTTTCTTTTACTTTACTTTAATTGCTTGGTTTACCCTAGGTGGATTGGTTAACTTGTCACAAAGTTCAATCCCCAGTTTTAAAAATAGGATAAAGTTTACAATGGTTCTGGTTCTATTTCTATCCTTAATTCTAGTGGGTACAGTTACTATTGCCTTTAGTGTTAAAAGTTTTGAGCAGAAGAATCTCGATAATTTAAATGAGAAGTTAGTTTCGGTAATGGTTGATGTTGAGAATAATCTGTTACCTCACGATATTTTGTATCCAGAGTATAATCACTATTTAACAACATATCTTATTGAACTATCGAATGTTTTCCATTCCGATATTAACCTATACGATACAAATGGGGCTCTTTTAGTAACATCGCGACCTGAAGTGTTTGAGCGAAATCTTTTTGGCAGGCAGATGAATCCACTAGCATGGTTTGAATTAGATAATAATCATGCAGCGAAGCTTATCCATTCGGAAAGCATTGGTAATATGAACTACCTTTCCGCATATGCTCCCTTGGTAGATCAATCGAACCAAAAAGTAGGGTACCTAAACTTACCTTATTTCACCCGTCAGGGAGAGTTTATGAAAGAGGTTTTGCTGGTTATTGTTGCGCTGGTTAATATTTATGCTTTTCTGATACTTTTGAGCATTCTCATAGCCGTTTTTATTAGCAATAAAATTGCAAAACCACTTGAACTTATCCGCCAGCGAATTGGTACCATTGATATAGCCAAGCATATAGAAACTATTGATTACCAAGGAAAAGATGAAGTTGGTCAACTTGTGAGCGAGTATAACAGGATGGTGGTTGAACTTGCCGAAAGCGCAAAAAAACTTGCCCAAAGTCAGCGGCAAAGCGCATGGCGTGAAATGGCAAAGCAGATTGCCCATGAAATTAAAAACCCCTTAACTCCCATAAAGTTAAACTTACAGCTTTTGGTAAAGGCTAAAAAGGAAGGTCACTCTGATTGGAGTAGCCTTTTCGATCGATTTGCATCTTCGCTAAACGAGCAAATAAGCACACTTTCCAATATTGCAACAGAGTTTTCAAATTTCGCTCAAATGCCAGTTGGGCAGTTTGGTGTTGTTGATCTTGTTGAGGTTATTAATGATGTGGTTATTCTTTTCTCAGCTTACCCTAATATTAGGGTAGAAACTGAGATCAACTTTGATGGGCAGGCCTTTGTTTATGCTGATAAGGAGCAACTACAGAGGGTTTTCGTTAATCTTTTAAAGAACGCTGTCCAGGCCATTGGTAAGGATGATAATGGTCTAATTGCTATATTATTAGACCGTCAGAATGATTGGATTGAAATAACGGTAACAGATAACGGAATGGGCATTCCCCTTGAACTTGAAGAGAAGTTGTTTAGCCCAAATTTCACTACAAAATCTGGAGGCATGGGTTTAGGCCTTGCCATTAGCAAAAGTATAGTTGAGGTTATTGGAGGCAAGATCTGGTTTGAAACTAAACATGAAAAGGGAACTAAGTTCTTTGTAAATTTGCCCTTAGTCAGAAACTAGAAAAGACCTTTTTGGAAGGCTCTTGAAATAAAAAGTATTAATTTTCCTTTTCAGCCTGTGCTAGATTTTTTTCTGCAGTTTTCAGTTTTTTTTCATAGTCCTTTTTACGAGCTTTTGCCTTTTTTTGATTGGCTTTACCTTTTGCGGTCAACTTATTTCCCGAGTCATACTCCTTAACTAGTATTCTATACCGAGAGTCCCAGTTCCTCATAGCTGACTTATTCTCATTTTCAACCTCTTTGAGGTCAATTTTTGCTTGCTTAACTTCTTCTTTGTCCTTCGAGCGAAACTGCTTTTCAATAGGTTTTTTGGCGTTAAAGAAATCTCTTTCAATATCCCTTCTTTCTTGAGCAAGCACTTTAAGATCTGCCTCAGCTTGCTTTGCTATTTTTCCTCCCTCTTCAATTAGGCTGTCGGCAGAGAAAATTAAAGCGTCCGCATCGTTAACTTTTTGCTGAGCAATATTAACTTTCTCAATCAAGCGGGCCATCCTAGGGTTTGCCTCTTGACCTTGGCAAATAATAGAACCTGAAAAGGCTATAACTATCAATAATGAAAGAGTAGAAAATTTCATAGACTTTTATTTTATGGGTTACCTAATAAGACAAAAGTAAAATTTTATATACAAGAGTTGCCTTAAAGTAAGATCTTTTTTGCTAACAACAAAAAAGGGGGGACGAATCCCCCCTTTGTGAATGCGTATTTTTATCGTCTTACAAATACAAAATCACCACCCTCATCTCCAGTTCCTTTAATGTCGCCGTACTGCGGAACTGTTGGACTGCTGTTCATAACAGCTGTTTTAAAGTTACTAAAAAGTTCCTCTGCAGAAAGATAATCCAGAGTGTTCTCTTCAAGCTTTTGAACAAGATGCTTAATAAAAGCACTTTCGTCAGGCACCTCAGTTAAGGCACCGCTCGTCATTGCTTTTCTGCTTTTGCGATCATAAACCTTATCCAGGTTATCTGTAGCATCGGCAAAAGCCTTACGGCTTTTAAATATGCTGCCACCAAAGCATGCATCAGCAATTAGCAATGTGTGCTTGCTCTTTATTGCAGCAACATAGTCTTTAAGTTGGCTGTTTGCAAGCCAGTTTCCGGTGCTCGCTGCTGAAGCATCGGAGGGTAGCCAGTAGCCAAATTCTGTTTCACTGTCGAAGTAGCCATGACCTGCGTAGAAAATAAGTAAGTTGTCGTTTTTACCAATCCTGCGGGTTATTTTGTCAAGTTCGTCAATGAATTGTCCACGAGTGGGGTTTTTTAGGAAAGTAACATCCTGCACCTCAAAGCTATATTTCTCGGTTAGTACCTTAGCCAACATTGCGGCATCTCTTATTGGGTTGCTGAGGGTCGCTATTCCTGGATCGGGGTATTCATTAACGCCAACTATAAGGGCATAGTATTTAGGCGCTCTTGGAGTATCAAAAACCAGATCAAGTTCTTCTGTATCTGATATAGTTTTCTGCTGCTGGTTGTCTTTTCTAAACACAAAAAATTTGCGTTCAACGCTGTTCTCGTGGATGTCCATTGATCGGATAACGATATCGTTTCGACCCATTTTAAGATCCACAGTTGCCTCAAAAACTCCATTTGCCTTAAGTGTGGCGTTTTGTCCATTTACTGTTACCTCGTATATTCCGCTTTTATCGGTTGCAGTACCCTGAACAAAAAGGGTTTCACTTTGAACAGTAATTCCATCATTTGATCCAACTGATCGTAGACGCCTATCGTCGAGTCCACTTGATGATTCAGCATAGAGTCTTCCTCTTGTTGTCTCGCTTCCAATTAGTGACACCCCTTCAGGTTTAAGAATTGATAGCATTGGGGGGTCATTCTCGGGTTTTTGGGCTTGTGTAACCTGCTTGGCTATACTAAAGTTGCCCGTAACTGTGTTTTCGAAGCGCTTTGATACAGCTACGCTCATTGATGTGGTAGGTTTGCTTGAGATTGGAAAGTCGCGAAACTGTAGCGTACTTATATCAAGATTATCTAAACCAAATTTAGAGAATGTTAACAGCTCTGCGCCAATGCTCAATCTCATTATCCTATCAATCTCATCGGGGATATTATCAAAAATAAAAGAAGCTTGAATAATTTCGCCCGTTTTAATGGTTTTTTGTGGTGTTGAGTATCGTTGTGAACCAACAACATCGCCCAGTTTTCCTCGTTGTGCATCAAAGTTTCTTTTCTTAAAATCGGTTAGGGTAATTAATCCGTTAATAAGTTTAAGATCGCGTGGAGCTCCGTTGTTTTTAATGCTGAGTATTAACTCTAACTGGTTTTTTTCAGTTCTGTGCAAACTGATAAGATTAAACAACACTTCGCTAAAATCGTCTTCAAGGGGCTTGGTTGTTTGGGTATTCCCTGTTAGTTTAAAGGTAACATCACCTTTAAGTTCAGGTAAATCCTTAAGCACATTCCATATAATTACACGGTTTTTTCCACCAGAAACCGAATTGCCGATATATCCCGACGTCGATTTCATAGGGAGAAATGTTTTACCTCCATCAGTTGAGAAGGTAGATGTTACGCTGAATATCTGCCCAAGTTGCTCGCCCTCTATGGAGTATTCAATGGTAATATTGTTGCTTAGCTGCTTGGAGGTTAAATCAGAAAATTCTTGTGCATTTGTTTTAGTGTTGCCTAGTGTTATCGCCAATAGAATTAAAGGCAACAATTTCCAAGTTTTTTTCATAGCTATTATTTATTATTGATGAGTTAGTTGATACATTGTACGGTTACATTAAGTCGATGATGTTAATGTCAAACACAATGCTGTCAGTACCAAATTCGATGCCATTGATATGCAATTTAGCATTTTTTATTGCAACCTCCCTTGAGAGGTTTCTCATTTGTGAGCTATATTGTTCATCAAGCGTTCTGATTTTTATGGATGACTGCTCGGTTTCTAGTGCCAATTGTCGAAGAAGTTTTTTTGAGAAGATGCTCCAAAGTCCGCTGTAGCTAACTAGTGGACTCGTGTTGCTTGGCCAATTAGGATTTGAATATCTATAGGCAAATAGGGGAAAGTTATGCGTTTTGCCCATGAACCTCGACATTGATAGGAACCTATTCCCTTTTTTGCGGTAGGTAAAGTTTGAGGATTGTGCAGACGCATTGGGGATTCTGATAAATGAGGTGAACTCGTACTCGGCCTGAGGTTCAAAAACTTCATCAATTTGAGCCTCAATGTAAAGTGCCGTGCCTACTGTGGAAATTAAATCATTGGACATATTTGCCTTGCTTGGCTCAATGGGTGTATATCTTACTAAAATAAGAGCTTCGTTGTATCGTGTTATGTGCTTATCTTCTATATAAAAGCAAGTGCTATCGGCAAATCCAGATGCCGAGAGTTTAAAGTAAGTGTCGAAACGCTGCCCAAATTTTGTGTACTTTCCCTCGGTGTACTCAATGGAATATACATCCCTAAAATACTGTATTTGCACCTTATTGTACAGAATGGCCATTGTTTTTGCACGAAAGGCGGCTTGATTTATTGCATCTTCAAATGGCAAGTCGGGGTCGGATATTCCAATTGCATATACCGCACCGTCAGTTGGGGTAGGAGTTTTGAAAAACCACTTTGGGAGCGTATCTGGATAGTAGCTAAGGGTTGAAATATTTCTAAACTCCTCGTGTATAACTGTCGGGGTATTACCCTGTGTCTCCTTTAAAAATATCTTCACAAACTCTTCTTTGCTTTGTGCGATAAGGAGGTTGAAAATAAAAATTAAAGGTAAGGTTGATAGCAATGAGAATTTAATACTGTTCATTATGCTTAAAATTCAATAATAAATATAAAGGTATGAAAATTGACCTTAGCAACTCAAGTGTTTAGATCCAATTTTTATGGTAAAATTATTTTCTGTGATGAAAGGGTCAATACACAATCTAAAAAAACCTCTTGTTAAAAAACGAGAGGCTTTTTAGTTTCGAGTCTAAACCTATTTATAGGCTTTGGATGCTTTCCACTTCCATATCACGTTTAACCTTCTTGATGAGTCCCTGAAGAACACTTCCAGGGCCTAACTCTGTAAAACTGGTTGCACCATCGTTAATCATATTGTGCATTGTCTGAGTCCAGCGTACAGGTGACGTGAGCTGTGCGATGAGGTTCTTTTTAATTTCATCAGAGTTTGTATGCGGTTTAGCATCCACATTTTGATAGATTGGACAGATAGGTGCTGAGAAAGGAGTAGCCTCTATGGCTTTTGCCAGTTCAATTTTTGCAGGATCCATTAGTGGGCTATGGAAAGCCCCACCAACTTTTAGCGGAAGAGCCCTTTTTGCGCCAGCTTCCTTAAGTTTCTCACAAGCAATCTCAATACCTTTCATACTTCCAGAGATTACCAGTTGCCCCGGACTGTTATAGTTAGCAGGAACAACAACCTCGGGTATTTCGGCGCAAATCTTTTCCACAACTTCATCCTCTAATCCTATGATAGCTGCCATGGTTGATGATTCGAGTTCGCAGGCTTTTTGCATCGCCATTGCTCTTTTTAAAACTAGGGAAAGTCCGTTTTCAAACGAGAGTACCCCATTGGCAACTAGTGCTGAGAATTCGCCTAACGAGTGACCTGCAACCATCTCGGGTTTAAATTTATCTCCCAATACTTTGGATAAGATCACAGAATGAAGGAAAATTGCAGGCTGTGTTACCTTTGTTTGACGTAAATCCTCATCTGTCCCAGAGAACATTATGTCGGTTATTCTAAACCCAACAATTTCGTTGGCTTTCTCAAAGAGTTCTTTGGCAATTGGGGAGTTGTCGTAAAGATCCTTTCCCATGCCAACATATTGGGCTCCTTGCCCAGGGAAAACAAATGCTTTCATATTGATGGTTTTTAGTTAATTCTTTTATTAGACTTTTCTTATAATCAGGAATGAATTCTGATATGCTTGGCAAAATTAACTTTTTTGTTTCAATCAACAATTGTTGCCCTTTTATAAAAGTGCAGTGTCAACAAACACTATGAATCTAATGAGATTAAATGCCGCAAGTAAAGCGCGGTTAATAAAACCAAAAACTCCACAAACAGTGTCTTCACTTAGAATTTTATGCGGTAAAATACATTCAAAGATTTAGGTGTTTTCTTAAAAGGAGTTTATTTTTTTAGCATCCAATATTTCTATAATCTGCATGTATACAGATGTATGCTTTAAGCAATTGTTATTGGAGGTGTCTTTTTGATGAATAGCTCTAATTTTGAGGTTAATGGATGAGTAAGAATCTAGTATTACCGTAAATTTGTAATACTATTAAAAAAACTTAAACCAAAACCCTATGAAAAAGTACACCATTCTTCTGTTGCTACTTGCATTTTGTTATGCTGCAAGCGCTCAACTATTTAAAATTGCTGGGCAGGATGTCGGTTTTGTATACGTTGAGCCAAAGCTGGGGATGAACTTTTCCCAAATCTCAAACTGGACTGAGCTTGCCGGGACCCAAAATAAAAGTAGGGTAGGTTATCAGTTTGGCGTTGTTGGCGAACTAGGATTTACCAATAGATTTTCGGTTGGCGGCGAATTAATGTTCCTTACTAAGGGTCATAAGCAAACCTTTGAAGGCGGTTCCACAAAATACAATGTTAGCTATTTAGGGATACCCCTACTGGCAAAATATTCATTTAAAATTCTTGGCCTATCAAAGGTTTACGCCAAGGGGGGTACCTTTGCTAATATTAGGACTGGTGGAACCTCTGAATTTTTTAATGGAGAACAATCATTTGTAGAAGATTTGGATTCGGAAGGTTGGCGTAGAGTGGATTGGGGTATGTCCATTGGTGTTGGGGCCGAGTATGAGGTTGATTATGGTATTTGGGGCATTGATCTTCGGTACGATCAGAGTTTTTAGATGTTCATACCAGTGATCCTCAAAAGAACCGAAATAGGACTTTTGCCATTTCGGTTATCTATAAATATGATTTGGTTGATTTAATGCTTCGTATTCGCAAAAAGCGACTTGACCCTGATGCTCAGTAAACAGCGAAACGTATGGATTATAGTCTGGTAAATACTATATTTACAGGACTATAATTCTTTAAACAAAATGCTTTTAATTACAGCAGCAACCACGTACGAAGTTGAACACTTAACCAAGGGGTTAAGTATAGAACAAGGAGTAATTACTCCCATAAAACCTGGCGTTTCACTTTTGGTAACTGGTGTTGGTGCGGTGCCAACTGCATTTTATTTGACAAAAATTTTAGCCAATGAGCCCAACCTTAGCGTGGTAAATATTGGTGTTGCAGGTACTTATTCTAAGGATATTGGGTTGGGAAGTGTTGTGATAGTCCAGCGCGATACCTTTGCGGATTATGGTGCCGATGATAAAGGCTCTTTCCTATCGCAGTTCGATTTGGGTTTAGCTAATCCGAATACGTTTCCTTATCAAAATGGATGGATGCACTGGAAGCATCATGATTTATTTAGTGTGGCTGATAAATACCAACGGGTTACAGGGATTACTCTTGCTAAAGCATCAGGCTCTGAAACTGTAATTAAACAGCTAATGGAGCGTTTTTCCCCTCAGATTGAAACTATGGAGTGTGCATCTGTATTCTATGTCTGCTTACAGTTGAACGTTCCCTTTATATGCATTAGGTCTATTTCAAACCAGGTTGAGCCCAGAAACAGGGAACAGTGGAACATGCCCTTGGCAATAAACAATCTTTGTGATGCAGCTGAGGAGATTATTGATTGCTATACTCAAGATTAGTACCTATGAAGATTAAACTTGCCATTTCAACTTGCCCAAACGATACTTTTATTTTCGATGCACTGGTAAATAAGCGGTTAAATACGGGTGGATACAATTTTGATGTTACCCTAGCCGATATCCAGGAACTCAACAATCTTGCCCTTAGTGGGGACGTTGATATGGTTAAGATTAGCTACGCACTATACCCAATAATTAGCAAAGATTACCAATTACTTACTGCAGGTAGTGCTCTGGGAGAAGGAGTTGGCCCTTTGGTCGTATCGAAACGAAAGGTTTACCCCGACGAGGTTGAGCATACTAAAATAGCAATACCTGGGCAAACAACTACAGCCAATTTTCTTCTTAGCCTTGCATTTCCTAAGGCAATAGATAAAAAGGTGTATCTTTTTTCGGATATTGAAGAGGCAGTCTTGCAGAATGAGGTAGATGTGGGAGTACTTATTCACGAAGGGCGTTTTACCTATAGGCAAAAAGGATTGTTTAAGGTGATTGATTTGGGCGATTTTTGGGAGAAAACCACATCGAGCCCAATACCATTAGGTGGCATAGCCATTAGGCGTAACTTACCCGATAAGGTAAAGCAGGAGTTAAATGCCTTAACAAGGCAAAGCGTTGAATATGCACTAACCAATACTGGTTCAGCATTGCCCTTTGTTAAGCAGCATGCACAGGAAATGGACGAGCAAGTTATACTAAACCATATTGAACTTTATGTGAATGATTTTTCCGTCAATTTAGGTGAAAGAGGGAAGCAAGCAGTTCTAAAGATGCTTGAAAAATCTTCGAGCCTCGAACAGTATAAGGGAGTTGAGTTAACAGAACCATTCTTTTTATGCTAGGCGTTTAAAATATCTTTTTTCTAAATTGTAAATTTGTTTTGATAAACAGTTCTTTATGATTGATATAAACACGACGTGTTCTTGTCTTAAGTAATTTTGTAATGTAGATATTTGTTGATGGACTGATGTTTGCTTAAATTTATGTTTCTATAGTGCTAATCAATGCAAGATACGCTAAAAGATATTCCAAAACGCCCTTTTTTCGGGACCTATAAGGTTCTCGTTGAAACCATCAATTCTCTCGATGAAAAATGGTTTGTTGAGTTTTGGGATGTGCAGTATTTCTTTCTTGGTATAGAGGTATATCGATCAAAGCGAGAGGTTGTTCGTCAAATCAAGCCGAACGGCAAAAAGGTATAGTCCTCATTCTCTTTCTCCTTCATTAATAGCGTTTTGTTTTCAGTTCTTCCTTCTGTTGAACTGAAAAGTAACTGAACAAATTTTGGTTTGTCTTGTTCTGTATTTAGAGTCAGTCTAAATAACAAACCTAAAAATTATAAGAATATGTCATTTCAATTACCAAAATTACAGTATAGTTATGATGCCTTAGAACCTCACATTGATGCAAAAACAATGGAGATTCATTATACTAAGCATCACGGGGGTTACACAAATAACCTTAACAAGGCTATTGAGAATACTCCCCTTAGCGGTTTGTCAATTGAAGAGATATTGAAAAATATATCCAAGCACCCAGTGGCTGTTAGAAATAACGGTGGTGGATTTTATAATCACACCCTTTTTTGGGCACTTATGTCGCCCAGTGGGGGCGGAAAGCCCACCGGTAAAATTGGCGATGCTATAAATGCCAAGTTTGGGTCGTTCGATAACTTCAAAGAGAAATTTGGAGCAGCGGCAGCAACTCGTTTTGGCTCTGGGTGGGCTTGGTTAATAGATAAGAATGGTGAGTTGGAAATTATTTCGACACCAAATCAGGACAATCCGCTTATGGATGTGGTAGATGTTAATGGTTACCCTTTGCTGGCGCTCGATGTTTGGGAGCACGCATACTATTTAAAGTACCAGAATCGTAGACCAGATTACATCGAAAATTTTTGGGATGTTGTAAATTGGAAGGAAGTTGAAGATAGGTTTATAAATAGGTAAGCTTTTAATTAACCCCTTTTTTCTGTTAATAGTTTGGTTTAAGTTTTAGGGGGAAGGGTCGGGCATTGCGCCCGACCCTTTTTTAATGTTTAGCAATCAGTTTTTCTGGTTCTGCCCAAATCCTTCCTTGTGGTTCTTAATTCTAAGCCAGTAAAATATGAGAGCCTCAGATATCGGTATTCACCGGTGGCTGAGGCTCTCTATGTTACAGACAAGAAGCGTTCCTAGAATCTCTTCTCAACAATATTCCAATCAACTAGTTTCCAAAAGGAGTCAAGATAATCGGGCCTGCGATTTTGGTAGTCTAGGTAGTATGCGTGCTCCCAAACATCACAGGTTAGAATTGGGGTTAGCCCATTGCGTAGCGGATTACCTGCATTCGATTCCTTTACTATCTCAAGATTTCCGGATGCGCTTTTTACTAGCCATGCCCATCCCGATCCAAAAATGGTAGCAGCAGCTTTTGCGAAGGTTTCTTTAAATTTGGCAAAAGAACCAAAATCACGTTCAATGGCATCGGCTAGTTTACCCGTGGGTTCAGTTTTTGGGTTTTTAGAGAAGGTCTCGAAATAAAAAGTGTGATTCCATACTTGTGCCCCGTTATTAAAAATTCCGCCATCGGCTTCCTTAATAATTGTCTCAAGATCTGCATTCTCAAACTTGGTGCCCTTTATTAGGTTGTTTAAGTTATTAACGTAGGCTTGATGGTGCTTCCCGTGATGAAATTCAAGAGTTTGTTTACTGATAATTGGGCTTAAATCGTCTAAATCATAGTTGAGCTTAGGTAGTTCAAATTTCATGGTAATATTTTTTGGTTAAAAAACTGTTTGTTTAGCTAATATACAATTTTAGTAAGCTAATTTCAATTGTTTAATAGCTAAATTATGCTTAATAGGTGAATACATGGTGGTTTCAAAAACATGCGAAGATGTAATTTGACACAGTTTTTTAGTATCATCAATGGATTATAGTGATAAATGCTTGTATATTGGCACATCTTTTGACGATTAGGTACTCTAATCTGAACTATATTTAAGCCTATGTTTTAGGATTTGTTTTAAAGCCATCGTTGATTAATAAATTTGTTCTTAATTTTGTTATCTTAAAGTTATCCTTTTTTGAAACGATTATAGCTATGGAGCGAAACATTGATTTTTTTAAGATTAATCATAAACCCTTTCTACCTAAGGAGGGGAGAGTGCTTATTTCACAGCCTGGGCTAATGGATCAGTATTTCAAGAGATCTATTATTATTATTGTTGAGCACAACCAAAAGGGAACGATTGGCTTTGTGCTAAATAATATTGTAGACTTAAACCTTAAGGATTTTCTTCCTGATTTCCCCGATTTTGCTGCAACAATATCCGTGGGAGGTCCAGTTGAATCAAATAGCATCCATTTTATCCACACCTTGGGCGATATTATCCCAAATACAATAAAAATTTCCGATGGTTTGTATTGGGGTGGCGACTTTGATGTGGTGAAAGTATTGATAGAACAAAAAAAGTTAACAGCAAGGCAGATAAGGTTTTTTATGGGATATGCAGGTTGGGGAGAGAGTCAACTTTCCGATGAGCTCAAAGAGCACAGTTGGGTTGTTTCTGAACTGGATCTTGTTCAAATTATGGCAGGGAAAGAGGATCTTTGGAATCGAACTGTGAGACAAATGGGCCCAAAATACAAACCTTGGACTATTTACCCCGAAAACCCATCCTTGAACTGATCGGGAAAGGTGAGTTTATTCAATTCATGACTAATCCTTTTGCTAATCATTCCAAAATACCTTTTGGTTCTTAGTCCAACAATCCACTGCACCCCTTTAATGGCGTTAGTTAGAAACAGCTCATCCATATTTAGTAAAGCAGAAGGCTCTATTGGCTGATTATCAATTACGTTTAATTTCAGTTTGGGGGCTAGTTTAATAATAATGCTTCGCATTACACCTGAAACGCAACCATCGCTTATTGGCGGAGTTATTAAATTATCGCCCTTAAGGGCAAATAAATTTGAAGAGGTAGCTTCGATAATCCTGTTTTGATCGTTTATTAGTATACAGTCATCCAGCCCGTTTTGCTGCATATGGGTGCTAGCTAATACATAAAGCAAGGCGCTACAATTTTTAATGGGCGATAATATGTTTATGGGTTTACGAATATCGGTGTATATATCTACAACCAGGCCCTTGCTATTGTATGGGTAAAAATTTTGGTCAAGGTCATCTGTTTGTATAATCATCCCTATCTCGTTATTTGTAGGCGCATATAGGCCACCCTCATTCCTATAAACGGTGACCCTAACCCTAGAGCTACCAAAAATTCTATTCTTATTAAGTGTCCGTTTAATTTCATTCGATAGGAACTGTATGTTTAGGAATGGAGGTGGGATCATCGCCAAAATCTTCATACTATTCAGCATTCGGTTTAAATGCAGACTTAGGTGTTTCCCCTCGGTACCATAGGCATGGATAAACTCAAAAAAACCATCACCATAGGCAAAAGCTCTGTTGTTTACCCCTATGGCAGGCATGTCGGCTCTAATAAAATCGCCGTTTAGCCAGATATAGTTTCTTCTATCCTGCATCAGTTTGCTCAATTTTAACCATTACCCTTTCAATAAGCCTTGGCTGAATTTTGCCGTGGGTAAGCTGGCTAGGAATATCATTTCTAAAATCAATCTCTTCAATCTCTGAAATGGGCAGTTCCCCAATTTTCTCAATTTGACAGTAGAAAAGCCTGTTGTAGCTTGTCCCGTTTTCTGTTTTAATGCTAAAATCGCAGATTGGAGATAGTGCATATTGCAACGCTCCCGTTTCTTCCCATAATTCTCTTTCAGCTGCTTGGTTAGGGGTTTCACCCTTCTCAACATGACCAGCTGGGATTTCCCATGTTGTTGCCCCTTTTTTGCGCACCCAAACCAGTTTTTCGTTAAAGTATGCAACAATTACAACGTAGTTGTAGATTCTTTTGCGGGTGTTTATATTATGGTACTCAATTGTTAGTTGACCCATAGCCCTAACTGGTTTAAGAAGATTTTGAAAAGTTTGGGGTCGATTAGTAATGGGTAAATAAACCCGAAAACAGCCCCAATAAAGTGAGCGTCATGGTTAATGTTATCTGTTGATTTTCGGCTCATATAGTTTGAGTAAACTAGATAAACCACGCCAAAAACAATAGCGGGAATGGGGATAATTCCCATGAGATACAAATTGCTTAGTGGTTGAAAAAAAATACTAGTGAATACTATGGCCGAAACAGCACCCGAAGCGCCAACCGAATTGTAGTAATAGTTATCCTTATGCTTTTTTAGCGTTGTGAGGCTAGCAATAATGGTTCCGCCAAGATAAAGAGTAACGAAGTGAAATGTTGGATTTGATATAATACCAATGAGTTTGAGTTCGCCAAACATCTTCTCAACTGCTATCCCAAACGACAGAAAAACGAGCATGTTGATGAATAGGTGCATATAATCAGCATGAACAAAAGCGTGGGTTATTAGCCTGTACCACTGTTTTTTGTGGTAGGTATTATATGGATTAAATTGCAGTTTATCCATTAATGCCCTGTTGTTGAGAGACATAATGGATACTATGGCGGTTATTATAATAATGGGTATGGTCATGCTGATTTACTTTTAATGCTAATCGGAGCTAAGTGGTTTAACTCTAGCTTGGGCTAATGCATAATTTTAAATACTAACTCTTTTAAAAGTTCACCGTGTTCAACACTTTCGTTGTTCACACCTTTCGATCGCATGTCGTACTCCCTGAGTAGGCTGAATATTTGGACGCATTTTCGAGGAGAGTAAATTCGCGCAGCTCTTGTGTAATCCGAAACGAAAAAGGGGTGCACGCCAAGTTTTGTGGCAACTGTTCTTTCAGCCTTATCGGGAAGGAAATGGTAAGTGAAAACCTTGTTAAAGAATCCGTAAATTGAAGATATTGTGAGTACTAGCGGATTTGCTTTTGGGCTTTTTGCAAAAAAATTAACGATTCTGTTGGCGTTGACTATATCCCTTTTCCCAATAGCATTGTTAAGTTCAAAGCGGTTAAAGTCTTTGCTTATACCAATGTTTTGTTCAATATGCTCTGTGGTAATTTGCTTTGCACCATTGGGTAGGGTAATAATTAACTTGTCGAGTTCGTTAACCACCTTGCTAAGGTCGTTACCAAGATAGTCCTTAAGCAGTTCAGCCGATTGGGGTGAGATGGTGACTCCCGAGGGTTTTAGATAGTTAGCAATCCATGCTGCGATTTGGTTATCGTAAAGTCTTTTCGACTCAAAGACAATGCCCACCTTTGCAGCAAGTGAAAACATCTTTTTTACTTTTCCCCCAAGCTTTACACCAGGTCCCAGCTTATTACATATTACTAGTATTGTCGATTTCTGTGGTGCTTTAAGGTAAATCTCAAGATCCTCAAGTTTTTTTATCTGTTGGGCCTCTTTAATTATAACAACCTGCTGGTTTGCCATCATCGGGAATCGACGTGATGTTTCAATTATCGTTTTTATGTCAATATCTTTTCCGTATAATATGGTTTGATTAAACGATTTTTCCGATTCGGATAATATGTTTTCAGCAATATAGTCGGAGATGAGGTCGATATAGTATGACTCATCCCCTGTTAAAACGTATATTGGTTTGTAAATCTTCTTGTTAAGTTCAGCTATAATCTCTCGACTAAGCTCTACTACCGTTTTGCGTTTGGCCATTTATACTATTTTAAAACCTTAGATGTTTTACCGATTTTCCGTTATCCCTCAGTTCTTTAAGCGATTCAATACCGATTTTAATATGATCTTCAACAAAAAGGTTGGTTATTTCTTTATCGCTTTGGGATGTTTTTATTCCTGACGATATCATGGGTTGATCTGAAACGAGCAAAAGTGCTCCTGATGGAATTTCGTTGGCAAATCCTACAATGAATATGGTGGCGGTTTCCATATCAACGGCCATGGCCCTTACCTCTCTAAGGTAGTTCTTAAATTTCTCATCGTACTCCCACACTCTTCGGTTGGTTGTGAGCACGGTACCCGTCCAGTAGTCGCGGTTAAAGTTTCGTATAGTAGTTGAAACTGCGCGCTGTAGGTTAAAAGCGGGGAGTGCTGGTACTTCAGGAGGGAGGTAATCGTTGGATGTTCCTTCGTGTCTAATGGCTGCTATGGGGAGAATTAAGTCGCCCAGCTCATTTTTTTTCTTAATTCCACCACATTTCCCGAGGAAAAGCACTGCGCTAGGTGTAATCGCACTAAGCAAATCCATAATTGTGGCTGCATTTGGGCTTCCCATGCTAAAATCAATCATGGTGATATCGTCGGCAGTAGCGCATGGCATATTGGCATTCGGGTCAACAATGTGGGTGTTATTATACTCCGCAAAATAGTCGAGGTAGTTTCTGAAGTTTGTGAGTAGTATATATGAGCCAAAATCCTCAAGTCTCTGTCCAGTGTATCTGGTAAGCCAGTCTTTTACGATTTCATTTTTTGTTTTCATATCATCATTCATTACTATCTGTTTATTTTTATGAATGTAATTATCGGGCATAGAACTGTACTAATATTTACAAAAATACAAATTTTTTCGACCCTTTCAGTAATGTTCTTTCCAATCCTTTTTGAACATCGAGGTTCTTTTCTAATCTTTGTGAAAAGTTTCTAACAATGCATGTAACTCTAAATCTTCCGCAGTTCGATATTAAAACAAGGCTTTACAAAGAGCAGCATCAAATATACGATACAATAAGGAAAAAGTATGTTGCGTTAACTCCCGAGGAATGGGTTAGGCAGCATTTTGTGAATTATCTTATAGTGCACAGGGGGTATCCTGCTGGGTTAATTAACATTGAATTTGCGGTTACCGTAAATGGGATGCTCCAGAGAGCAGATATTGTTGCTTACGCAAGAAGTGGTAAACCGCTATTGGTTGTTGAGTGTAAGGCACCTGTGGTAAAGTTAGATACCGAGACGTTCTCTCAGGCTGCACGATACAATTTAAGCCTAAAAGCGAGTTATTTAGTGGTTACCAATGGTATTAAGCACTATTGTAGTAGAGTTGACTTGCAGAGCAAGCAATTTAAGTCAATTCCAGAGGTTCCTCTTTTTAGTCAAATTGGTTAACTTTTGGTTATGGCATCAAGTGGATTTAGCAGCTGTAGCATTACCTCATCAATCCAAGAGTTAGCGTATTTCTGCCACTCCTTTTTTACCCCAATTTCTTGAAAACCCGCATTTTCAAATAGTTGCAAGCTAATTGTGTTATTTGTTGCGATATTGCAGTATAGCTGATGCAGTTGGAGCGTTTTAAAAGCGTATAGAGTGATTAGTGATATGGCTTCTTTAGCGTAGCCTTTTTGCCTGTGCTTTGTGTTTGCAATAAGGATTCCAACTCCTGCACGAAGATGAAACGGATCAAAATCAAAAAGATCCACAAGCCCAACAGGTATGTGCATCAATGAGCTCTGGGTTTTAGCTTCGATAACAAGCCTTAGCTGTTTGGTTTCCCATATATCAAGATGGGCAGTTTCAAGATATTTCTTGAGGATATGCTTAGAAAAAGGGGTAATTGTATTGCTAACCTTCCAAATCTCCATATTGTTTTCCCAGGAGTAAAGTAAGTCAATATCAGAAGGTTCAGGAGCTCTAAGTTTAATCAGATTATTTTCTAGCGTGCTGCTGCTCATTCTGCTTCCTCTTCTCCGCGGTTAGCGGTTTTTACTATGAATGCATCCTTAAAGCCTAAAGTTTTAATTTTTTCCAACTCTTCAAGGGCGATTGTTTTGTCCTCAAACTTTCCAAAGGTGTAGTGGTATCCGTTTTTCCTCTTAGTCTTATTTACCTCAAGCCCCTTGAATGCTGAAGGTGATATCTTAGCATCCTGCGGAGGCATGATTTGAATTGTAAAGTTACCAATTACTGGGAGGGCATAATCCTCTATTGTGCGGGCAATGAGTTTGCTAAGATCATTTATGCCGATAATTGTTGCTCTTGGAAAACCAGTATCGATAGCATAATTTAATAGTTTTAGGGCATGCGACTTATGCTCATAAGTGCCAACCGTATACGCCCATTGGTTTTTATGCCCTGTGATTTTCTTGGGATCAAGTTTTGAGTAGTTCTTAATATTGCCCAGCCATATGCTTGCTACATTAGTGTTAATTGGTGTAAGCAAAATAGTGTAGAGCTGTTTGTGGGGCTTTAAGTGATCTGGTACAGTAATTTCGCTCGTAATGGAAATGCTTTTATCGGATTTTATAATCTTTATTGATGCTCTTCTATTCAAGCACCTTCCTTCGGGATTGTCGCTACCATCAGGTTTAAAGTTAGCGGCAATGTTTTCGAATGCACTAGCACCACGTGCAATAAATCTGGTTGAATCAATACCTTTTGCCACAATATAGTCGATTACAGCATTGGCTCTTTTAAGTGATAATTCACGGTTGTGTTTGGCAGATCCTTTGCTGTCGGTATGTCCGCATACCTCAATGTGTATACTTGGGTGTTCTAGTAGAATTGCATATAGTTTTTCAAGTTCAAAAAGAACCTCCTGTTTCAGTTCAAATTCGTTAAAATCAAATAGAATACTACTGATTGAATGGTACTCGCCCGAAGTAACCTCTTTTGGAATTAGGTTAATGTTCACAGGGTATTCGGGTTGCGAAAATGATTCGGGAATAACAACAGATAACTGCTTTGTTGTATATTCGTTGGCTGTGGCAGTTAAAAGGTATTCACCCACGGGTAACTTTATGCTGAATTTTCCTGTTTGTTCCTTGGCCTTAAGATTGGCAATGTTTTCCTTTGTTTTGCTGTTGGTTATTTCAATGCCTATGTAATCTGCACTAATCTCAGAGTTATCATCAAGAGTAATATTCCCAGTAAGCAAAATTTCAATTATTTCTGGTGCAGTCGATATTGATATTTTTTTTATTTGTCTAACGTTTGGCTTATTTTTTTCTACATGCGAAACCAGAGCTTCAGTTTTACTTAGAGGGAAAAAGGCCATTTCATCGTCGGTAGTATTTATGGGATAGCCCATGTTTGTTGGAGACGACCATTGGTTCTCGTCTACTTTCTCAGAGTAGAATATGTCGTAGCCACCAATGCTGTTGTGTCCTTGTGAAATGAAGAAGAGCGTTTTGCCATCGGGAGTCATGTATGGTGCTTCTTCGTTGAATGGAGTATTAATTGATTCACCTATATTTATTGCGCTTCCCCAACTTCCATCGGGTTTCAACTCGCTGTAATATATATCAAGCCCCCCTTTCCCTCCCTTTCTGTTCGAGGAGAAAAACAAGGTTTTACCATCAGGCGATATTGAGGCAAATGTTTCCCAACTACGGGTGTTGATCTGCTTACCCATTTTTTGTGCTTTTTCCCATTTGCCATTCTTTTTCTCCGAAGTGTATAGATTGCCAGTACCCCTATCGTTTTTAAAAAGAAATATT
>JAQUJY010000108.1 GCA_028680705.1 Bacteroidales bacterium
ATACCATTGAAAAAAGTATGCATCCGAGGATTAAAAATATTGATATAAGTTTTTTACACATAATTTCCTGTTTATAGTATCCTATTTGCTTGTTAACAGAGGTTGAACTTACCTGAATCACATCATTTTCCGCTAGTTATGGATTAAAGCCATTTGTTTATTCTAGAATACGAAAATATGAATAAAAAGGAAAGTTTCCTCAATTTATTGCTGAGCAGAATCACATATTCCTTTTTAGTTGCACGAACAATTAAATCTATGAACTGTTAGCGTAAAAACTTCCCTTCCTACTGTTACAGAGTGGAGGGAAGGAGTAAAAACTGTTTTATTTCATACTGCACTCATGCGATTAAAGATAATTAGAAGTAACTATGTTGTTTTTTTTATTTTATTAATTGTTGTAGCAATCTTTTTTTATTAATCGTCACCTATTTTAGGTAGAACAAGAATAGATATATTAACTTTACCCAAGTTTTGTATGTGTTAACTACTTTGGCTCAATGGTTTTACGGGTTTTCAGTTTTAACTTACAAGGTTTTAGCAATAGTTGATTGAAAACTGATATAACCTTAATTGTGCTAGAAAATTTAATCATTAAAATAAAAATGTTTGATATGAGGACTGAAATTTTACTTTTATCTGCTGTATTGGTTTTTTTTGTTAGCTGTAATGATGATAGTTCTTCTAACCCTGCAGCAGTAGCTTGTTTTGATTATTCGCCTAAAGTAGATTTAAAGGTAGGGGATGAGATTACTTTTACAAATTGTTCAGATAATATACGTTCAGTTGCATGGGACTTTAATGACGGCAATATTTCGTACGAAGAAAACCCTAAGCATACCTTTGGCTTGGCTGGGGTATATGCTGTGATGCAGATAGTTGCAAACGAGACCAGTACAGACAATGTAACGGAGAATATTTATATCTCCGGAGGTCCGAATGGTTTTACCTATAAGGATACGCTTTATCTGCTTGAGAATTTTATAATTTGTGATGATTTAGGTGAAGGAAATTCTACGATAGCGCTTTCTACTTCAGGTGTTACGTTTAACTGTTCAACTTTGGAGTGGTCTGCTGGAACTGGTGATTTAGTTGTTTTTCGGATAACGGATGAGAACATCAAGGAGGGAACTTATACTATGATAGCTGGTAGTGATGAGGATAAGATATGGGGCGAATTTGCAATTGGCTGGACCCCTTCAAGCGAAAGTGGGAAAAAACGGGGTGAGTTCACTAGTGGAACCCTGCTTGTTAAGCTAGTGAACGATAAGTATGAGTTAATATTCAATTTTGAGAGTTCAATCGGAAAAGTTTTAGGTCATTTTCTTGAGGAATAATTCTGTATTTATATATTTCAGCGTGTTTATTGAAAGGCTTAGAATAGTCTGTTTTGGAAACCTCAGTATACAAAGCACATGATATTGCTGACCTATAAGGGAAATTAAAAGGATATTCTCTGTAAGTTCACCTGAGGGGATTTTTATTCGTATTCTTTTGTTCTTTCGAGACTAACCCAATGAAATACCTTGTGTAGGCAAGGGTTTCTTTCTTAAATATGTTTTTGCTGTGTTTGGTTGGGTATCTTACCTTATAGTCGCGCGTAAGGCAGTTGAAAACCTGTTGTTAAGGGTTTGCTAAACCTGAGATTTGAATTTACTATAAGTCTTTCTGGCAACAAGTTACTCGAGAGTTTGTTTACAGATCAGATTTGTTTAGTTATTCGTGTCGGGCTTTAAATAGGTTTTCGTATCATCAACCAAATAGCCAATGGTTTTATAGAGAAACAACTCGCTTTTCCCGAGGTTTGATATTCGAAAATCAGCAATAAAAAAGTAAAGTTAGAGTTATTCACATAGTCGTCCGAATATCATTTTAATCGTTCCAGAAAATTATTTGAACTATCAAAAAGGTGTTTTAGTCAAAATAGGTTTGAGAATCCACTTGAAATATTGAACAATAAACCAAAAGGAACTACCTTTACTTGGCTTTAGGAAGCAGTGAAATTATGAAAGCATTAAAAATTGAAGCAGCAATAGATACACCTGAGATCTATTTTGATCCTGCAACGAACGTATTTTCAATCTCCGGAATTTCTCATCCAGAGAATGCCAAGGAGTTTTATAAAACTATTCTTGACTGGCTTGACGAGTTTTATGATACTGTTAAGGATAAGGAGAAAATCAAACTAGTTATCGATTTTAACTTTAAGTACATCAATTCATCGTCGTATAAATATCTTAGGGATGTGATGAAAAAAATCGCCAATTTCCATAAGAATGGTATGGAGGTAGATGTTATTTGGAACTATCATGAGGATGATGAGGATTTGCTTAATGAGGGTATGGTGCTTTTCGAGTTGCCTGATGTTAACCTTTCATATCGCTGTATCCCCTATAACTAGTCAGATTCATTCTTTCGCTTAATCATTGCTTCGTTTTCTATCCGTGCTAATATCGACCTAAAAATCACTGAAGTTTTTTCAATCTCCTCAGCTGTTGCATCAGCTTCTAGTCTATACGTACTCGCATTTAGGCTAATATGTTTCCCAACCTCTTTGTGGTCAACTCCAAGTAAAGGGCAAATAGAGGCTAGTAGTGTTGTTATATCCATATCCTGTCTTAGTATCCTAAAGTTTAATAGATTACTAATGGTTATGGCTGCTCCCTCTGGTGTTAGAATTGTTTCAGATGCTTCAATGTGCCTTCTCTTTACGGTTTCAATAGGGCTTTCTTCATAAGCATAAAGCCTTTCCAAAACCTCAAGTTTAATGCTTTGTAACTCTTCAATCAATACAGGAATATACTTTTGCCTTATATACAGTACTTCAGCGTATTGCTTAACATCCGTAACGTTGTTACTTTGTAGTTTAGTTTGTAAGTTTTTTATCCATTTACCAATAATGATAGGGGTATAATCATCTATAGGTAGGTTGTCCACGGTTTGTTTAAGCTGCTCTAGGTATGGATTAAGAGTCCTTTCAAAGAACTCTTCAATCATTATACTCGAATTTGGGAGTATGTTTTGTGAATCGAATAATATTTCGGCTTCCTTAGTAAGTTTGTCAAAGGTGCTAATAGTTTTACTTAGCGTACTAGCTCTATCCATAATGCTGTAATAAGTAGTAGTTTGAACAATAAAAGTAAGCATTTTGTAAACAAATCCATTTGTTTTAGTTTTTTTCATACTTTTGCACCATTATTAATATCATAAAGATTATTCTATGGCAAGTTTAAGAGACATTAAAAAGGATATCGATTTTCTTGTTGGCGAGGTAGTATCGGACTGCTACACTTACCTATACCTAAACGGTGATAAGAATAGGGATAAGGTTGTTGAAATTATTGAGGGGGTTGTGGGCAAGCGTAATGATTTTATTCATAGGGTGAATAATCCCGCTAAGGATGCCGACAGAAAGCAGACGCGTAAACATTATAAGCAAATTTATAGCGATTTGTTAGGCTCTGTTGATGAGTCGTTCTCACAGTTAAGCCAGTTGGTAGGCTAATATCGTATAACTGTTTTAGAGAAGGGCAACTTTTGAGCATATCAGAAGGTTGCCCTTTTTTTATTGCTAGATGGTTTTATAACAGCGCTCAAATTATTAACTTCGTAGGTTCTGCAAGATTAAATTCAGGAAAAATATTTAAAAACTTAAAACTTTTGTGATGAAGTATGATTTTTCTACAATTATTGATAGGGCAAATACCTCAGCCATAAAGTTAGATAGACTCAACTCCCTTTTTGGTAATGCACAAGCATTGCCGATGTGGGTGGCCGATATGGATTTTGCCACACCTCCATTTATCATCAATAGGCTAATTCAGAGGCTAAATCACCCTATTTTAGGTTACACTCATGCTGATGATGCATATAATAATGCTATTGTCCAATGGCAGTATAATCAGCATGGATGGGAGATACAACCCTCTTGGCTTGCCTTTACACCGGGTATTGTTGCAGGGCTTAACCATGCCGTGCAAGCCTTTACTCAACCAGGTGAAAAGGTACTTGTGCAAACTCCTGTTTATCACCCCTTTTTCTACGCAATTAATAATAACGGGCGCGAGTTAATAAAGAGCCCATTAACTTACATAGATAATTCATATCATATTGACTTTCAGGCCTTGGAAGAGAAAATGAAGGGTGGGGTTAAACTCTTTATTCTTTGTAATCCACATAATCCCGTTGGCAGGGTATGGACAAAAGATGAGCTGGCCAAAATGGCTGAGATATGCCTAAAATATGATGTTACAGTTATTTCAGACGAAATCCATGCAGATTTAATCTTTAAACCCCATAAGCATGTCCCTTTTGCATCACTATCACCTCAAATAGCCGAAAAGACTATAACATTTAACTCGGCCAGCAAAACATTTAACATTGCGGGCTTAACGTCAGCCTATGCCATTTTATCAAATCCTGATATGCTGGAAACCTATAATAGGCAGGTTGAACTTAATGGCACAGGGCATGGGAGTATTATGGGTTACGAGGCAGTTAAGGCGGCCTATTCGGCTGATGGTCAAATGTGGCTTGATCAGGTTTTAGAGTATATTGGCGAGAATATTGCCCTTGTAAAAGAGTATCTCGATGCTTACATTCCCAAACTTACTATGGTTGAGCTACAGGGAACATATTTGCTCTGGTTAAATTTTAATGCTTTTGGTATTAATCATTCTGAACTAGTACGTATGCTTACTCGTGATGCCGGTCTTGCGCTTAATGATGGTCAAATGTTTGGTTTAGATGGGACTGGTTTTTTTCGAATGAATATTGCCACTCCAAAAAGCAATGTTCAAGAAGCACTTGAAAGATTGAAAAAAGTATTTGGTAGTTTATAATTCATTTTGTTTATACACTGTTTAATGCGTTGAACAATTCAACTTGTTTATAGTTACCTATTGGAAAGTTAAGTGAGAATTATAGGTTTGGCATCTTTTTATTTTTAACTTTATCAATACTCATCCTTAAAGTCTGTCAAAAGGAATGGAAATTACTCAAAAGCATATTTTACATGCTGTGTTAGTTTTTTACACGCTAACAGGGTTTTCTTCTTTTGCACAACGTCCTCCTCATGTTTTTTTAAATGTAGATTCAATAAAGGCAATAGATAGGGATATTAGGAATGACAGGTATGGGAAAGTATCTAGTTTAGTAATTTTTAAAGGGGCTAAACTTGTACACGAGAAATATTTCGGGTTTTCGCAGGTCTCCACACTTCATCCAATTAGCTCTGTAACAAAGAGCATAACTTCCATTGCCGTTGGTATATGTATCGACAATGGCTTTATTGTAACAATTGATGAGCCTGTGCATGATTTTTTCCCAGAATATGAGGACATCTTTAATGCCAATCCGGTTAAAAGGCAGATTACCCTTAGGCACCTTTTAGCACAAACTGCAGGGTTTGATTGGGACGAATGGACACCCCATTATTCATATGCAGGAAATCAGCTGGTTGAACTTAGCCAAAATTCTGATAATTGGATTCCCCTGATTCTTAGTTTACCCATGGATTCATTGCCAGGGGGCAAGTTTACCTACAACAGTGCTTGCTCCGATTTAATTAAGGAGATTATTTGCCGTTCAACCGGGATGGATTTTGTCGATTTTGTTGATGAGTTTATTTTCCAAAAGTTGGATATCCAAAATTACCATTGGGATATTTATCCGGGTAATGGAAATCCGGCATGGGGTGGTCTTTCGCTTACCACTAGGGATATGGCTAAAATAGGCATGCTCATGCAAAATAAAGGGCAGTGGAGAAACAAACAGGTAGTATCTGAGAGGTGGGTAACACTTTCAACCTCAAAGTTTGTTGAGACCAAAGATATTGGCTATGGTCTGCATTGGTGGGTTGAACCTAGCGGTGATCCTAGCCATGCGTTCTATGCGGCAGGTTATGGCGATCAGTACGTATTTGTTGATACTGAAAAAGAGTTGGTGATTGCTATTAATGCCAAAAACTTTACTGATTATAAATGGAATAATGATTATAAGCATCTCATAAAAAGAATTTTAAACGCCTATACGTTGTAATTTTAATTGAATACTAATCTGAACCGCTAATACCTAAAGTTATGGCAAATTTAAAAACCACCTACCTAGGGTTAAACTTAAAGAATCCTTTAATCGTTGGGGCTTCGTCGTTAACTGGCGATCCTGAAAAATTGCATAAACTTAAAGATGCAGGTGCAATTGTAATTAAATCGCTTTTCGAAGAACAAATCCAACTCGAAGAGATGGAGATGATGGATGCCATGCAAGAGTATGCAGATCGAAATGCGGAGATGACAAGCCTGTTCCCAACGCTAAAACACGCTGGGCCTAAAGAACATCTGCTTATGCTAAAAAGAGCAAAGCAGAGTATTGATATACCCGTTATAGCAAGCCTAAACGCTATACGCGATGATACATGGGTTGAGTATGCGGAACAGATTGAAGAGACAGGTGTAGATGCCATTGAACTGAACTTCTACATTACCCCCCGAAACTTTGATACGGCTGGTGCCGATACAATAAAACAGCAGATTAACACTCTTAATAAGGTTCAAAAATCAATAAAAATTCCAATTGCCGTTAAGCTTAGCCCTTTCTATACAAATCCATTGTCGGTGGTTAGCGGTATGGATGTTGGGAAAGCTAAAGGTTTTGTGCTTTTTAATAAACTATTCCAACCCGATATCGATATCGAAAAAGAATCGTTAAAGCAAAGTATTGTGCTCAGCAATAGTTACGATGCAAGGCTTGCGCTAAGGTTTACTGGCTTGCTCTATGGCAATATTAAAGCTGATATTGCTAGTTCAGGAGGAATAATAACAGGTGCCGATGCAATAAAAGCCATTCTTACTGGGGCATCAGCTTTTCAGGTCGTTAGTTCGCTCTATAAAAACGGAACCGATCATATAAAAACCATCCTATCCGATATCGAAAAGTGGATGGACAGTAAAGGTTATGATAGCATTGAAGATTTTAAGGGAAAACTTTCACGTAAGAATATCAAGGACCCTTTTGCCTATCGTCGTTCGCAGTATGTTGATATTTTAATGCAATCGGATAAATATTTGTTTAAGGATCGTCAAAGGTAATTTTGTATATGGTTAATCCCCACAGGGTTTTCATAATAGATAAAATACCTGTAGCAAAAAAAGGCCCAGTTGTTTATTGGATGTCTCGCGAACAGCGAGTGCACGACAACTGGGCTTTGCTTTTTGCTGCTAATAAAGCCAATGAACTGTTAGTGCCCCTTTATATTGTGTTTACACTGGCGCCTAACTTTTGTAATGCCAATACTAGGCATTACGATTTTTTGATAAAAGGTTTACAGCAGGTTGAAAAGGAGGTTAATGCCTTGGGTGCTTCTTTTCATCTTCTTTTGGGTGAGCCACCCAGTACTTTAAACTCCTTTGTCCATGAGGTGGAGGCTGCCTTGTTGGTATCCGATTTTGATCCCTTGCAAGTAAAGCAAGCCTGGAAAGCGGAGTTAAGCAGTAGCATAAAAATTAACCATATAGAGGTTGATGCGCATAATATTGTGCCCTGTAGATTTGTGTCGCAAAAGGTAGAATTTGCTGCATATACGCTCCGACCCAAGCTGAAAAAACTACTCCCCGAGTTTTTGACCGATTTTCCGCAGCTGCCAACTCTAAAAGTTAAACTACAAAAACAGAGTACTAATGTTATTGAAGCGCTACATTGGCTTAGTCCGAATACTGAGGTAAAACCCATAAACTGGCTAAAACCTGGCTTTGTTGAAGGTAGTATTATGCTTGAAGATTTTATTGCAAACAAGTTAAACGGGTACTCTTCTAAACGAAATGATCCGTTGGCAAACGGACAATCAAATCTTTCTCCCTATTTGCATTTTGGTCACTTATCTGCCCAAAGGGTTGCCGTTAATATTGTTAAGGCAGATGCTCCAGTAATCGATAAGGAGGCATTTCTTGATGAACTAGTAGTTCGAAGAGAGTTATCCGATAACTTTTGCTTTTACAACAATGATTATGATAACCCGAATGGTTTTCACAATTGGGCCAAGATATCGTTGGCAGAGCATGCTAACGATGAGAGGGAATTTACTTACTTACTGACAGAGTTTGAAAATGCAAATACGCATGATGATTTGTGGAATGCTGCACAGCTGGAGATGGTACATACTGGCAAAATGCATGGTTATATGAGGATGTACTGGGCCAAAAAGATACTTGAATGGACAGAGGATGTTTCAGAGGCAATGGAATTTGCCATTTACCTAAACGATAAATATAGTTTGGATGGGAGAGACCCCAATGGCTATGCCGGTATTGCATGGAGTATAGGTGGTGTTCATGATAGGGCCTGGGGCAAAAGACCTGTATTCGGTAAAATTCGATTTATGAATTATAACGGGTGCAAACGTAAATTCGATGTTGAAGGGTATATAAGTAGGGCGAACGACTGGGTGGCAGACAAAATGATTAGCCATAAAATTAATGAGATTCTCCAATAATGTAGGGTAGTATAACATCAAATTGGTTAATCAATGTTTTTGATTGTTTGTCTAAATTTGGAGTTAAAGATTCAATCCTCAACCAATTGTTATATAAAATGGTTACTTTTATTGTTTGACTAAATAAAAATAAATACCATGATAAAACGAATGTTTTTTAAAATAGTTCTACTCCTCACTATAGGAAGTGCACTGATTGCCTGCAAACCAGAAACCAAACTTAAGAATGATTCGTATGTAGTTATTCTTTCGCTTGATGCATTTCGTTGGGATTATCCTAATATAGCCAATACGCCAACGTTGAATGGTATGGCGGAGCAAGGGGTAAAAGCGAAAGCTTTGATTCCATGCTATCCATCAAAAACTTTTCCAAACCATTATAGTATTGCTACTGGCTTATATCCAGATAATCATGGGATAGTTTGCAATAGATTCTTTGATAAAGAATTAGGCTATTATTCTATTGGAGATAGGGATGCGGTGGAGAACCCAGCGTTTTATGGTGGGGAACCCATATGGTTAACTGCCGAAAGGCAGGGACTAAAGGCGGCTATGTTTTTTTGGGTTGGATCCGAAGCCCCAATTGGGGGGAGTTATTCTTCGCACTGGAAGCCTTACGATCAGAAAATATCATTTGAGAGCCGAATTGATACAGTAATTGGTTGGCTATCGCTACCCGA
>JAQUJY010000024.1 GCA_028680705.1 Bacteroidales bacterium
AAGAAGAATTCGGAAAAAACTTTGCCCTGAAAAATATTTTTAGCTGCTTCTTTTAAAACAGGTAATCCTACTGGCGCATTGGCCAATATGTACCAAGCAACCCTTAACCAACCCAAAAACCAAGGCTGGGAAAAGAAATTATCAAGAACAATTGCAATAGATAGTAATAGGAATGAAATAATTGCGGGGAAAAAAATTCTCAAAGTAATGCTGTTACCACTTGAATGGTTGTTAGCATTTTCGATTGTTTGTGCTTCCTTTTTTGTTCTTTCAAAAACAGGTTTAGTGGTAGCGCAACAGCCATCCTCTTCGTGTTCGTTATTTAGTTGCAGGTCGGCAATAAGGTTTATTTTCTCTTCCAGGGTACAGCAAAGTTGCTTACCGTTTTCATCGTATATATGCTTATGGCTCATTTTTTTAAGATGTGATTTATCGAGGGTGTTTGTGTGTGTTGGCTGTGTTCTTTTACTTCCCAGCCCATTCTCCTCCTAATAAGGACAAAACATCTCCATAAAACTTTTGTTTAACGGATAAGAGAATTGAACCATTTAAAAGGCATACTATGGAAAAAGTAACCAAACCCAAAGTAAGGCTATTGGCTAGAGGGGGAAAATTTGTTGCTAAACAGATGGAGGCTAACGCTGGAGACCTTTTGCCGAAACATCTTGCAAACATTGAGTCTGTACTGATTGTACTGGAAGGTGAATGTGTTTTGGCATTGTCCGGTACTGAGCATGTACTAAAGCAGGGCGACAGTTTTATTGTGCCCCCAAAAATAGAGCATCAGATTAGGGTAATTGAGGACTTTAGGGCTGTTCATGTGATGACCAATGATATAGAGTTCAAGTTTTTTGAATAAGACATGTCTAGTGCCTTTTGTGGTTTCAATCTATTTTTATTCATCTATCCAGTATTTTGAGATAAAACAGGCGATACAGCGTACTTTCTGTTGAAGCAATCTGTCCCTTTCCGTCATTGCAATAAAACTCATGTTTTATGGGAGTTTTAGAAGCAATCTATCACTCCGCACATTTATCATACCAATAATTTAGGCCTGTTGAGCAGATTTAGCTCGTAATAAAAGATTGCTTCTCCCGTCAAAGTACGTCGGTATCGCAATGACAGGAAGAGTGCGATTACGGAAAGTGGAAAGTGTAATGACAGGAAAAGAGGGGAGAGTGCAATGACGCAATAAAAGCAGTACTGACGCGGACTTGTTATCCATGCCATGCTAAACAAAAACAATCCAATTAATGCTCATACTATTTTGGGTATCAGTATTGTGGTTGTCTTATTTGTGTAGTGGCAATGAAAAAGAGAAATTCGACCCTTTCTCTACCATACTCTCAGCCCAAATTTTGCCGTTGTTTTGTTTAATAAATTCTTTACAAAGAATCAAACCCAACCCAGTTCCTTTCTCTTGTAGTGTTCCAAGGGTCGAACTCATTTTGTCAATTTTGAATAGCATATCAACCTGCTCTTCTGGAATTCCAACTCCGTTGTCAATTATCGAAATAGTTAGCTCAACTTGCTCAACAGTTGATGTAATAGTAATTTTCCCATGAGGCTGGGTGAATTTAAAGGCGTTAGATATTAAATTTCTCAGCACGATGCTAATCATGGTTTTATCGGCATAAACTTGAGTGCCAGGGGAGAGTGTGCTTGAAATATCGATGGACTTTTGCTCAGCGCTAACTGTCATTAAGAGTATTGCTTCATTGACAATTGTATTTATCTCGAAATGTTCTGGCTTGAATTTCATGCGGCCGGTTTGTACTTGCGACCACTCCATAAGGTTCATTAACAAATCCAACGCCTTGTTTGACGATTGGTTGATAATTTGTGCGTATTCATCAATCTCTTCAATATTTTTATTCTTTATCTGTTCTAAAAGAAGATCGCTAAAGCCGATAATAGCTGCGAATGGGTTTTTTAGGTCGTGGGCAATAATTGAGAAAATCTTATCTTTAGTAGCGTTAAGTTTTTTAAGTTCTTTGTTTTGTTTCTCAATAATTAATTCTTTTGCTCTTCGCTCCGAAAGGTCTTCAATAATGCCCCAAACCACTTTTCTTCTATCCGTATCGACAAAAAGAAAACCACTTATAGAAAGGGGGTATCGTGAACCGTCTTTGCGAATGTATTCTTTAAAGTTTGGTCCAAAACGACCTGTTTCATTTAATGTTTGAAACTGTATAGCCTCTTGTTCTTCATATTCCAGAGGGGGTAATATCCCAGAAACTTAAGTTCAGAAATTCTTCTTTGGTATATCCTGTTGATTCTAAAATGGAGTTATTGACCTCTAAAAAATCACCTGTTTCGTGAATTATCATTGCCATGCCTACAGGAGATTGCTCAAATAGCATTCGAAATTTATCTTGAGCAAGTCTTCGTTCGGTGATATTCTGTTCAAAAGTTAATTTTAGTAGATTATTCTCCTGCTCTAATCTCTTCAGTTCTAGTATGAGTTCTTCCCTTGTTTTGTCTTGGTCATTCATTATGATGCTCCTATTTTAACAAAGAATTTTTTTTGTAGCAAATGCTTTTTTAGGATTTGTAAAACTTTCCTAAAGTATAAATTAAATTGATAGTTTCATTGATTTAGCTGTAAACATACAACTTTTTGGCTTTAACAATTTGGAAATTTGCTTTGCAAAAACTCTTTATCAATAGGCTCACCTGCACAGTACATTATATAATATTAAAGCTTCCCATTTCCACTCTCTGCTTAATTTCGTAAGTTTCGAACCCAAACTTTGCCCATGTTTTTTTTCCGATTTCGTTTTTGACAAGTACCGATAATTCAACGTGTTCTACGCCTTTGCTTTCAAACCACTTTTTAAGTTCTATTAAGAACTTTCTGGCTATACCGAGTTTACGATATTCTCCTTCCACAAATACATCATTTATATATCCATTTTCAGCAATCTTGAATATTGGTGATCTTGCTTGGATCTCTCCTGCAGCATAACCAATTAGTTTACCGTTTTTTTTAGCAACCAGAAGAAGCCTGTTCTCAGAATTCAAACATTTTTCTAGAAAATTTCGATATACCTTATCAACGGATTCTATTGGAGTAAAATAGGGATCGAGCTCGGAATGTTGTTTTAATAAAATGAGACCATACTTTGTAACTTGTTCTATGTCTTGTAAATTTGCTCTTCTTATTTTCATACTGATTAGTTTAATTAATTTTATACGAGTTAATCTTGTTGACGTTTTTGAATTTTAGGTTGAATTAATACCGCTCGCTATAACTTCTCGAAAAGAATAAGTTGATACGATAATCTTGTTGACCTGTAAACATACAAATTTTTGACAGCACCTATTGGGCTATTGCGATAATGAGAATTGCCCGACCCGTTATAGCGAGACAGTGTACTTTCTGTCGACGCAATCTGTTTAGGGGAAAGTTTGTAACAACAGATTGCTTTGTCGCAAAAAGCGCTCCGCGCAATGACGAAAGGGGAACATTGCTGTTGCGGACTTTGAGTCCTTGCCTTGCTGAACAAAAAACGCACACGTGCGAGCAGAAGCGCAAAGCCATCCACTCGATTAATATGGGTTATTTATTTTCTAGTATCCCGATTAATCCGAAACCAAGGCTGTCAATGTTTTTCATTTTGGGATTAAAAGTTGAAACATTAGATAAAATGATTACGGCGTTCTTATCTTCAATGCTAATAGCTAATGTAGAAGAATATCCTGCCGTTCCTCCATTATGCCAAAACAGCTCTTTATCATTTTCAGATTTTAATATATGCCAACCTAAACCGATTTTCATCTTTTCGTTGACCTTAAAAGTTGTTTTTCTGGTTAGGGATAGTTCTGTATTTTCGGGATTAAACTGAGCCTTTGCAAATTTCACCAAATCTTCCGTAGCTGATAATATTCCACCGCCACCAAACAAAACGTCAAAATCCCAATTAGAAACTATTTCTCCATACGTATCTAGTCCTTTTACAAGGCTATTGTTTAGATTATTTGAACTTGTAAAGGAATTAGTCATTTCGTATTTATCGAAAATTCTATTCTGCAGTAATTCTTGAAAACTTGTTTTTTGAGATAAGCCAAGTGTATAGCCTAATAATCCTGCTCCTAGGTTTGAGTAAAAGTAGGCTTTTGCAGGTTCTCTTTCAAGTGCTACAATATTTTCAAGATAATCATCAAGTTCCTTTTTTTTGTAGTTTTTGTACGGATTGTGTTCATTAGATAAATCCAAGTTTTCAGGTAGGCGGGGTAATCCGGAAGTGTGATTGGCTAAACTTTCAAATGTAATCTTTGTATTGTCTTTAAAAGCAAAAGGATAATAGCCGTTGATATAATCCGTCAATTTGATTTTATTCTCCACTACTAATGAGGCTAAAACGGTTGATGTAAATACTTTTGTAATGGAACCAATTTCAAATATTTTGTTTTTATTGTCAATAGGTTTTATGGTGTCATTTTCTTTTATTATTCCGTAATAATTGATTTCATTGTTATGAATTATGCCAATGGAGAGCTGCGTGTTGTTAGGGAAATCTTTACACTTTGAGAAAATTAAATTTGAAATCTCTTTTGGATAATTATTCAAAGCATTAATTGCCATACTTTCATTTACCTTCACTGCTTCATAAGGCTTAATAGAAAGACCATTTATTTTATTGTGGCCATCAAGTGAGATATTAACTGATAAAATTGCGTTCTCAAATTGAGTTTTATAGCTTGCATAAGTTCCTTTTTGATAGTTTACAAACTCTTTATTCTCGATTTTCCCAAATTGAGTTCTCAAACTCATTAAAAACTGTTTAGTGCTCTCGAGAGGTAAAGCCTGCTTCATTTTAGATGAAAAACTATTGAAGATTTCGTTATATTTTTCTGTATTGTAATATGCTTGAAAACTGTCAATTGCAAATGAATAATTTTCAGTTTGAGCAAATAATACATTTGTCGTAAGTGTTATTACCAGAAATAAAAACAATCTTTTCATGCGTCTATTTTTAGTTTTTTAAAGACAGGGATGGAACATCCATGGGATAGTCATTCGTTTATGCGTTAAGGCTATTATTATGGATGTTTCATTTTTTAAAATGATTACAAATCTCTCTAAAGGTATGAATTGACTTTGTAATTCCGTTGATTCATTAGTAAATATACAAATTTTTGGGATTAACTATTGGGATATTGTGACGACGTAAAAAGCGCTCCGCGCAGTGATGAAAAGGGAAAGATTACTGGTGTAGGCGTGGAGCCCATGACTTGTTAAACAAAAAAGCGTGGATTAATCCACGCGAACTGAAGTTTAGGTTAATCAGAACAATTAGTATGGCTTAGTATTTCCTTAACCTTTCGAGTTCTCTTTTGGAATCTTTCGCTTTAAGGTCTTCCCTTTTATCGTGAATTTTTTTACCTCTTGCTAAACCGATATCAACCTTTGCTATGCCTTTTGGGTTAATAAAGAGCTTTAGCGCAACTATTGTTAGGCCTTTCTCCTTAGTACTTCGAAAGAGTTTACGGAGCTCGTTTTTGTTCAGGAGCAGCTTGCGCTCGCGCTTTGGCTCATGGTTGTTGTATGTACCAAAGGAGTATTCTGCAATATGCATCCCGGTTAGCCAAAGTTCACCCTTAATAAACTTGCAATACGCATCAACCATACTGGCTTTACCCAGCCGTATCGATTTAATTTCAGTTCCGGTGAGCACTACTCCAGCCATGAACTTCTCCAGTATTTCGTACTGAAAGTATGCTTTTTTGTTCTTTATTACAATCTTGTTCGGAACTGCCATGCCTTTATACTAGTTGTGTTGGGTTTTAAAAATCAAATGTTAAGATACCTAAAAGGATTACGATATGAAAGAGGTGCAAAATTAGCAAAAATCCTACAATTCTCTTAATAGCAACTGTAGGTGTTTTTTTAACTTCCAATATAAATTTTAAAAGTAGATGGTATTTTAGCATTTTTGAAATCATAACGTGTTAATACTTGTTATAAAAGTTGTAAGGTTTACAAAATTTGTATTTTTATGGACTTAACAGATTATAGTTTCCTTATCTATTAATTGCTTTTTATGAAAACATCTAATCCTCAGGGATATAACCTGATTACCATTTTGGGGCCTACCGCTGGTGGTAAAACTTCTGTAGCAGCAAATTTGGCTAGCCACATTGGTGCCGAAATAATCAGTGGCGACTCTCGTCAGGTTTACCGCAAAATGGACCTTGGGACTGGTAAGGATATTGACGATTATACCGTAAATGGCAAGCTGGTTCCCTACCATCTAATCGACCTTTTTGAGCCAGGCTATAAGTTCAATGTTTATGCCTACCAAACCCAGTTTGTTAAGGTATTTAACGATTTATTGAGCCGTAACGTATTGCCTGTTCTTTGCGGTGGCTCAGGTTTATATATCGAAGCAGCAATACAGGGTTATAGGCTAATTGAGGTTCCGGAGAACAGACAATTGAGGGATGACCTTGCATCGAAAAGCCATGGTGAACTTGAGCGGATGCTTGCATCTATGAAAAAAATGCACAACCATTCCGACACCGATACGCGTAAGCGCTTACTGAGGGCTATTGAGATTGAGGTTTACTATGCAGATGCTGACCCTGCAAGCTTTGAGTACCCAACCATAAAGAATATCATCTTTGGAGTTAGATTCCCTCGTCTTCAGCAGCGAGAGCGAATTACTCAACGCCTCCGACAGCGGTTATCGGAGGGTATGATTGATGAGGTTGAAAATATTTTAGCGGATGGCGTTGACCCTGAAAACTTGATTTATTATGGACTTGAGTATAAGTGGATAACAAAGCATGTGCTTGGCGAAATATCGTATGATGTTATGTTTGAGGGGTTGAATACGGCAATCCATCAGTTTGCCAAAAGGCAAATGACCTGGTTTCGCCGAATGGAGCGAAACGGACTTACAATAAACTGGATTGATGGCAATCTGCCAATGGATAGCAAGTTGAACTATATCTACGATAAATTACAGGCATAAATTCCTGTGTTGGTTTAAACTATTCTTTTTGAAAATAGTCAAAGCTCTGAGACAGAAATATTTTAGGTGTAATTTAGCGTTTTATGCTAACATTTACTATTTTTGATATATCCTAAATTAATCAAAATAAATTGCACTTGGACAAGCAGCAGCTTATAGAGAGGTTGAGGTTTACTGCCAGAAAAATTGAGGTTATTCAACTTGCCGAATCGTTTGTTGAGTTGGGTGTAAAACCCGACGAACTTATGGCATTAAGTTTACACCCAGTTGAGTCGGTTCGTTTTCATTCTGCATGGGTTTTGGAGAATATTCTGTTGTTAAATCTTGAGGAACTCGACTATTATCTACTCGATTTAGTGTGCTATTTACCAAGGGTTAAAAGCGATAGCGTAAAGAGGCATTTTGCCAAACTGATAGCGGTAGGAGTAAATAGAATAGTAAAAAAAAGTACTGCAAAAATCTTTGTAAAAATTTTTTGGAGCGAAAATTTGGAGTTGCTTGAGGAAACGTGCTTCAGGTTGTTTGTTGATGAGAAAACGAAAAGTGCCGTGAAAGTTCATAGCCTTGAAATACTATACCTTTTATCAACAAGAGAGAGGTGGATTGCTGAAGAACTACCCAATATTATTGAGAACCAAATGTCGTTTGGTTCCCCATCAATACGCACTCGGGGCGAAGAGATTCTTAGAAAACTCTCCATCAATAATATCAACTGATTAAAATACCTGTCGGGCTAATTATTAAGCCAGTTTTACTCCCTCTTTAAGGATTACACCAATCCGTTTTTGCCCATCTATTATAATCTGTAAACTATTCTTTAGGCAAACATGCCTAAGCATTTCTGTTTCGTAACAAGCCTCCAGTTTCGATAGGTATTCGTAATCAATAAACCCTTCGTCCATGTATTCGTTAACCGTTATGTAACCAACCCTAAACGATGTGAGGTTTTGGAAGAAGTGGGTGCCTTGGCTTGGGTCAATCTTATAGTTATTCTGGCCAGCCTCAACTATAATTTTAGCAGATGAAATTTGGGGCCATTTTACTGGTACACCCAGCCAACTATCGCTTGAGCCCCAGCGACCTGGACCTATAAGGATATAGTTTCTGTCATTATTGCTCAAGGTTTGGTTTAGCTGTTCCAATTCCGAGGCAATTTGATGTGTTTTAGATGGCGAGAACCTATCAGACTTAACATATACTATATCGAATACGTTGTTTATAATACCGTTTCCTAAAGCCGATGGTGAGTACAGAACCATATCGCTTTTTTTAAGCGAATCAAAATCAGCATTTATGATGTCGCGGTTTTGTGCTATTGGCCTTATTTGTAGCATGCTAAATATCTTTGGCTTATCCACAGGAGTATTTAGGTTTACTGCAAATTCAATCTCAACGGGGTTGTTCATTTCCAATTGCCCAATTTTCAGAATGTTCTGCAAAATTTCGGGCAACGGAAACAACTTGTGCTTTAGAATTGGTGCGAAACTAACTATTGGAACGCCTTTGCCCGTGTACCCATCGGATATTCGCTGGTTTTCAAAATCGTAGGTTGAGCCGCATGCTTCAAGGGTTCCATCAGCAATTGCATCCTTTATGCTAAGCTCTAAAATGTTTACACCATCGTTGGTTGAGGGTTTAAAGCTTGAAGGGTTTAGGTCGAGCGCGTAAAAAGTTTTTTGTGTTTCTTTAATAGCCATTTCGGGCGTAGAGAGTTGCAGGAGTTTTTTTGGGTATTTAGGTGAGAATCTAAGTGATGGTTTTCCCTCAACCACATGCTTTCCAAGTCCAAGGGCAATGTTGGCAATCCCATCATCCGTTTTTTCAGGTTCAATGGGGTAAAAGTTTAGCGACCGTGCCACACCCGAGAGATTGGGGTAAAATTTTTCACCATGGGCAGAGCCCGTAACCTCCTGAAGAACGATTGCCATTCGCTCTTCACCTATTGCGTTGTGCGTAGCTTTCATATATGCTTTGCTCTCTTTATAGTACACCGATGCATAAATGCACTTTATGGCTTGGCTAAGGTATTCGAGCATCTGCGTTGTATTTCCCTTTACGTTTGGTACCATATAGGTGGAGTATATCCCAGCAAATGGCTGATAGTGCGAGTCTTCAAGAAGACTCGAGGAGCGGATTGCGAATGGGTTTTGTGCTACAGCAATCAATGCGCACAGGTCATCATTTATCTGAACGGGTAACGATGCTTTTAAAAAATGCTCAAGAATCTCATTGTTGTCAGCATTTGATAGAGCAATGGGGAATAGATTGTTCAACTCCATAAACTCTTCGAACACATCGGTACAGATAACCACCGTGCGGGGTATGCTAACTACTATATTATCAAACTTATGCATCAGGTTATTGTGTTTTATTACCTGATCGATAAAGGCCAAACCACGTCCTTTGCCACCCAGTGATCCATCGCCAATGCGTGAAAATATTTGATATTTGTCGTAGCTGTCAGGGTAGAATTTGGCAATTATTCCCCTGCCTTTACTCTGGCGATAACCATCGATGGTATCGACAATAAAATTTCGCACCTGATCAGTATTCTCAAAGTCTTCAGCAGCGATGTTCTTAAATATATCGGCAATGGGAAACAATGCTCTTGCTGTAAGCCATTTTGTGAAGTGGTTGCGAGTAATATGGTACTGCAGCGAGTGGTCTGGTACTTGAAAGATAATTTCCTGTAACGATTTTAAATCTTTTGCTCTAATAATTTCTTGACCAGTGGTAGGTTCTGTGAAAATAAAATCGCCAAAGGCAAAGTACTTTACCACAAAATTGTGCAGTTCTATTGATAGTGTTTTGGAGTATTTGTGGATAAAACCAACCTTTAACTGATTTGCTATAAGTTGATTGCTGCTGTCGGATGATTGCAAAAGGATTGGCAAATACGGATTGTCGGCCTTTACCATATCAATTAAATTTACACCAGCTTGCATATCCATGGTGCCATTATGCGGATAGCTCATATCGGTAATAACGCCCAGCAGGTTGTGCTTATACTTTTTATAGAGCAATTCGGCTTGCTCATAGTTGCGGGCAAGCAAAACTTTAGGGCGTCCCCGCATGCGCAGCATTTTTTGGTGCTCATTTAAACCCTCGGTCATAAACTGCTCACTTTGTGTTAGCACAATCTTAAAAAGACTAGGAAGGTAAGCCGAGTAGTATCTTATTGAATCCTCAACCAGTATGATTGCCTGAACTCCGACCTTCATAATATCGTGTTCAGCATTCATTGTGTCCTCAATAAGCTTAATTATTGCAAGCATTATACTGGCGTTGCCTAGCCATGAGAAAACATAATCTATTGCGCTAAGGTCTTCGCGTTTTAGCTTAAGCGATACCTCGCGCGAGAATGGGGTTAAAACAACGATGGGTTTATGTGGATATTCGCTCTTTATTTTTTTTGCAAGTGAAAAAGTGTCCATCCCCTCTACGTTGAGCATGGTAACAATAAGGTCGATAGGTTTTGTGGATAGTACATCAAAAGCCTCATTTGCCGAGGTTACCTGTATAAATTTTGGCGGATATCTTAAGTTCAGATTGATGTACTCCTCAAAAATTTGCTCTTCAATTCGCCCGTCCTCTTCCAGCAGAAACGCATCATACTTGCTACATACAAGCAGTATATTAAAGATTCTGCGCTTTAACAGCTGCTCAAAGGCTGTTTCAGCAAAGGAGTGTTTTTCTGCGTTTTTATTGGGAGAGTTAGAAATCATTAGATACAACTATTAAGGTTTTAAAATAAGCTAGAATAAAAAGAAATAAACGATAGGTAAAGGTGCAAAATAATTAGTAAACCACGAATCCATGTACTATGATATTAGCCTAGTTAATAAGTTGTCAGCCATTTGTATTGCAATAGTTTGTTGTGTCTGATTTATGCAAAGTATTCCATTTTGTATCAATTTAAGATAATCTGGACTATCCTCACAAATTTAAATTGGTGCTGTCATCAATTGCTATGAACAATGTTTAATGGTATAATGTTATTCTGCTTTGAATAAGTAAAATGTCAAAGGCAAGAATGCTTAGGTCATGTTACAAAATATTGTCGAGTACATTCGATTTTAGGATTAAGTGTCGCGAATCGTTCTGAAAACACACTAATTGCAACGATTTCATAGCATTTAAAACAAACCCTCTTAACAATAACTTTTTTTAATTAGTTTTGTATTCAAAATTCACATCAAAATAAAAAACTTATGATTTTAGGCTTATTGAAGGAGCATGGCTCCGAAACCCGTGTAGCGTTGCTTCCTGAAACCGTAAAAGTTTTTACTGACCTAAAGGTGGAAGTACTGGTGGAAGAGGGCGCAGGAGAATCTGCATTTGCGTCAAATTCCCAATATCAGGACGTTGGAGCAAAGGTCGTTTCGCGGTCGGAAGTGTTTGACAAGGCAGAAATACTGCTGCAAATTCAACCACCTGATGAAGGAGATATCCCGAAAATAAAGGAAAACCAAATTTGGATTAGCGTGTTTAATCCGCTTTGGGAAACAGAGTTGGTTAAAACTTTCCTTAAAAAAGGGCTTACCTCTTTCAGTCTCGATTCTATTCCCCGTACTACAAAGGCACAAGCCATGGATATTCTATCCTCTATGGCAACAGTTTCGGGATATATGGCCGTGCTGGATGCGGCGTCGAAATTGCCTACTTTTTTCCCAATGTTCATGACAGCAGCTGGTACTATTCGTCCGGCCAATGTTCTGATTTTGGGCGCAGGTGTAGCGGGATTACAAGCCATTGCCACATCGCGTAAATTGGGTGCACAGGTTCAGGTATTCGATGTTCGCTCAGCTGTTAAAGAAGAGGTAATGAGCTTGGGTGGAAAATTTGTGGAAGTGGAAGGCGCAGTGGAAGACAAAGCAGCTGGTGGTTATGCTGTTGAGCAAACAGAGGAGTTTAAGAAAAAACAGCAGCAAGCAATAAACGATCATGCAGCAAAAGCCAACGTGGTGATTTGCACCGCCCAAATTCCAGGAAAAAAAGCACCCTTACTGCTTCCTACGCATGCCGTGGAAGCCATGAAGCCTGGTTCGGTAATTATCGATTTGGCTGCATCGAGTGGTGGAAACTGTGAGCTTACAAAAGATAACGAAACGATTGTTCATAAAGGGATTACCATTATTGGACAGTCTAACTACCCCGCTCATAAGCCCATTGATGCAAGTCGGATGTTTGGTAAAAACGTGTTAAACTTCATGAAACTTATTATCGACGATGAGGGTAACTTGAACCTCAATTTTGAGGACGAAATTGTTAAAGGAACTTGTATAACCCACAAGGGCGAAGTTTTTAACGAAAGGGTGAAATTAATAATCGAAAAAGCATAATGATATGGAACAAGCATTGACATTTTTCTTTATGTATAAAGAAGCGATATTCATTATTGCTCTATCCATATTTGTGGGTATTGAGGTGATATCGAACGTGCCAGCAGTATTGCACACCCCACTCATGTCGGGTGCAAACGCAATTAGCGGTGTAATTATAGTAGGAGGGATTATCCTAGTGGGTCATGCCGATCTTACCACGTTTTCGTTGAATTTAGTGCTGGGTATTTTAGCACTCATCTTTGGTACACTGAATGTGGTTGGCGGTTTTGCCGTTACCGATAGGATGCTCGAAATGTTTAAAAAGAAAAAAAAGTAAGCAATTATGGATAAAATTTTAGGAACAATAAACGGTATGGATTTTACCATGGGCGATTCGCTACTTGAGCTAAGTTATCTAATTGCCGCACTTTTGTTTGTATATGGTTTAAAACTCCTCTCGCACCCAGCCACAGCACGTCGTGGAAATCTATGGGCAGCAGGTGGTATGGGATTGGCCATGATTACTACTTTGCTTCTTCATAAGAATGCTCAGGGCGTAGGAATTTCACTTCTCAATATTTGGATTATCCTTGCTTTTATTGGCGTTGGTTCTGTTATTGGTTGGATAATTGCCCGTAGGGTAAAAATGACTGCCATGCCACAGCTGGTGTCACTCTTTAATGCATCGGGGGGTGCAGCTTCGATGTTGGTTGCGCTTTTAGAGTATCCCAATGCAAAAGCCGGCGATATCAGCTCAATTTTGGTTACCGTACTCGGCTTAATTATTGGTTCAATTGCTTTTAGCGGAAGTATGATTGCATACGGAAAACTCGACGGGAAGGTGGGCGATATTAAGAAACCATTTATGACCTACGTTAATCTGTTATTGTTATTGGTAACATTGGCGTTGGGTGCATACATTGTAGTTTCTCCTAATCCTCCAACTGACTTAATATGGGCAATTTATGCCTTAATGGGTATTTCTTTGGTCTATGGGGTGATGTTTGTATTTCCCATTGGTGGTGCCGATATGCCTGTTGTGATATCGCTATTAAACGCACTTACCGGAGTTGCGGCTGCAATGGCAGGATTTATTTATGGAAATCAGGCCATGATTCTTGGTGGTATTTTGGTAGGAGCAGCAGGTATGATATTAACCATGCTGATGTGCAAGGCAATGAATCGCTCATTACTGAATGTTATTATTGGCTCATTTGGTGGAGGCGGAGCAGCTGGTATTGAGCACGAACAGGGTACTATAAAAGAGGTGCAGTTGAGTGATGCGGCAGTTTTGTTAAGCTATTCGCAAAAAATTGTAATTATCCCTGGTTATGGCTTAGCTGTAGCGCAGGCGCAGCATATTGTTCATGAGTTGGATAGCCTATTGGAAGGAAAGGGAATTGAGGTAAAGTATGCCATTCACCCTGTGGCTGGCCGTATGCCTGGGCATATGAACGTTTTGCTGGCTGAAGCCGATGTTCCGTACGAGAAGTTGATAGAGATGGATGCCATAAATCCCGATATGCCCAACGTTGATGTGGCAATTGTTATTGGAGCAAACGACGTGGTGAACCCTGCGGCATATGACGATCCGAGCAGTCCTATTTATGGTATGCCGATTATTGATGCGCATCTTGCAAAAAATATCATCATTATGAAGCGTGGAATGGGAAAAGGGTATGCTGGAATTGAAAATTACCTGTTTTTTAACGATAAAACCCGCATGCTATTTGGCGATGCCAAAAGTTCACTTCAGAAATTGGTGAATGAAATTAAGAGTATGTAGCATTCTTTTCTTTTGATAAACTTAGATAATTTATTTACCTGACTTCAAAAGTAAAGCACTGCATAATCATAAATGAAAGAGCAATCTCAAAGCATAAATAATATTTACTTTGGGATTGCCTTTTTTTATTGAGTAAAAATCGTCTTTTTTAGCACTAACCTAATATTGAATTGAATAGTATGGTATAAATTCATATTCCTGAGGGGAAATTTTATATGCATCAATCACTTTAATTCGTTTATAAAAAAGGCGTATGTTTATAAAGGCAACGTTGCCTCTTTACCTGAAAATGGGTTTTAACCGAACCGTTTTTTATTCAAAATTCTACATTGCTTTTTGTTGATATAAAAAATCCATTTTTTTACGTTAATTTTATGGGCAAATATTAAGTAGTAGTTATGTTAAAGCACTTTTTCGGTACCACGTTTTTCGTACTAGTTTTTGGTTTGCTTCTCCACCTTCCCCTTGTAGGGCAAATTCACACCATAGAACATTTGGATGGACCAGAATCCTCCGCAGCCGATTCCCTTTTTAATATTGGTGATTTTGATGAAGCGCTTAACGAGTACCATAAACTATTAGCCGATTACCCGAAGGAATCATCGTTTCGGTATAAACTGGGAATAACCTACTTGTACGGTACGCGTAACATCGATCAGGCAGTTAAACATTTATCGTTTGCTTCAACAAGTGAGGTTCCTAACGCAGTGTACTATCATTTGGGTTATGCACACCAATTAAACTATAGTTTCGATAAAGCCATTGAGTACTACAGGCGCTTTACCATTAACAGGGCCGATTTAAATGTAAGTCAGCAGCATATTGAGAACCTTGTGGGTCAGTGTGAGAGTGGTAACTTTATGCTTAAGTATATATATCAACCAAAGGTACTCGATAAAAAAAGAGTTAAAGCAGATGAAATGTATCAGTTTATTGTTACCCAAACTGATCATGGCAGTTTTATCCCCAAACCCAAAGATTTGATTACTGCAACCGATGCTAAGCACCAAGGCCCATCTTATATCTACTTTCCCAAGAACCCTAAGCCGGGCGACAAGTTAATATATTCTAGCTATGGGTCTACCACATCCTTTGGCAAGGATCTTTATATAATTGAAATGCTTGAGAATGGCCTTTGGAGTAAGCCCAAGGATTTAGGTGATAATATTAATACTAATTTTGATGAGGATTTTCCGTATTTAGCACCCGATGGGATTACCCTTTACTTCGCGTCTAATGGGCATTATAGTATGGGAGGGTACGACATTTACCGAAGTATTTATAATCCTTCGGTTGGTCAGTGGAGTGCACCAGAAAACCTGGGTTTTCCCTTTAGCTCGCCATACGACGATTTTATGTTTGTGCCAAACGAGGACGAAACGCTTGCCACCTTTGTTACCAATAGGTCAAGTTTATCCGATAGCATCGACATTGTATTGGTTGAACTCGATGATAACCCGATTCGCCGTTCAATTGATTCAAAGGAAACGATAAGAGAAATTGCCCGTCTCGATGTAGCCAAAACCAAAGAAAATGTCAGCCAAACCACTATTGGCAAATCCCCATCACTATCAAATAAAACTCAGGTACAGCAAAATACTGCTTCTTTTTCTGATGTTGAAAACGATCCCGAATATTCAAGAGCATTGGCAATGGGATTCTCAGAGCAACTTAAGGCAGATTCGTTAAGAATTAAACTTGATGCTCTTAGAGAAAGGTTCGATTTTATTACAACTGCAAACCAAAGAATTACGCTTGAAAAACAGGTAGTTGCAGTTGAAGATAGCCTGCTTAAAGCCCAGCGTAATGCCGATATTTATTTTGCTAAGGCAAGCAAAATTGAGCAAGATTTTCTGGTAGGCAAGCGTAAACCACTAGATAGGCCACAATCCTCGTTTAGTTCCGATAGACCTGATTTTCTTTATCAGGCGCAGTATGCTACAACGGTATTTCAGAATGAGGAGTTGGCAAAACTTGCCAGGACAGAGCGGTTGGTATCCGAAATAGAAAGTCAGAGGACAGATGTTCTCAAGTTACAGAAGCAATTTAATGCAAATCCTGACAATGACACGTTACAGGAGCAGACTCTATCCAATGCCAAACTCATTGGCAAAATGAGTGCTTTTAATAAAACGCTATCGGAATATACTGGAGTTAAGAAAGGGCTTTATAACGACTGTATATCTGTGGCAATGATGAAAGCAGGAACAAATACGAACGAGCAAGTGAAAAGGGAGTTCGATATTGCCAAAAGCCATTTTCGTTCAGCAACCGCAATTCGCAACAATGCGGTTGAGGAGCATAGGGTTGAGTCGGAGTATGAGGCTCTATTGCTTGATGAACTTGGAGTTTTGCGCCTCGAGATAGCTTTTGCAAAGCTATGGGGAATAAAACATTTCGAACAGCAAACCCTTAGTAGAGTTCTTAAGCTGGAGAGATTTGCCTTTGGCGACGAGTTTATAAAAAATCAGAATATTTCTACAGAATCTATCAGTGGGTCAAAAATACAGAAAAAGGAGAGTGATGATACTCCATCAATAACTCGTACAGAAACGGATGCCCCTCTTGTTAGCCATATTGAGTTCGTTGTCGAAAGGGAGTCATCATTCCAGTTGATTGAGGGAGACGATTATTATAAGAGTGTTAAGGACATACCTTCGCATCTTCCTTTGCCCAATGGCGTTATCTACAAAATTCAGCTGGCTGCTTTTAGCAAACCAATTGATGTGTCAATATTTAAGGGAATGTTCCCCCTGTGGGCCGAACCCGTTAATGAGGGTAAGATTATAAAGTACTATGCTGGCAGTTTCAGTTTACTGGCTGCTGCAGAGAAAGCGCTACCCACGGTTAGAAGTAAAGGATATAAAGATGCATTTATTGTTGCATGGCACAACGGGCGATCGGTGCAACTCAAGCGGGCACAATCGCTTGAGGGATCTGCACAGCAACTTGCTTCTGAGATTCCTGTGAAAATTGATATTGAGTCGGACAGTAAACTTTACATAATTCAAATAGGTGAGTACTCTGGTAAACTACCCGATGATATAACTCGCACAGTGCGCACTCTTGCTCCTGGTAAGGATATTGTTCGCAAACTCAATCCCAAAGGCAGTTATACCTACTCGGTAGGCTCCTATAGTGATGCATCGGAAGCAGGCAGAATTAAGGATAACATTGTTGCAAGTGGCATAAAAGATGCCTTTCTAATTGCTGTTGATATAGATAATTGATATATTAGCAGCGTTTAAACATTTTTTGAAAATATGAGCAATCATTATTTTGATAAACCAGATAAGGGTTCGAATCTTGAGGAGAAGAAGGAGAAGACCCATTCTCTTATTCTTTACAACGATGACCATAACGAGTACGATTTTGTTATCGAATGCTTAATTGATATTTGCAACCATGCAAAGTGCCAGGCAGAGCAATGTACTCTTATTGCGCATCACAACGGGAAGTGCGATGTTAAAAAGGGTGATCTCAAAACACTTGATGAGATGTGCAATAGCCTAGTCATTAAAGGGCTAAATGCTGAAATTGTAAACAATAATTAAAGTAATACCACTTTTATCATCAAAAAATGACTGGAGTTATAGTTTTAATTCTCATTGGGCTGTTCCTTTTTGTTGTTGAGTTTTTACTCATTCCTGGAATCACAGTGGCTGGCATTGGAGGCGTAGCTTGCTTAATTGGTGGAATATTTTGGGCATACAGCGGTTATGGAAATGCTGCTGGAAATATTACCCTAATCTCAACCCTTATTGCTACCATAATTACCATCGCACTTGCGCTGCGATCAAAAACATGGAGTAGGTTCATGCTTAAAACGAATGTTGAAGGAACTGTTGCCAGTGACCACTTGACCCAGATTAAGCCTGGTGATGAGGGTACAACGGTTAGCCGACTAACACCAATGGGTAAGGTACGGATTAATGATGTTGTGTTTGAGGCTAGATCGACAGGCAATTATGTTGATCAAAAGACTCCAATTGTTGTAATTCGTTTCGAAGGTTCTGTAGTTATTGTTAAACCCAAATAAAACAATCTTATGAATGATGTTGCTATCTATTTAATAATTTTTGCCGCCAGTATCATTGGGCTATGGATTATCTTATACTTTATACCCATTGGCCTATGGTTCTCTGCTTTGGTTAGTGGAGTTAGGGTATCGCTGCTTCAGCTAGTTCTTATGCGTTGGCGTAAAGTTCCGCCGGGTGTAATCGTTCAGGCTTTAATTGTGGGAACAAAAGCTGGTCTTGAACTTTACCGCAATGATCTCGAAGCGCACTACCTTGCAGGCGGTCGCGTACCAAAAGTGGTGTCTGCTCTGGTATCTGCCCAAAAGGCTAATATTCCACTCAACTTTAAAATGGCTACAGCCATTGATTTGGCTGGTCGTGATGTACTTGAAGCCGTTCAAATGTCGGTAAATCCAAATGTTATCAATACACCTCCAGTAACTGCTGTTGCCAAGGATGGTATTCAACTTATTGCTTTAGCCAGGGTTACCGTACGCGCAAACATTAAGCAGTTGGTAGGAGGTGCAGGTGAGGAAACTGTGCTTGCACGAGTAGGTGAGGGTATTGTATCATCAATTGGTTCAGCCGATTCGCATAAGAAAGTGCTTGAGAATCCCGATTTTATTTCTCGTGTAGTGCTTGAGAAAGGCCTTGATGCAGGTACAGCATTCGAGATTTTATCCATTGATATTGCCGATATTGATATAGGCAAGAACATTGGTGCTGAATTGCAGATGGATCAGGCCAATGCCGATAAGAATATTGCTCAGGCCAGAGCTGAGGAACGTCGTGCAATGGCAGTTGCACAAGAGCAGGAAATGAAAGCCAAGGCACAGGAGGCAAGAGCTAAGGTAATTCTGGCTGAAGCCGAAATACCAATGGCAATTGCTGAAGCTTTTCGTTCGGGTAATCTAGGTATTATGGACTACTATAAGTTTAAGAATATTGAGGCCGATACCAATATGCGTGAAAACATAGCTAAGGATTCCACTGGGCCTAATAAGGGCAAAAAGTAATTCTTTTTAAATTTTGTATGCTTTGCCCTAACGACAAAGCATACAACTTTTAATTTTATTATCTGCTCACAAAACTAAATTTTCACGGGAAATAAAAGCACAATAGCAACTCATTGTTCTAAGCCTAGTTCTAGCCTGAGGGTATGAAATTAAGGAGTTTCCTGTAAAATAAAATATAAAATAGCAAGCACTATTATAGGCCTTTTAAGATGTTTTTAATAAAAATCCTATTTAGTAGGTCAAATATGATTGTAAATCTAATTTAAGAGCATATCTTTACATAACATTTAAATAATCAACTATGAACAAAGGAACAGTTAAATTTTATGATGAAATCAAAGGTTTTGGTTTCATTAAGGACAACGAATCAACAAAAGAGTATTTTGTACATTCATCTGGTATAATTGATAATATTAGGGATAATGACGAGGTTACTTTTGATTTGGAGGAAGGAAGGAAAGGACTCAATGCAGTTAATGTAAAACTTGCATAGCCGAAAATATTAATCGCTTCTTCAAAAAGTCCTGTTATTTAACAGGACTTTTTTATATGTCTTTTTCTATATTTGTATAAATATTCCCTCATATGGAGATGCATGATATATTAAAGACTATTTACCAAGAGGTAAAGCCTTTGGCTTCAAAGGGGGAAGTAGCTGATTACATACCTCAGCTTAGTTTTATTTCGCCTGATAAACTGGCAATTAGCGTTCATAATGTTGATGGCAGTTGCTATGAAGTAGGGGATAGCGATACCCCATTTTCAATACAAAGTATCTCAAAAGTTTTTGGTTATACTTTGGCTTTTAAAGTTTTGGGTCCTGATATTTGGAAAAGATTGGACAAAGAGCCCTCAGGGAATTCTTTCAATTCTTTAGTACAGCTGGAGTATGAGCGGGGGATTCCTCGCAATCCATTCATAAATGCCGGAGCAATAGTAATTGCAGATATTATCCTTTCCCACTACCCAAATCCTCAGCAAACTCTACTCGATTTTGTAAGGGGCATAACAAACGAACCTTCAATTAGATATAACCATGATGTGGCAACATCTGAGAAGTTGACAGGATATCGAAATACAGCTCTGGCATACTTAATGAAAAGTTTCAAAAACATCCATAATTCAGTGGAGGATGTTCTCGATTTCTATTTTCTACAGTGCTCGTTGGAAATGAGTAGTAAAAATCTCTCCAAATCCTTTCTTTATCTAGCCAATCATGGGATTGTACCAAGTACAAACGAACAAATTCTAACCGTAAGTCAATCTAAAAGAATTAGCGCCCTTATGCTAACCTGTGGGCTTTACAACGAGTCTGGCGACTTTGCCTATAGAGTTGGTATGCCAGCGAAAAGTGGAGTAGGAGGTGGAGTTGTTGCCATAATTCCCAAGAAATTGAGCATCTGCGTTTGGTCGCCTCCCCTCAATCGTTTTGGTAATTCCCTTGCAGGGATTGAGGCACTAGAGAAATTTACAACATACACTGGTGATTCAATTTTTTAGTCTTTTTAGATATTAGTGCTAACAGTCAACCTTATTGTTTGTTAAAACAACGCTCACACAATCAGTGTTGTAAAAGGATTAATTAGAAATAATCCTCTAATAGTCAACCCCAAAAATTTCTTAAATCGTTTTAGTTTACCCCCTTTCATTGTGTTCCTTCGTATGAAATAAATCGAATTTCATTATGAAGGAAGTTGTAATAGTATCAGCAGTGCGTACAGCCATAGGAGCCTTTGGTGGTAGTTTATCCAACTTATCGGCTGTTGACCTTGGCGTAATTGCTGCACGCGAAGCAATAAAAAGAGCAGGAATTTCTCCTAGTGAAATTAGCGAAACAATTATTGGAAATATCTTATCGGCTGGCTTAGGGCAAAATATTTCTCGTCAGATAGCGGTAAAATCTGGAGTGCCTGAAACAAGTCCTGCTATGGGTATTAACCATTTATGTGGTTCGGGGCTGCGTTCTGTTTCAATGGCCGCTCAGTTTATTATGCTTGGCGATGCAGATGTTATTCTTGCTGGTGGCACTGAGAGCATGACAAATGCACCATATCTTTTACCCAAAGGTCGTTATGGCTATAGAATGGGGCATGGTGAGGTAATAGATTCACTGATTACTGATGGCTTAACCGATGCATTTAATAATTACCACATGGGTATTACTGCTGAGAATATAGCAGAGCAATGGGAAATATCGCGTGAGGAGCAGGATGAGTTCTCAGTAAAAAGTCAGAATAAAACTGAAGCAGCACAGAGGGAGGGACGATTTAAGGATGAAATTGTTCCTGTTGAAATACCCCAGCGGAAGGGTGATTCAATACAATTTGATAGTGACGAATTCCCCAAGCATGGGCAAACTATTGAGAAACTTGCAAAATTACGTCCAGCTTTTAAAAAAGATGGTACTGTTACTGCGGGTAATGCTTCGGGAATAAACGATGGAGCCTCAATGCTTGTTGTAATGTCTGCAGAAAAGGCAAAAGCTCTTGGGCTAAAACCACTTGTGAGAATTGTTTCCTACGGAAACGCCGCACTCGACCCTAAAATTATGGGCTATGGCCCAGTGCCTGCTACCCGTGCTGCCTTGCTAAAGGTAAAGATGAAAATTAATGATATCGATTTGGTGGAGGCAAACGAGGCCTTTGCCTCGCAATCAATAGCAGTTGCTCGCGACCTTAAATTAAACCCCGAAATTGTAAATGTAAATGGCGGAGCCATTGCGCTTGGCCATCCGGTTGGTGCATCGGGTGCGAGAATTCTAACTTCATTAATCTATGAAATGAAACGTAGAAATGCAGCAACGGGCCTTGCAACACTTTGTATTGGGGGTGGACAAGGTACCGCCTTGATTGTTGAGAATATGTAGTACAAAAGGGATTAATATAATAAACAAAAATAAATCAATAAAATGAAACGTTTAAACAATAGAGTAGCCATAATTACTGGTGGTGCCGATGGTTTAGGTAAGGCAACTGCCAATCTTTTTGCAAGCGAAGGTGCAACCGTTATTATTTGGGATATGAACGAAGAAAAAGGAGCCCAAACAGTAAATGCTATCCATACCAGTGGAGGTAAAGCATTCTTCTTTAAAGTAAATACTGCAAACTATCTCGAGGTTCAGGAGGCAACTCAAAATACAATTGAGAAGTATGGGAAAATTGACATTCTGATAAATAATGCTGGAATTACTCGTGATGCATCGCTAAAAAAGATGACCCCCGAACATTGGCAACAGGTAATTGATGTAAATCTAACCGGCGTTTTTAATTGTGCTAAGTGTGTTAGCGATAATATGGTTGAAAATGGTTATGGCAGAATTATCAATGCTTCATCGGTAGTTGCTCTTTACGGGAATTTTGGCCAAACAAATTATGTAGCAACTAAAGCAGGCGTAATCGGAATGACCAAAACTATGGCTCGTGAGTTGGGTCGCAAGGGAGTGACTGTTAATGCTGTTGCACCCGGGTTTATTGCAACGGATATGGTAAAGAAAATGCCTGAGGAGGTGCTTAAGAGTATGGAGGCTAAGGTACCTATTGGTCGTTTGGGTTTACCCGAAGAGATTGCCTTGGCATATCTTTTTCTGGCTAGCGATGACGCTGCTTATATCAATGGAACAACGCTTAGCGTTGATGGCGGAATAACTATCTAAATTTTATGCTGCTTGAGTTTGATTCGCTTTTAAGAAAACGTTTTTGTACAAATAAAAAGTAATAATTATGGCATCAACAGAACAAGTGCTGGGCACATGGATACTAATTGCACTGTATGCATCTGCAGTATTGTATTTTGTTATTAAGGGGGCAATGGGCACCAAAAGTATGAAAGATTATGCTGTGGGCAGCATTAATTTTTCTCCAGTGTTTGTAGGCATGTCGCTTGCAGCAGCAATGACAAGTGCCGCCACATTCATTATCAATCCAGGTTTAATAGCTGTTTATGGAATAAGCGGTGTACTATCATTTGGACTCTTTTTCCCAATTGCTACAATGCTCTCGTTAGTTGTGCTAACAAAAAGTTTTCGAAAATTTGGTCAGTCCGTAAGCGCTGTTTCCTTGGCTAGTTGGATAGGGAAAAGGTATAATAGCGATAGATACTCATTGTTTATAGCCTTTCTATCGGTACTGCTGCTAACATTTATTGTACTCATCCTTGTTGCATTAACCAAGGTATTTGCCAGTGCACTAAATACGAACGAGGTATTTACATTGGCCGCAATTATAATTTTTGTTTTTGGCTATATGATGTTTGGTGGTGCAAATGCAATGGTTTATACCAATGCTATTCAGGCCGGAATAATGGTAGTAGTTGCTGTTATACTCTTGTTGTCGGGTTATAATCTTTTTGAGAATGGGATTAGTGGTTTTTTAGAAACGCTAAAGTCAATCGATCCGGTTTTAGTAAAAGCCACAAACGAGGGAAGTCCACTTTTTCGAGATTTTTGGGAAATTATTCTTGCACAGGTAATCATTGGGGCAGCTGTTGTTTGCCAGCCTCATATTATTACCAAATCGCTTTTGCTTAAAAAAGAAAGTGATGTTAATAAGTTTCTTGTTACTGCAATCATTGTTGAAGCACTTTTCTTTTCAGTTGTAATTGCCGGATTATATGCTCGAATTGAGTTCCCTGATTTAATGGTTAATGGAGTGCCTCTTGGCACCGATAGCATTATTCCCACCTATGTTATTCGTATTTTTTCCAATGGTTGGGTAGCAATTCTGGTCGGTTTATTCGTAATTCTTGGACTTATTAGTGCCGGAATGTCAACGCTTGAGGGTTTAATCCAATCATTAAGCACAAGCATAACCAATGATATTATTAACCCGCTTTTTGGAAAGAGGATAGCTGGTGATAGAAGTTATATAAGGATTAATCGGATAGTCATTGTTCTGCTTGCAGTTGTAGCATTCTTTCTGTCGAGGCATCAGCTGATTTCTCCAAAGCTTAGCGTAGCTATCTTTGCGCAGAATGGGGTTTACGCTTACTTCTCAATAATATTCATTCCAATTCTCTTAGGAATATTTGGGAAAAGTGTTGGCTTAATGGCACCTCTTTGGGCTTCAATAACTGCATTTGTCACACATTTTGGAGTATACTATGGCTTGCCATACATCGTAAACAATAACATTACTAGTCTAGGTTATTTTGATAAGTACTTTGTAGGTACTGTTCATAATCCAGCAATTGCTGCGGCTACAGCTATCATATTATCGGCAATAGTAGGGCTAACAATTTATCAGGTTAATCGATTTAAACTGTTGACTATTAAATCTAATTAAAACCTTTTTTACAATGAAAGATTATTTATCAATATATAATTCGAAACTTATCTCAATTGAACAGGCGGTTGAGCTAATTAAGAGTGACACCGATATTATTGTTGCACAATGTGCGTCGGAACCTCAAGGATGTATGAGCAAATTTCACCTTGTAAAAGATAAGGTGAAGAACGTGCAGGTATTTTCGGTACTAACGTTAAAGCCCTACGATTTTTACATGAAATCTGAGATGAAGGGACATTTTGAACTTTGTAGCTGGTTTCATGCACCCGGCTCAAGGCAGGCAATAAAGGAAGGAGCAGGAACCGTTACCTATGTGCCCAATATGCTTCATCGTTCAGCAACCGATAGACTCAAGGTTAGAACTCCTCATTTGTTTTTCGGAACCTGTACGCCCCCCGATGAGAAGGGATTTGTCTCCTTATCGCTAGGTGTAACCTACGAAAAGGACATACTTGAAGCAGCAGAAATTGTGGTGCTTGAAGTGAACGATATGTTGCCTCGCACTTTTGGCGATACGCATGTTCATATTGATGATGTGGATTTTTTTGTGGAATACTCTCAAACTCCACCCACATTGCCTTCGCCCCAACCCGATGAGGTGGCCATGATGATTGGTAATAACATTGCCGAATTGGTTGATGACGGATCAACCATTCAGCTCGGTATTGGTGAAATTCCAAATGCTGCAGCACTTTCTCTTAGGGATAAAAAGGACTTGGGTGTTCACACCGAGATGCTTGTCGATTCAATGGTTGAACTCTACGAAATGGGGGTAATTACCAACAAGAAAAAAGCATTTCATAAGGATAAGTTTGTTTGCACATTCGCCATGGGATCTGAAAAGATGTACCAATGGCTAAATAATAATCCTGCCGTTGAATTTTTGCGTGGAAAATACGTAAACGATCCTTGTATTTTGAAGAAGAATTCAAAAATGGTTTCGATCAATACCTGCATTATGGTCGATTTTACGGGCCAGGTTGCAAGCGAGTCTATTGGTATAAATCAGTATTCAGGTGCTGGGGGTCAAACCGATACAGCTGTTGGGGCCATTGAAGGGTTTGATGGGTTGGGCAAATCTATTATAGCATGCCGCTCAACGGCACAAAGGGGAAAAACTTCAACCATTGTTCCTGTGCTTCCTGAGGGTACTGCGGTTACGCTGCATCGAAGCCATACCGATTATGTGGTTACTGAGCATGGAGCTGTAAGGCTTACAGGTTTAACTGTTAGGGAACGAACAAACGCATTAATATCCATTGCGCATCCCGATTTTAGAGCAGAACTTACTGAAAAGGCTCAAAAGATGGGTTATATATAGAATCCAGAGATTGTAGATTTATCAAAAGAATTAATTTAGAAAAGAGATATGTTACCAATAAAAATAGTAGGAACAGGAGTTTATGTACCTGGCAAACCAATCGATAATATTGAGTTGAAGCAATTGGCAAATATTGAATTTGACCATGAGAAAACGGAAGCAAAACTTGGTATATATAAAAGGCATATAGCTCATCTTAGGGGCATTAACGAAACCACTGCCGATTTTGCAACCAAAGCTGCCGAAAATGCCATTGCGGATGCTGGCGTATCGCCAAGCGATATCGGGCTTTTTATTGTGGCAACCGATACGCCAGAGTTTATTACACCAGCAACGTCAATTTTGGTGCAGGGGCGAATCCAAAAGGGTGAAACATGGTCATCTACGTTCGATGTAAGCGCATCGTGTGCTAGTTTTGCCATAGCGTTTGATAATGCTGTTCGCATAATGGCTACCGACGAATCAATTGAGTATGCTGTTGTGATTGGTGTTTACAATATGCCAGCTTTTATTCGCCCAGGCGATGCGTTTGGCTATACAATTTTTGCTGATGGCGCAGGAGCATTTGTACTAAAAAGGGTTAATAACGAACAATCAGGCTATATCACTGGCCAACTGCTTACCGATGGCACTCAATGGGATTACGTTGGTATTTATGCAGGAGGTAGTAGAAACCCTATTACTTCCAAAGTTATTGAAGAAGAGAAGTGGGGACTATTAAACTTGCAGCGATTGCCTGGCGATAGAAATGTTCGTCTTTGGCCAATGGTAGTAGATAAACTGGTAAGTAAAGCAAATTGCAGCCGATAATGATGAGTTCCTCCTTTGGGAAACGCTGCTTAAGGATATTTACTACAACCAAGAATTGGATGGATATACTCGATATCGTGCTGCTGTAAGGCTAACCATACTATATTATACAAACAGGGAGTTTGATAGATTAATGAGCATTTATGAGCATCTGGATAATCAGTTCCGGACTAACATTTTCTACTCAAAGCGGATAATGGCTAATTACTATCACAATAGGGCCATGATGCATTCAAAACTCAACGAGTTAGATATTGCCGAGAAATATTGTTTCCTGTCTATTCGGCAGAAGAACAGCGACTACCTTTTCTACTTAGTTAGTCTTTGTGGAATCTTGCTTAGGAATGGGAAAAGTACCAAAGCATTAAGACTGATGACAGATTCAATTCCTGAAGTTAAGAACACCAATAGTTTTCATAGTAAAATCGGATTTGCATCTTTCTACATTAAAACCCTTACTGCAAACAACCAGAGAGAGAAAGCAGTTAGCTATGGTACAACCTTTTTCGAAGGGTATAAGAAAGAGATTCTTGAGTATCGATGGCATTTATTCTTTAGCTCTTTTATGCAGGCTCTTTTAAGGGATGAGAAGTATTCAAGGGTAATATCGTTGGCACGGAGATATAAGTTAGTGGCAAAAGAAAAACATTTACTAGGCAAAGCAATGTATTTGCCTGTTATTGCTTGGTATACAAGTCTTTCAGAGTATATGGAGGGCAATATAAGTAAAGCCAAATTTTTTGATACAATAACCAAAAGCGGTAAGATACTTTTAACCAATCAGCATAGAAAACAGAAAATAAATAATCTACTCAACGATATAGCACATGCTTTGCCCAAAGAAGCGAAACTTCTTTCAAAAGAACTTGGGATGTAGAATCCTTAAGTCACTTCATAAATATACTTAATTACCATGCCAATTAGCTAATGTGTTTAATCCTAATCACATTTCATTAACTGATCGCTACATAGACTAAGCATAAACCTTATCAACTTAACAATTCAAGGGTTCTGTTGTTAACATATTTTAAATATCAAGATATGTTTTACCCTTAAATTAATAGATATGGTTGGAGTTTGGCTTAAAGCACTTAGGATTATTCCTAAGGTTACAAAACAAGAATGGGATAGTTACGATATTGTTTCAAGGTGGCTTATTTCAACCCGTGCCGCCGTTTTTATTATGACTGGACTTGCCGCAGCCATTGGTGGTTTGCTGGCATATCGATCGGGAAACTTTTCTTGGCCCATCTTTTTACTCACATTCTTCGGCTTAATCTTTGCCCATGCCACCAATAATCTATTAAACGATTATGTTGACTTTACAAAGGGTGTTGATAAGGATAATTATTTTCGTGCTCTCTACGGCCCACACCCACTCGAAAATGGTTTTCTCACCAAGAATCGTTTTATAACCTATATAATTGTAACCGGGTTACTTGCTTTAGTGGCAGGGCTTGCCATTACCTATTTGGTTGGTTTGCAAACATTGTGGCTGCTTGTTCCTGGACTTTTTTTCTTGCTTTTTTACACCTGGCCACTAAAATACTATGGACTGGGCGAAATTTCGGTAGTCCTTGTTTGGGGTCCATTAATGATTGGCGGAAGCTATTTTGTTGTATCGGGCGGAGAATGGAGTAATTGGGTGGCATTGGTTAGTCTAGTTTATGCCTTTGGACCAACAACAGTTCTGCTGGGCAAGCATGCCGATAAGCTAGAAGCTGATAAGGCTAAAAATATCCATACTATTCCGGTTTTAATTGGCGAAAAAGCTTCGCGATACTCAATTATAGTACTTTGGGTAATTCAGTATGCCTTGGTAACTTTTTTTGTTATAACTGGTCAGTTGGGTCCTGCAGTACTATTGGTTTTACTTTCAATACCAAAGTTTATTCAAATGTCGAAGGTAATGCTCCAAAAACGGCCAGAGGTGCAGCCTGTTGGCAAAGAGGGGATAGGCTGGCCATTATATCTGGTTAGCAGAGCATTCGTATTTAATCGTTCATTTGGCACACTGTTTTTGTTGGGTTTAATTGCCGATATCATCATTCTGAAATTCTTCTAGTATATAGTACAATTGTTTAAATTATAGCAGACGCTTTAGTATGGAGTTCTTAAATCTTTATAAATACAAAAACGGTTTATTGTTCATGTACATAGAGGTTTTGGTGTTTTTTAAAACTTTTTAATGATGATAAGCACAGCCACAACAGTAATCAAAACTAATATCAAAAGGAGGTCTGACTCGTTTGTTGAGAACTACAAAGAAACTCAGAAAATTATGGCCGAGTTTCGAACTGCAACATCTGCAGTTCTTAACAGAAATTCCGATAGCTATGTGGTTAGGCACAGGGCAAAGGGCAAGATGACTGCCCGAGAGCGTGTTGATAGTTTAATTGATAAGAATACTACTTTTTTTGAGTTTTCAACCTTAGCTGCAAATGGACTTTATGATAATAAATTTCATAGTGCCGGAATTATTACCGGAATTGGTGTAATTCAGGGTATTGAGTCTATTATTATTGCTAACGACCCAACAGTAAAAGGAGGAACCTACGTAAAAGAAACGATTAAGAAACATCTTAGGGCTCAAGAGATTGCACTCAATAACCATTTGCCCTGTGTTTATATTGTAGAGTCGGGTGGAATATTCCTGCCTGAACAGGCTAACGTTTTCGCCGATCACGACCATTTTGGTAAAATATTTTACAACCAATCCAAGTTATCTGCTGCGGGTATTCCTCAAATTGCAATGGTTATGGGTTCTTGTACTGCTGGTGGTGCGTATATTCCTGCCATGAGCGACGAATCGATAATTGTTGATAAGCAAGGGACCATATTTCTTGCGGGGCCACCGCTTGTTAAAGCCGCTATTGGAGAGGAAGTAACTGCCGAGGATCTCGGCGGAGCCTATGTGCATACCCACATTTCGGGTGTAGCCGATCATTTTGCACAAACAGAGGCTGATGCCATTCAAACTTGCCGAAATATTTTCGAGTACCTTCCTAAACCTCGCAAGCATAGTAACAAATCTGAGAGTTTTGAGAAGCCACTCTACTCTATGGATGAGCTTTATGGGGTAATACACTCTCAAACTTCTCGCTGGATAGACCCATACGAAATTATTGCTCGGGTTGTTGATGGCAGTAAATTTCAGGAGTTTAAACCCAGCTATGGAAAAACCATAGTTACAGGTTTTGCTAAAATTATGGGGCAAACCATTGGGGTTATTGCCAATAACGGTGTGCTTTTTTCCGAGTCGGCGCTTAAGGCTACGCATTTTATTGAGATGTGCAGCATTCGAAAAATACCACTCGTTTTTTTGCATAATATAACGGGCTTTATGGTTGGCAAAAGTGCCGAACAAAAAGGTATTGCAAAAGACGGAGCCAAAATGGTACACGCAGTTGCCAATGCAAATGTTCCGAAAGTTACTATCGTTTTTGGTCGCTCGCACGGTGCGGGCAACTATGCAATGGCAGGGCGTGCCTATAATCCTACACTGCTTTTTACATGGCCTAACTCCAAAACTTCAGTAATGGGAGGTCGCCAGGCAGCTGAGGTTCTTGGTAGCGTAAAGCAGAAAGGCGTCGAAGATATTGATGAGTTTAAAAGAGAAATCATAAAGCGTTATGAAGATGAAGCATCGGTCTACTTTGGGACTGCACGCCTATGGGACGACGGTATTATCGATCCTGTGGATACACGAAAAGCAATAGCCTTGGGTTTATCTATTGCTGCAAACAAAGAAGTTCCGGATTATAAGCCCGGTATTTATAGAATGTAAAAAGTATGGATAGTTATAAGGAAATATGCGTTAATACTAAAGATGGTGTAGCCACAATTTGGCTTAATAAACCAGATTTGCATAATGCTGTAAGTATTCAGATGCTAGAAGAGTTGACCGATTGCTTTCACTCTATTGAGCAAATGGATAACGTTAGGGTCATCGTTTTAAGAGGTAAGGGTAAGTCGTTTAGTGCTGGTGCCAATCTCGTTAATATGCTTACAGTTAGCAAGTCAGGTTACGAGCAAAACCTTGACGATGGGTACAAGTGGACTAGTTGTTTAAGTTCAATTGCAAGTTCAAGTAAGCCAACTATTGCCATTGCAACGGGCAACGTATTTGGCGGAGGGAATGGGCTTCTGGCAGCTGCCGATATGGTGATTGCCGATGAGAATGCAATATTTTCGTTCTCAGAGGTGAAACTAGGTCTTGCCCCCTCAACAATATTACCTTATGTGTTAACTCGTGTTAACCAGCAAAAGGCTAAGTTTCTAATGCTTACAGGCAAAAGATTTAGCGCAGCCGAAGGGTACGACTATGGTCTTGTTGATTTTTTAACACCCTCCGAAAAGATTGAAGCATTATTGAACTCAATCATCGCCGATTTACGTAAAGCTTCTCCCAGCGGGATTAAGGAAATTAAACGATTGATAAGGGAACTTAGGTATTGCTCTAACATTGATGAGGTAAACAACCTAACGGCCAACTCCATTGCCACCTTAAAAATATCTACAGAGGCTCAGGAGGGCATTAGCGCATTTATTGAAAAACGGAAGCCTTACTGGCTAGTTGAAAATGAAAACGAATAAGATAATCTGAAAGATAAGAATATGCATCATCCATTAATAAACAAACAGCATAATGACCTTCGTGAACAAGTTCGTATTTTTGCTGAAAAGGAGATAAAGCCATTGGCTCAAGGGCTCGATGAACGAAGCGAGTTCTCGGTTAAACTAACCAATGCGATGGGTAAAACAGGACTCTTCGGAATGAACCTACCTGTGGAGTTTGGCGGTCGAAATCTCGACACCCTTTCATACATCATCGCCGTTGAGGAGTTGGCGCGGGTTGATAGTTCCCAGGCGGCTACTATGGCCGCCCATAATTCGTTGGGAATTACTCCAATTTACAAGTACGGCAATAGTGAGCAGCAAAAACGTTTGCTGCCTAGTTTAACCTCAGGCGAAGGCGTTTGGGCATTTGGTTTAACCGAGCCCAATGCTGGTTCTGATGCCCGAGCCATTGAAACTACAGCGCTTCTTAAAACCAATCAATGGGTTGTAAATGGTCAAAAGATATTTATAACCAACTCGGCATCAGAGTTATCCAAGGGAGTAACTCTATTGGCCAACACAAGCGATAAGGAGGGTCAAAAGGAATTCTCAGCCATTATTGTCGAGAGGGAGGTATCAGAATACAAAGCAGAACCAATTCATAATAAGATGGTTTGGCGGGCTGCCGATACAGGACTGCTAACATTTAATAATACCATTGTTCCAGAACAAAATTTGCTTGGCGAGCGTGGAAGAGGGATGCATTATATGTTGGAAACCTTAGATTCTGGTAGGCTTTCAATTGCTGCAGTTGGACTGGGTTTAGCGCAAGGAGCATTCGAAATGGCAAATGCGTATGCAAAAAAAAGGCATCAGTTTGGCAAGTCACTATCGAAAATTCACGCTATCTCCGATAAATTGGCTGAAATGGATATTAAGCTCGAATTGGCAAGGAACTACCTTTACTACAGCTGTTGGCTAAAGGATAATAACCTGTCTTTTAAAAAGCAGGCTGCCATCTCTAAACTATATACATCCGAAATTGCTAAGCAGATAGCCGACGAAGCCGTTCAGATTTTTGGCGGTTATGGACTGTTTAAGAATAACGATATTGAACGTTTTTACCGCGACCAGCGTATTCTGGGTATTGGTGAAGGGACTACAGAAATATTAAAGTTGGTGATTGCCAGGAGTATATAACTTTTTCAAAGAAGAAACTCAGGCTTTCGGGGTAAAAACATAATTTACAGAGTTGTTAACTATGAGTAATTCACAATATATTAACGGATTTTCAAAGCTAAGCAACAGCGAAAAAATCTCGATTATTGTTTCGCGTACTAACATTGCTATTGAACAGTTTAATGTGCTGAACCAATTTAAACTACAAAATACTGAAATACAGAAGCAGCTAGATGAGATTAGCGAAAACGTAGTATCCAACTATATGCTGCCTTTTAGCATAGCTCCTAACTTTATGGTGAATGGCAAGGCTTACTTTGTGCCAATGGTTATTGAGGAAAGTTCTGTAGTTGCTGCTGCATCGGCTGCGGCAAAATTTTGGTTCAATCGGGGTGGATTTGTTGCCAAGGTAATTTCTACCATAAAGATTGGACAGGTACATTTTAACTGGCTGGGCAATTCAAAGCAATTGAAATCAGAATTTGAAAACATTAAAGAGCGATTGATAGCAAGTTCCTCGCATTTGCTCGAGAATATGCGAAGGCGCAATGGGGGTATTGTTGATATTGAATTGATTGATTTTACCAATAAACTTGAGAACTACTACCAGGTAAGGGTTAAGTTTGAAACCGCCGATGCAATGGGAGCCAACATTATCAATTCGGTTCTTGAAGAGATGGCGCAGGCGTTAAAACAATATTTTTTTGAGCATTTTAGCGATGCTGAATCCGAATACGACATTGTAATGGCAATTCTATCAAACCATACCCCCGAGAGCATTGTTGAGTGCTATGTTGAGTGTGATATTGATGATTTGGCGGAAATTTCAGGCGAGCTATCGCCAATGGAATATGCTCAAAAATTTAAGCTTGCTGTAGATATTGCAAACATTGATATTTACAGGGCTACAACCCACAATAAAGGAATCTACAATGGGGTTGATGCCGTTGTACTGGCTACCGGAAACGATTTTCGTGCGGTTGAGGCCTGTGGACACTCTTACGCTGCCCGAAATGGGCACTACAAAAGCTTAACGACTGTAGATATTGATAAGGGCAAATTTCGATATGCGCTTCGTATTCCTATGGCACTGGGAACGGTTGGGGGATTAACCAATCTTCACCCCTTGGCAAAACTCTCACTCGATATTTTGGGTAAGCCATCGGCTAAAGAGCTTATGGCAATAGTTGCAGCAGCAGGACTTGCAAATACATTTTCGGCAGTTCGGGCGCTTACTACCTCCGGAATTCAGAAGGGACATATGCGATTTCATCTAAATAATATTTTAAGTTCGCTAAACGCAACCAATGAGCAGAAAGAGCGGGCAGAGGAGTACTTTAAAAACAGGAAGGTTTCGCATAAATCTGTACAAGAATTTCTAGGAAGTTAAATCTATTCTTTCTGTTTTGCATAACTAATAGTTTCATTCAATGTACGCTAAATTCTACGCCCACGGAAAGCTTCTTATCACGGGTGAGTACTTTGTACTTGCAGGTGCCAAAGCATTTGCACTACCCCTTAAACTTGGCCAAAGTTTGCAGGTTGCGGAGGTAGAGGGCGATAGTAGGATTATAAAATGGCAAACCACCGTACAGGGTATTAGTTGGTTTTCTGCGGAGTTTAAACTTGATGATTTTTCGATTACTAACACAAACAGAATAAAATCAGCAGAGTACATTCAGCAATTATTAATCCATATTCATCAAAATAGTCTGGCTTTTAGGAATTTAAATAGGCAATTATCATTCGAGGCTAATGTTGATTTTCCAATGGATTGGGGCTTGGGTAGCAGCTCAACGCTAATATCAAACTTGGCAAATTGGGCGGGCATAGACCCATACAGTATGCTGTTTGCCGTTTCCAAAGGGTCGGGTTACGATATTGCTTGCGCCACCGCAAAAGGGCCAATACTATATAGTAATTTGGTTAAACCTACGGTAGAAAAGGCGTGTTTCAATCCCAGTTTCGGCGAGAACCTTTACTTTGTTTATTTGGGAAGAAAGCAGGATACAGCAATAAGCATCAGTTTGCTTGGTTCTCAAATTTTGGAGCGAAAGGATGAGGCAAAAAGAATTACAGAACTTGCCAAACTTGTGGTAAACTCCAAAAATCTTGATGAGTTTAATGGCTATTTAAATGAGCACGAGGAAATTGTGTCGAGGGCAATAGGTTTGCCAACGGTTAAGTCAGAGCTGTTTAATGATTTTACAGGAACTGTAAAATCGTTGGGCGCTTGGGGTGGCGACTTTGTTTTAGCCACTCATCGTGGGACAGTCGATGATGTTGTTAACTACTTTAAACAAAAGGGATACAGCGTAATACTCAAATATAACGATATTGTGCTATGAGCCATTTGCCACAAAGTCGAAAATATTTAAAGGATGTCGAAAGCCTTACGTTTTTTGAGCTTTCCAGTCCTAAAAGTGTAGGTTGGGAAAGCCCATCGAATATTGCATTGGTAAAGTATTGGGGCAAGTATGGCGAGCAGCTGCCTCAGAATCCTTCGTTAAGTTTTACGCTTAAGCATTCTAAAACCATTACCCGAATTGAATATCAAAAGAAGCGGAAAGAATTGCCATTGCTTGAATACTATTTTGAGCAGAAGCAAAAAATTGAGTTTGAGGATAAGGTTCGAAAATACCTTGACAGAATTTCAATTTACATTCCTTTTGTAAAGAGCCTTGATTTACTTATATACAGCCAAAATACGTTTCCACATTCGGCAGGTATTGCCTCTTCGGCATCGGCATATAGTGCATTGGCGCTATGTTTATGCAGTATTGAGAATGAGTTATTTGGCAAGCTCAATGATACCCATAAGTTTCTTCAAAAAGCATCGTTTTTGGCACGGTTGGGGTCGGGTAGCGCTTGTCGTTCAACCTATGGCGAGTTGGTTCTCTGGGGCGAAACCAAGAGTGTAAAAGGTTCGAGTAATGAGTCTGCCATTGAATTGAGAAGCGAAGTAAATTCTGTTTTCAAAAACTATTTTGATGCAATTCTCATAATCGACTCGGGCAAAAAGGAGCTTTCCAGCACCCTCGGGCACGGTTTAATGCAAAACCATCCATTTGCTACTGCTCGGTACGAGCAGGCTAGGCAAAATTTAGATAAAATTTTAGAAAGTCTAAAGATGGGCGACGAGCGGAATTTTGCTCAGATTGTTGAGAACGAGGCAATGACGCTGCACACCCTACTTCTGTCATCGGTTCCATCGGTCTCGCTACTTAAGCCAAACACGCTAGTGGCTCTCGAAAGGTTAAAGGCTTTTAGAACGAGTAGTCAACTTAATTTCACCTTTACGCTCGATGCAGGTGCCAATATCCACATACTTTATAAAGCCTCAATTAGGACACAAATGGTTGATTTTATTACAAGTAACTTAACAGAACTATTCGAAAATGGACTTTGGATTGATGATGAAATTTCTACAGGACCCAATAAACTATAACCATACAAATTTGTGAAATACTTCAATTCTAAAATATTGCTATTTGGCGAGCATACGGTTCTCTATGGTTCCGATGCATTGCTAATGCCATTTTTAGGTTTTTCGGGTAAATTCGATTTTATTTCAAATAATCAGTGCAACGACGACAAGTTGGTATCACACAAAATACTAGTTGCGTTTTTCGAGTTTGTTGTAAAATCAAACTTCTCAAATCTTTTTAATACCTCGCAGATTGCTTCGGAACTCAGCAAGGGGCTTTACTTTAACTCTAATATTCCCATTGGCTATGGAGTTGGCAGTTCGGGTGCGTTAGTTGCTGCATTTTATGATGAGTTTGTTATCGAAAATGATGGAAAGAGTATTGATGAGTTAAAGCGAGTTT
>JAQUJY010000025.1 GCA_028680705.1 Bacteroidales bacterium
CGCAACATTACCGTATCAGCAAAAGGTTGATAGCCTTACTGAGTTGCTTAGTAGGGCAAGTAATGAGCAGAGGGTCGATTTGCTGAACAGTTTGTCGCAAGTAAGTAACGACGATTCTCCTGATAAAGGCGTGATTTATGGTATGGAGGCCCTGCGCTTAAGTGAACAGTTAAACTATCCGTTGGGTAAGGCTAATGCACTTAACTATATTGCTGAAAATCAGTTTAGCCTAGGCGAGTTTGAGAAATCTGTGGAATACCAGCTGCAAGCTCTTGATGTTTTTGAGGAGTCTGATAATAAGCATGGTATTGTTCGCTCACTGAATAATTTGGGGTTATGCTTTAGGGAAATTGGGAATATTGATAAAGCAATTGAGTTTCATAATAAAGCATTACAGCTTAGCGAGGAAATTGGAGATAGAGCAGGTAAGGCTAAAGCGTTAGTAAGTTTGGGCATTTGTAATTTTGCGGCCAATAGCATTGATGTTACTTTGAGTTTTTTTAACAAGGCATTGGATATTAGTATAGAACTTGAAAACGATGAACTCATCTCTACTATATATAATAATATGGGTATTTGTTACGCTACCATGGGAGAGCACAAGAAAGCGCTTAATATTTTTTCGTTATCGCTTGAGTTAAACACCAAGGCAGAGAACAAGGGTGCGTCTGCTGCTATTCTCAATAATATTGCACGGCTTTACATCTACTTGGGTGATTTCGATAAAGCCTTTACTGCAATAAGTAAGAGTTACGAATTGGGTAAAGAACTGAAGGCAAAGGCTCAATTAGTAAATAACTACCTTATATTTTACGAATATTATGAGGCAAAAGGGAACTATAAACGGGCTCTAGAGTACTATATTAAATACTCCGACCTGAAGGATGAGATAATTAAGGTGCAAAGTAGTGAGCGAATGCAAAATCTTCAGGCGCTTAATGAGTTGGAGAAGAGAGATCAGGATTTGCAGCTATTACAGAAAGATTTTGAGGTTGCGCAAGGCCGCACAAGACTGTATACCGTCTTGTTTGGTGCTTCATTTCTGCTACTAGTTTTTGGAGTCTATATTTTTGTTATGCGAAGCCGCACAGCAAATCAATCCATTGAACTTCTAGAGAAAGAACAACAACTTGCTGAGATGAAACTAGAGAATCAGCAGAAAGATTATGAGAGGTTAGAACTTTTAAAAATAAAGCAACAGCACGATTATGAAGATGAGATTGCCTCTAAGAATAGGGACCTTGCATCGCTTACCATGCAAATGGTGCAAAAAAATGAACTTTTAACCAAACTTAATGAACAGACTCAAACCTTAACCTATTCTGCTAATAATAAGGAAACCGTAAAAGAGGTTAGTCGGTTAATCGAGCAGTCGTTAAACCTAGACAAAGATTGGGAAGATTTTACATTGCACTTTGATAGTGTGCATCCTCGTTTTTTTGAAAGGTTACTTAATCAGTTCCCAACCCTTACCCAAAAGGAGCTCAAGCAATGTGCTTATATCCGAATTAACATATCAATAAAAGAAATCGCAAACCTGTTAAACATTACTCCAAAGGGTGTAGAAAAAGCCCGTAGCAGGATAAAAGCAAAACTTTCTTTAACAAAAGACGAGGATTTAGTGTCTTTCATTCTTTCCTACTAAAAAACATATTTTACGACAATCACCTGACTGTTAGATGGTAACTTTAGGGTGTCGGGTGTTTGTCTTTACCCTAGGGGGCATTTGTAGGTATCCTGCTGGCCGAATTGTGCTTATTCTTAAATATACTTGCAGTTGGATAATGTCTATTAAAACCAGCTGTATGAAACACTTCCTTTTCTTCTTTGTTCTAATAATTCTGGGGCAGGCTTGCAACAAGTCAAACTCTTCTGGTGGTGATAGCAAAGGGGAATTAATAAACGACACATTATCTGTAAGATATGATTTTGACTCTGAGTTTAATCAAAATTGTTATACTATAAAAGCTAACAGTTTAGATAGTCTTATGCCAGTTGGCCATAATAGTTTTACGGACAGTAGTAAAAAATGCAATTACCTAATTGGATTAAGACCTTATAACGTTCTTTTTCGGAACGAAAATGGTGGTTGTTACAGTAAAACACAATTCATTCCCTACTATGATGAGCGGGGTGATTCTAATTTAGACAAGCGTTATATTTTTCTACAGTACCGGTATTGATACGAAATTTTAATAAATAAATAATTATAGTATGAGAAAATTATATTTACTTGCTTTTTCATTTTTACTGGGATTTTACTCCTTGGGTTACGGGCAAACAGGTAACACCTCTTCGCAAAAAGTATATTTGCGTTCGGGGGAATTTACTCCCACTTCCAATGAAGCCAAGTCAGATCCTTCTGACGTGGGCTACTATGTTTCTGGAAATAAAAAGCAGTATGGTTATGTTCAGTTTACCAACTCGCTAAGTGATTCAGATATTGCCAGCCTAAAGGCTGAGGGAGTTGAATTGCTTGACTATATCCCAGATAATACCTACTACATTGGGGTGAAAAGTTTGAGTAAAACTGCAACTCTTTCGGGGTTTGCTAAGAATGGTGCTGCCAGGTTCTTCAATTTACCTACCGAGTTTAAGATTGACCCTGTAATTATTTCTGGTAACATTCCAATGTATGCTTCTCCTGAACTGGGCTTTGTTTTTGTAGCTGTTGTAACGGCTCCTGATGCATCGACCGATGCGCTTAGGTTCTTTAAGAAGAACGAAGTAGAGGTGCTTACAAAGTCTGCAGATGGCGAACAGTTTAATGTAAAAATATCCGATTTTAAAGTTGTTGAACTGGCAGAAAATGCGTGGGTTAGGTATATTGAATTGGCTGCTCCCCCAAAAGAGTTGAAAAATAAACCAGGCAAGGTAAGCCATCGAGTATTCCCTTTGCGCAACAATTTGAATATGGACCTTTCTCTTAATGGAGAAGGGATAATTGTTGGGGAGTGGGATGGTGGACAGATTGGAGTGCACGAAGATTTAAACGGAAGAATTAATGGTCATTCTACTGAGCCTATCGATTTTCATGCAACTCACGTTGCAGGAACCATTCTTGGGAAAGGTCTGCTAGACCCAAAAATGGAAGGTATGGCACCCGAAGCAACCCTTTGGGCTTCAGACTTTTTTAAAGATGATCCTATTATTATTCAGGAAATGGCTACAGCTTACACTGAGGGTGTTAGGGTTACAAATAATTCATGGGGTTATGTTATTGATCCTCTGTATTGTGTGCATCATTTTCCGTACGTTTCTTCAGTTCGAGGTTTCGATAAAAACGTGAAAGAAAATCCATACCTGCTTCATGTTTTTGCTAACGGAAATGATCAGGATGTTTGCCCAGGTGGATTTCATACCGCTTTATGGACCATGAAGAATGTGCTTTTTGTTGGTGCTGTTGACAGGACTGATGAAATGAGTGATTTCAGTAGTTTTGGTCCTACCTACGATGGCCGATTAGTGCCTCATGTTTCCTCTGTAGGGGTTGATGTACACTCTACTGTTGGTGTAAATGGTTACTATAGCCTTGAAGGAACATCAATGTCAGCTCCTGGAACTGCAGGTACTTTGGCTCTATTGCAGCAACAGTTTAAGCAGGAGAATGCTAATCAGTATCCATCAGCAGCTTTGCTAAAGGCCATTATTTGTAACACTGCGCGCGATAAGGGTAATATAGGTCCCGATTACAAGTATGGTTTTGGAGTTATCGATGGGTTAAAATCTGCCAAGGTAATTGCCAATGAATACTACTTCGAGGGTAATATTAGTACTGATGAAGAAAAAGAGTACACCATAAATGTTCCAGCTAACTTAGCTGAACTTCGTGTTCTACTAACCTATACTGATGTTGAGGGCTCTGTTATGGCACAACAGGCAATTGTAAACAAAATTAATATATCAGTTGCCGCTAACGGTGAAACTTATTTGCCTTGGAAATTAGATCCCCAAAACCCCAATGAACCTGCAACAAAAGGTAATGCATCTTGGGACAACATAAAACAAGTTACTATTGATAATCCGGTTGGAGGTGATTACACTGTAAAGATAGAAGGTGCTAATATCCCAATGGGTGCACAGAGTTTTGCAGTTACCTATTGGTTCGAAGAAAAGAAACCAACTATTGTATTCCCTTATGATGGAGTTGTTCTTAGTTCTGGCGAAGTTGAGCGTTTAACATGGAACTCTGCTCCAAATTCTGGCGAATATACTGCAGAGATTTCCATTGATAATGGACAGTCGTGGAGTACCATTGGCTCTGGTGAACTTTCTGAGGGTGGAGTAGATTTTACTGTGCCTGAAGCAGCTACATCCAATGCGTTTATTCGTTTACAGGTTGATGGTGAGCAAATTTTATCAAAGGAATTTTCTGTTCTCCAAACCCCTACTAACCTTAAAGGTATTACAGGCTATAAAGAGATTACTTTAACCTGGGATTTAGTAGAGGATGCCTCATCATACGATGTGTTTAAGGTAGAGAATGCTGAACTGGTTTTAATGGCTAATGTAGAAACCAATCAGTATCTCTTTGAAGATTTAGAGGTTAATAAAAAAGTTTTCATGACAGTTCGATCTCGCATGGATTCTGAGTCTGTTCTTGGTGAGCGAGCTAAAGCAATTAGTGCCGCATCAATCCCCCTTTACGATTTGGGCGTTGTAGCTATGCATAGCCCTGTTTCGGGATGCCATTTAACTTCATCGGAAAGCCTTCGAGTAGCTGTAAAAAACTTTGGAGAATATACCTATAGTGCTGGTGATAAGATCCCTGTTGCTTACACTCTAAATAATGGTGGTGTTAATCGCGATACCATTATACTTACCGAAGCGTTACCCCGCAATGCAACGGTAAACTTTACTTTTAAGAAGAAAGCCTACATGTCAATTCCAAAAGCTTATTCATTTAAGGTTTGGACTGCTTTGCAAGCTGATAATATTATTACAACCAATGACACGCTTATCCGACGCGTTGAAAACTATAATCCCATAAGTACTTTCCCCTACAGGCAAAATTTTGATGATATGCCTGATTTACAGGGTCAGATTATTAATGGGGTTTTTGATCCAGTCTATTTATCAGCGGGTTGGGATAACGACCATGAAAATGATGACTTTGAGTGGTGGCCTAATGCACTTGAAACACTTATAGATGGTACCGGACCCAGTGCCGATCACACTTCTGGTGAAGGGAAATATCTGTATACAGAATCTTCGTTTCTTGAAGGGCAGGTGGGTGAACTGTACCTACTCTCACCTTGTTTTGATCTTGCTGCAATAGCACAGCCAACCATGTACTTTTGGTACCATGCTTTTTCCGAATCATTAGAAATGGGATCATTGCATTTAGATGCATACGTATATGGCACTCAGGAGTGGATGCTAGATATAATGCCCGCTATTGTTGGAAGTCAGGGAGATAAGTGGAAACTACAAATAGTTGATTTGATGGATTTCCGTTACCTAGGCTCGGTTAAGTTCCGTTTTAGGGTAGTAACCTCAACAACTGAGCATAACGCTTTTGCCATTGATGATTTTAAGATTTCCGATAGATACACTAACGATCTTTCGACTATTTCCATATCACCTTCAGCAGGTGAGGGTATTCTCACAGCAGACGAGACTATTAATATTGAACTGGTAAACTATGGTAGGGCTGCGCTTGCAGAGGCAACCTCAATTCCTGTAGGGTTTAGCATAAACGATACGCTTACTGTTCATGAAAATTTTGTTCTTCCTTACGAATTCAACTTTGCCGATACCATTGCAGTTTCCTTTAATCAAAGGGTTAACCTCGAAGGGCTGGATAAGCGTTTTAGCGTAGATGCATGGGTGGCAATGCCAAGTGATGGGGATAGATTAAACGACTCAATTGTTGGGCATAAAGTGCAAACTTATACCGAAGTGTGGAGCAAGTGCTTTGCAGGAGTTAGTCCCACAGGCATAGGCAATTTTTACTTCGATGGTATTCATGAGTCGCAAAGTATTCGGAACTATGGAACCATTTGTGGCGAGACGGGTACCGATGGGTACTCATTGGTTTCAAACCAGCGGAGTGTTGTTTATAAAGGATACGACTACGATATGGGAGTTCAAGCCATAATTGTTCCCGACTTTTGGACATGGCCATCCTTTGGTCAGTTTATAAAGGTTTGGATTGATTTCAATAGAGATGGTTATCTGTCTGATGACGAGATAGTTTATGAGAATGATTCCCGTTCGTTGCTTTTCGAAGAAACAACAATTCATATTCCTGTAGATGCAGAGCTTGGACCAACCCGATTGAGGGTTAGAAGTTCGTATCACGCCAATGAGATAATGGTTCCGGATGCAGCAAATAGCGTTATTCGTTTTGGCGAAACCGAAGATTATATCATTGAGATTAAAGAGTACCCAAAAGTTGATTTAGAGGTATTATCACTAACAACACCTCCATCTCAAGTGGGAATGGGAAATCAGGAAAAAATATATGTAAATCTACGTACACTTGGTAGCGATCCTTTAGTTATGGGCACTCAGTTGCCATTCCAAATAAGCATAAATGGGGCTGAAAGCCAAGAGGCAATTGCAGCAACAACCCAGTTGTACGAAAATGGTGATGAGTTTAGTATTGAACTTCCAACGGACTTTGATTTTTCTGAAGTTGGCTCATATAGAATATCAGTAATAAATGCATTTGAGGCCGATACCGATCCGGTAAACGATACCACATTTGCTGTGATTACTAACATGAAAAAGGTAAGTGCAGCTGACTATTCCGAAGATTTTGAGAGTGGAGTTCAGGGCTGGTGGGATGGTTCCGCTCTACCAGAGGCCGTTTGGGAGCATGGCAAACCAAATAAGCCTAACCTCAATGCAGCTTATTCTGGCGATAATGTATGGATAACAAAGTTGACTGGAGAATATCCTGCAGAAACCGAAGCTATTCTGTTCTCGCCCGTATTTGATTTTACTTCCATTACCAGTCCTTACCTCACTATAATGCTCAACATTAAAACTGAGGAAGCTTTTGATGGTATGATCCTAGAAGCGTCAGTTGATGGCGAAACATGGGCTAAAGTAAATGGTGGTGATGCACTTTACAATTACAAAACAACCCAGCAGAGTTGGGATTTAGGTGCTCCTTGGTGGAGTGGCTATAGCGCTGGTTGGAAGCAGTTTGGCGTGTCTTTAGTTGACTATGTTGGGGAGTCTGATGTGATGTTCCGCTTTAGGTTCCGTACCGATATATATGTTAACGATGAGGGAATTGCTATTGATAATTTTACTATAGCAGAGTCCAAGCCAAATGTTAAGGTGAAAAATTTAATCTCACCTGTAGCAACTGGAAGCATACTTACTGATGCTGAAAAGGTGTCGTTTACCATCGAAAATATTGGTAATACAGTAATACCTTCTAAAGAAAAAATAGTTATTGGTAAAACATTTAACGGGGAAACCACTAGGCATAACCATACGTTAAAAAAGCCTATTCGTACAGGAGAGCAGTATTTAGTAACTATTCCGCAAACTGTTGATATGAGTGCTGGAGGGGTTCATTTAATAACTGTTTTTGTCGAAATGGACGGTGACGTTGATACTAGCGATAACTCGAAGGAGTTTTCTGTAGAATCATTTTCTACGGGTGTTGATAATCAAAGTGAGCATGAATTTACTGTTTACCCAAATCCCGGGAAAGGTTTGTTTAACGTAACTCTACCTAGTGGACACTCAAGCCTTTCATGGAAGGTATTTGCCGTAACCGGTAACCTGCTTGCTCAGGGAAATTTCACTGGTTTATCATCCGATCAAATCAACTTAACACACCTTGCGCCTGGTTCATACCTGCTGCAGGTTCATGGCAACAGTTTTAACAGAACTGTAAAGCTAATTGTATACTAAATAAATACAGGATGATGCTCTGCCTATGAAATATGCGGGGCATCATCTTACTTAACTAATAATCACAAACCAAATCTAAAATATCATGAGGGAAAGTTTTACTTTACGAAAAATGGTGACTATACCGGCCCCTTTTAAAAAGAGGATTACCAGAGGTATAGCAATATTAGCCATACTTGTGTTGCCGTCATTAAATGCGGTATCGCAAAATTTACAACCTCTACCCATTAGTTGCGATTTTAAGGGGTTTACAGGTGTTAACCTACACGAGATTTGCCCCGGGTGGGACGAAGGAACAGGTTATCCTAAACCAACCCTAGGCTCCGGCGGCTGGTTTGAATCCGATATACTATACCCTACAACATGTGCAGGGATTAATGTTTATGGCATAGGAAAACACAATTGGATTGTTACTCCGTACTTTAGTGTGACAGAGAATACTATTGTGCGCTTTGATGCTGCAATGACCCTTAAGCATGACGAGCCTCGTCCAAGTAGTTTTGGGAGCGACGATAAGTTTGCGATAATGGTTTCTGATGACGGAGGGAACACATACACCCCTGCTTTCGAATTTACTGCAACTTCAGAAGCGCAGCTCACAATGGATATGCAAACCTTTACAGTTGACCTAAGTACGTTTGCTGGAAAAAACGTAACCGTTGGATTTTACGCTACTACAGGGAATATAGATAATGGATATTTTGCGTTGCATCTCGATGATATTCTAATAAAGGATAAGTCGCAGGTTGATGCTGCTGTAGTTAGCATCGTAAGCCCAACTCCAGATAGTTTCTTAACAGATGAAACTCCGATAAAAGTAATCGTAAAAAATGATGGGCTTACCCCTATAGAGAATGTTCCCGTTAGGTTCAAAATTCGCGGTGCAGAAACAGAAAATATCTTTAGCGTTGTTTCTAAAAATCTTGCGCCTAATGAAGAGTTTGAACTTGATTTTGGTACTTACAACTTTTCGGTGTGGGGCAATTACTCCATTTCTGCAGTTACGGAGTTGGATGGAGATCAGGATGCTGCAAACAACGCTGTTGAGGTTAATATTGTTAATATAGAACCTGAGATTTTACCTTTGCCAAAGCTTGATTTTACCGATTCTTACGACAGAATAAATTTTTACGAGGGTTGGGATGAGGCACGTGGCGAGGAGCGTCCGCTTGTTTATATGAAAGTTGACTGGCAAAGCGATAAGCATGTTGGTACTGGCGAATATGGCTTTAGCGTTTATTTTGTATCATTGGGGACTTGCGATTGGATTGTTAGCCCCAGTTTTATTGCCACATCTGACGCAAAAATTACCTTCGATTATGCTATTACCTACGATGATGGGGTTAGTAGCATGGGGAGTGATGACAAGCTTATAGTATTTGCTACTGATGATAATGGTGAAACTTGGAATAATCTCGCTGAAATTGACAAAAATTCCACTATTTCTGAAACAGAATGGAATAAGCTATTTGTTGACTTATCGGACTATGACGGGAAAACTGTTCGAATAGCCTTGCAGGCAAATACAGGCGTTGTTTTAGATCCAGAATCATACGTTTTCTTTATTGATAATCTGGAAGTTGCCAATATTCTATCACACGATATTGCTCCAGTAAAAGTAGTATCGCCTCAAACACCTTCTGCATTTGGCACAACGGAAACAATCTCTGTTCTTGTTGGTAACAAAGGCTCAAGTGATGTTGAAGAATTCGAAATTAGCTATAAAATAGGGTCATCAAATACGGTAACAGAGCAAGTTTCGCTGTTAATTCCAGCTCGCGAAGAACGCCTGTATATTTTTGATACTAAAGCAGATTTGAGCGGAAGTCAAAGCGCTGATATTACAATAACTACTAATTTACCCAATGATGAGGATGCTTCAAACAACTCTTTGTCTGCAGAGCTTTCGTCAATGCTTATTGATCTTACCGAGGTAGGTCAGTATGAAACAAGTTTCGAAAACGCCCTAGAGCTGAAAGGGTGGAGCGTTCTGGATGCAAATCAAGATGGACGAGAATGGTTTCTTACGACTGTTCCCCGAGAAGTATTTGAGGGTGATTATGCCTACTCGTACACATCAAAAAGGACAAATGCTCCTTCAAACGACTGGCTGTTTAGCCCTGCTTTTTCCATGAAAGCCGATGAGGAATATGTTCTTTCATTCTACTTTAGGGCAAATGCAACAGGATTCCCTGAGCGTTTAAGGGTAACTTATTCAAGTGAGCAAAATGAAAATTCCCTTGTGGAAGAGATTTTAGATCTTGGTGAGGTTACTCATGGTCAATACATGCAAGCAACTATCGAGTTTGCTGTTGTGGCTGATGGGGATTACCATTTAGGTTGGCATATTTACGAATCAATGAATGGGATGGGACTTGAAATTGATAATGTTTCACTACATCAGTTGTTAGACAACGATATTAAAGTAAATCACATTCAGGTTCCACGTAAAAAAGTAGAAGGTTCGGCTCAGCTAGCCAATATTGATGAGATAAAGGTTGAGGTTGAAAACATTGGGCGTAACAGCGTAAGTGCATTCGACTTAAGCATTGAGGTTGATGGTGGTAGTGCGATAACCCAATCGTTTACAGAGCCATTAATGGCTGGGAAAAAACGTTACTTCTCAGTAAACGAGGGTCTGGATCTTGATCCTAACGGAATTTATGATGTAAAGGTTTGGTCAAGCCTCGATACCGATTTAAACTATAATAACGATACAATTGTTGGCCACGTTAATTTAGCCGAGTATTCTACAAGTTTTGAGGCCACCGACGATTCTAGCGAATGGACCTTCGAGGATCTTGCTGGTCCTGAATATACTTGGGCCATTGTGAATGAAAGTAGGTATGCACGTACTGGTAAGCAGGCTTGGAAATTACATACCGATAGGCATGCTCAAATTGCCAACGACGACTGGCTTTTTTCAGAGCCATTTTACCTTGAAGAGGGTAAGTGCTATAAGGTAGGTTTCTGGTATAATCCTCTATACTCTCAGGATAGCCTTGTTTTTGCAATGGGCGATGGAAATGCTGCAGTAAGCATGACCCAGATTATTAAAGATTTTGGTTCTATTGGCAACGGCTCAACTGACCTATGGAGTAATTATGAGATTAGTATTAGCGTAGAAACTACAGGCAGTTATTACTTTGGATGGCGTGGCTATGGCGATCTTAGAAAGATGAGTCGTTACAATTTGTATATTGATGATTTTTATTTTGAAGAGCAGACAAACTTTGAGGTTACTGCAGATTTTAGCGTACTGGTTCTCGACAAGGAGGTTGCCTTTGAAGCTTCAGGTGAGAATATTGAAACGTATAGTTGGGATTTAGGAGATGGAAACACCTCTATAGAGAAAGCATTTACTAATACCTATGCCGATTACGGAACCTATGATGTAACCCTAGTTGCTTCAAATAACTGTTCCTCTAAAGAGGTTACAAAGCAGGTAACTATTGTTAATAATGTTGATGCAAACTTTACTTACTCAGTAGATAACCTGGCTGTAACGTTTACATTTACAGGCGAAAATGGTGTTGCCTATTTCTGGGATTTTGGTGATGATAATTTCTCAAGTGAGATGGAGCCAACTCATACCTATGCAGAATCGGGTAATTATGAAGTAACCTTAACGGTCATTGGGGCAACAGGTGCTGATACTTTTAGTCAGCAGGTTGAGGTAAGTGCAGGAACTTCCGTTCCTACAACTCAGCTATCAAATGGAGGGGTACATCCAAATCCTGTAACCGATCAGCTGAAAATTTCGTTGCCAGCCGGTTATGAAATTTCAAAAATCAGCATATTCAATGCCATAGGTAAAGAGGTGCTGTCAAGCGTATCTACTTATGGTTCTAACTCCATCAATATGGGTAAGTTACCTAGTGGAGTGTATATTGTTTCTGTTAATTCTGTTCAAGGTGAAGTTTTTACGTACAGAGTAGTTAAGTAGTAGTTTTTTTAGGGCAAGGGTAGTTCCCTTGCCCTTTTTTTACAAACCAAAAACCAAATCATTATGAAAAATCTTTACAATTTAATGTTTGGGTTTGTCCTAGTTCTATTCTCGCTTTCGGTGAGTGGACTAACCATAGATCAGAGCTTTGACTCTGATATAAGCCCATATGGATGGGAAAATGACGATACCAACGATGCCGATTGGATCTTTACAGACAAGGATAATAATGGCCCTTCTGCCGATCATTCTGGCACAGGTTATTTTGCATTTGTTGACTCTCGTTATATATCACAGGGTAATGTATTAAAACTTATTACCCCTCGGTTAGATTTAACATCAGGAAGCACAACCCTTGATTACTGGTTATACCTAAAAAGGACAGATTATGGTGGTAATGTACTTATACCATTATTTGTTGATGTTTCTGTAGACGGTGACGACTGGATTAATCTTAGAGAGCACAAAAAAACAGAGAATTTTAATCAGTGGTTTAACTACACCATTGATCTTTCAGCATACAATACTTCAGATAATGTTCGTATTCGTTTCAGGGCTATAAGTTCTGGTCATGACTGGGATTCGGGCTATTGCTCTATAGGGTTGGATGATGTTACAGGACCAAATCTATTCGTTCCTGAGCACGATGTGGCAATAATGTCTGTTGTTCCCGATTATATATATCGTAAAGATGTTGATGGTAAATACATGGTGACCCTAAAAAACTGGGGAAGCACCGAGGAGACATTTAATTTATCCTATGAGTTGGAGGTTAATACTGATGTTCAGGGCTCTATTCCTGTATCAAACCTTGCAGCTGGAGAAACACGAGAAGTTGAAGTTTCTGTAAACTTTAATGCCGAACTTACCGACAACATAGTATTTACCGCCGATCTTGCTACGGATGAGTATTTAGTTGGCAATACATCAACTTTGGCGCTAAAGGTGCATCCTACTACCATTCTTGTTTCCGAGAGTTTCGATACGTTTAAGGGTGATGTATCTCCCTACGGATGGACTCAGGCTAAAGGTTTACCCACAGAGACACTTACCTATGGTTCCTCTGGTTGGAAAGAAACTTCCTATTATGTTAATACTCCCCCTCAGGCCATTTATTTTGGCTTTAGCAAATACAATTCATCTGTTATTGCCGACTGGGTTATCTCTCATCCAGTAAACACGATTGGAGAGGGAGATCTTCGGGTTTCGTTCTCGTTAATGGCTAATGGTGTAGCACTTGCCGATGATGATTCGCTAAGTGTTATGTACACAACAGACGATGGTGCATCGTGGAGTTTCGCAGGCTCAATTAAAGGCGATAATTTCTCGCCTAATGTTTGGTCTAAGTACTACTTCCCGCTTCAGGGAGCTGAGTCAGCAAACCTAAGGGTTGCACTTTATGCATTAGATAACATTGATGGTTTGACCACAAGTTTATACATTGATGATTTTACTCTTGAAGTGGCACCCGATTACGACTACGCCATGTTGCCTGTATCAATGGCGGCAGGTGCAATGCGCGATACTATAATGTTTACAGATACAGAGTTGAGTGTAAGAGGTATTGTTACTAACTACGGACTAAATGCGGAATCGGTTCCTGTTAAATGGATCTTAGTTGAGGATGCTCAAACGGGTAGCCAGTCTGTTACTGCTGGGGCGTTTGGCGAACAAACACCTGTTACATTCACCCAAACGTTAACCACACCATCGGATGAAGGGTATTATACCCTAAAGATATTTACCGATTATGCTAATGACTCTGATAGAACCAATGATACTGTTACAGTAAAACTTGGGGTTTACTCTCCATATACAGATTTTGTTGAGTCGTTTGACGAAAGCAAGGAAATGCCCTTAGGCTGGAGTTCGCTTATGCCGATGGGAATCAATGCATTATCAATTCAAACTTCTTACGCAAGATCGGCTCCTAACTCTGTAAAAATTAACACTAATAATACTCCATATAATACAATGCTCGTTTCACCAGCGGTAAACTTTGCCCCCGGTGAGTCGTTCCGCTTACGTTTCTGGATGAACGGTAATGCATCTGCTTCTGTTGAGGTAGGCCTGCTCGCCGATCCTTCTGACTCAACAACATTTACTAGTTTAGAGAGTGTTGCGTTAGCCAAAGCTTGGACCTATCAGGAGAATGAAGTTGCAATTACGCATGAGCAGCTAGCTTACATAGCATTTAAATATACGTCAAAAGGTTCTACTGTTTATCTCGACGACATCTCGTTGGAATTGATAGCTCCATACGCTGTTGAGGTTTCTGCTCTTACCGAGGATAAGTCTATTGCAGAGGGAGGAAACGTTACTTTTGCTGCAATAATATCTAATATGGGGTCGTTGTCAGAAACGTTTGACCTAGCGGTAACATCTGATCTTGTAACATCCATTTCCGATAAGGATGGTAATTCTATTAGTTCTATTTTACTAGATATTGGTGAAACCGATACTGTTTACGTGGCAGCAACGGCACCTGCTAGCGTTTCTACTCCCGAGGAAAAGCCTGTTTTATTAGCGGTTACCTCTCAGCAAGCAGAGGAAGCAACTGCTCAAGCAGAATTTTCTTTGTATTCTTATGAACCTTATGCCGAGTTAGAGCAAGGTTTTGAGTCAGGTACATCATTCCCGCTAGGATGGTTACCCATACAAACCCAAGATAATCTCATGAAGATTTACTCGTCATCCTATAACGCCAACTCGGGTGATCATTACCTTCATTTTTCAAATGCAAGCGAAACGGATATTGTAATGCTCGTAATGCCTGCAGTTCAGCAATATGCATTGTATCGCGTATCGTTGTATGCTAAGGGCAATCCTTCGTTCGAGATTGGCACGGTTTCAGATCCGTATCATCCAGAAACATTTGTAAGTTTCTCTGATGTTTTAACAACTAGCTATAGTTACGATTACTATCAGTTTGACCTTGCGGCAACCGATGGTATAAAGTACATAGCAGTTAAGATGATTACTGATGGTAGCTATAACTCTCTTCAAGTTGATGACATAAGCGTAACTCCTGTTGGTGAATTTGAAATGGTATCAGAAATTACTGATCTTGGCAAAACATCTTTTGCAGGAGGATTTGCTTGGTATAATGTTGAAATAGATAATACAGGATATGGTAACGACATCTATGACCTAACTTCTTCATCAGACTGGACTACAGCAATTTTCGACATGGTTGATGGCACAGAGATTAGCTCCGTAAGCATTGATGCAGGTGAACTAAATTCTGTTATGTTAAGGGTGGAGATTCCCGTTGAAGGAGTTATTGATGCCGAACTTGTAGATGCTACGATTACTGTTACATCGCAGAATGGTGATGTGGAAACAACAAATACAGTTTCTACAATAGGATATAATCCCGTAGCTGAAATTGTTGAGAATTTTGATGAGAACTCAACCATGCCTCAATTCTGGATTGTGCATGACGGTAGTTCTTCTACTGCACGCATAAATACAAGCACATCAAATTCAAATAGTCCTAATAATAGCCTTAGTTTATACAGATCTAGCTATTCTGAGGTAGATCCACAAGTTGCTTTACCTGCATTGATTGGTGAAGCAAAATATCAGCTTAGCTACTGGGTTAAGGGTAGTTTGGGTGCAACCATACTTGTAGGTACTCTAGATGATCCCAACGATACTACTTCGTTTACTCAGCTAAGTTCTTATGAGGTATTTGGTGCTTATACCCAACAAAAATTCGATTTTAATGTTGCTGATGGTCCTACATGCCTGGTGTTTAAGAATGCCTCCAAGGGTACAACAATCTATGTTGATGATGTGGAGGTGTACGCTTACTCTTCAATGGATATTGTTCCATCGCACGAATCGGACAATGTTCCAACTGAACAAATTATTATTATTGATTTCAGTAGAGCAGCAACTCTTCTCGATGGTGAGGAAATTACTAGTTCTAACGTGTCTAGCTTTGTAACCTTAAAAGATTTAACATCAGACGAGGCTTTGACTTTTACTGCAACGGTAAATGATACAAAAACAGAGATTGAGCTAGCGGCAGATTCTCCTTTTATTTCTGAGCACGAGATAGAAGTTTCTGTTACCGATTTGCTGGATGTTAATGGTCTTGAAATTACGGGTACTACATCTCAGTTTACCATTATCGATTTAAATGCTCCTGTGTGGTTAGATGGATATCCATCACTAGACTTAGTGTTAGACAATAGTGTAAAGGCAAGCATAATGCTTGATGAGGCCGCAACCTATTATTACATGCTTATAGGTTCCGGCGATGATGCTCCAACTGTTGCAGAGGTATTTGCTGGAGAAGCATATGGTTCTGTTACACCTGTACAAGTAGGTAGTGGCAACTTTATTGAAGAGGCCGTAACGATGACTTTAAGTGGCTTAACAGAAACTACTTCGTATGAACTCTATTTTGCCGCTATTGACGAGCTGGGCAATGAGCAAACTGAAGCAGTTCAAATTTCGTTTACTACACTTGATGCTACTGCTCCGGTGTGGATAGAAGGATACCCATCATTAGGCTTAGTGACAGGCAATAGTGTAGAGGTAAGCATAATGCTAGACGAGGCTGCAACCTATTATTACATGCTTATAGGTTCAGATGATGATGCTCCAACTGTTGCAGAGGTATTTGCTGGAGAGGCATATGGTTCTGTTACACCTGTACAAGCAAGCAGTGGAGAATTTATTGAAGAGGCCGTAACTGTCACTTTAAGTGGTCTTACTGAAATTACATCATATAAGTTGTATTTTGCCGCTATTGACGAGTTGGGCAATGAGCAAACTGAAGCAGTTCAAATCTCATTTACTACACTGGATGCTACTGCCCCTGTGTGGGACGAGGGTTATCCTGTGGTAGAAAGCGTAGGTATTGATACCGTTTCGTTTATTGTATCGCTTAACGAGGTTTCGCAAGTATCCTATCTGGTTGTTCATTCGGGAAGCACGGCTCCTTCAGTTCAGGAAGTTATTGATGGCGAAAATTATGCCGATGTAACCATTGCTGTATCAGGAACCGTTAGCTATACCGAAAGCCCTGTTGAGGAAATTGTGCGCAATCTTACAAGCAATACGGCATATCAGATTTATCTGGTAGCAGTTGATGCTGCTGACAATATTCAGGAAAGCACTGTTGTATTAGATTTTACAACAGACAAAGAAACGGGTGTTGGAATGGATGAGACTTTAAGCTTCAGCGTTTATCCAAACCCTTTTACTGAGTATATTAATGTTAGTGCCGAAGGTGTACAAAATGTTAGAGTTTTCTCACTGGCAGGAAGCATTATGAAATCTATTCCTGGTAATGCACTTAGCGGACCAATTAATTTAGAGTTTTTAAGTAGTGGTTCTTATATAGTTGTTATTGAATTTATTGATGGTAAAACTGCATCAAGGGTTATCATTAAAAACTAGGTAACTGCATTAATTTAATTAAAAAAAGGCTGCCCACTTTTAGTTGGGCAGCCTTTTTTTAAATAATATTACCAGATTTACATATGTTAAACTAGTGCTTTAACTTTCTTGCAACAATCTCTGCAGCTTTAATTAAAGGGTAAGCAGCTGGGGAACCAGTGAGTAATGGATGGGTTCCAATTTGCGCAGTAAGCAAAGATTTTATGTTTGTATGGCTTTGTATTAAGAAGCCAATGGAATTTGTTAATTCTCCAACGCTTGAACCGCCGTAAACTTCACCACCTAAAATCATTCCACAATCAGCAGCCACAATCAGTTTTACGGTTTGCGCGTGCATTCCCTCTAGGGTGCCTGGGTGCTTGTCCATTCCTGTAAAACTCCCAACAACTACGCTAAAGTTTTCTTCTCTTGCTCTCGATTCGATAATGCCAGCAGTACCAAAAGCAGTATCTCCAATTGCGGTATCGTAAATTGCAATGGTTCCGTTAAAGGCTTTACAAGGACTTAACTCGTATAGGCTCATGCCGGCAACTCTGGCCTCGGCACATGCAGTTGAAGCGAGCATGGTTGTGTTCAGTTTTCGGGTTAAGAAATCCCTTTTTTCTGCGCAATCACCAACTGCAAAAATATCACTGGAGCAATTATCAACACGCATATATTCGCATGTTTTAATGAACCCATATTTATTTAGCTCAATACCTGATTTTGTTGCCAACTCAGTATTGGGAACATATCCCACAGAGAGAATAACCGCATCTGCATCAAGTTCTTCGCCCGTGGTTAGTATTACTTTTGAGACTTTCCCATCTTTGCCCACAATCTCTTTTACCCCTTTGTTTGTAATAACTTTAACGCCACGCGACTTCAGTAAATCCTCGGCTTTATCGCCAAATTCTTTATCAAATGCTTTGCTTAGTATGGAAGGTTCAACCTCTACAAGCGTAACATCCCATCCAGCCTTATTCATTTCATCCGACATTTCTACCCCAATAAATCCAGCTCCGATGGTGATAATCTTTTTTAAAGATTTCAATTTCGTATGCATTTCATCGAGATAATGCTTGTCTTTTGGGATTATAAATACATTTTTCAAATCACCACCCTTAAGCCATTTTGGTACTGTAGGGATTGAACCTGTTGCAAAAATTAATTTATCAAAGTAGAGTTTATTCTTATTTGACAGAGTGCAGAAATTGTTCTCCACATCTACATTCGTAACTTTTGCAATCTTTATTTCAACTCCAATATCCGTCAGCATCTTATCGGGTAGGATGTTTTTATCGCTTGTGTGCAATGAACCGAATATGTAAGGAATACCACATGGGACTAATACTTTATCCTCTTGTCGTACCACTACCACTGATTTATCTGGGTGGTTTGTTTTTGCACTTATTGCGGCTTGAAGACCAGAGGCACCACCTCCAATTATTAAAACATTGATTTTTTCCATAACTATTATGTGTTAAATTATTTGTTCGAAAAAGGTATGCTAATCTACTTTGAATTATTTATAAAAGCAAAAAAAATATTTCAGACACTCGTCCAATACAAAGGGATACAATGTTATATAGTTTTCATAAAGCAGAAATTGTAAGGTGTGAAATATAAAACGCATATTAAGGAGAAGGCATGAAAGTACTTAAAAGTAGTTGTTTTTGTGAAGGAGCGGGATCTTACAACAAAAAAAAGGGGCACCCTTTTGAGGTAGCCCCTTTAATTTTAATATAGATTATACTATTCCTTAATCATTTTAGAAACCTTGCGTTCACCATTCGTTCCGTAAACAGTAATAAGGTACACACCTTTGGCAAGCCTGCTGGTTGGGATATACTCTGTTGATGAACCATTCAACGGAATATTTATGAGCGTTTGCCCAATAAGGTTAGTTACAACCACTCTGTTTAGCTGCTCGGCATTGTTTATGGTTATGTTGTCCTGGAATGGATTAGGATACATGGAAGCATCGCTAAGCATATTGTTGTCAATATCGGTTAACGTAATTTGGACAGTATTGCTAGGCACTGACTCACCCTCAGGATTACTGTATAGAGCTGTAACATAGTACCAGTGTGATCCACTGGGAATATCCTCATCAATATAAGTTGTTGTTTCAATGTTGCTTATGGTAGCAATAGCGGTTGAGTTTCTATAAACCTTATAGCCACTTAGTGTTCCCTCTGCCTTTTGTGATGGCAATTGGTTCTCTTCAATTCTAGCAACCTTTGTTAAATCAATTGTAGAGGTTAAGCCATGCTTGTTGTTATTCGTATTATAAGATATTTTCGAGGCACCAGCAATAAGGGTACTAATAATGAGTTCGTAAGCGTCTTCTCCATCGTCATAAATTTCCCAATTACCTTCTTCGTTCATTGCGTAGGAGTGTCCTGTTCCTGGGGAAACACTCTTGGTTCCACTGGATGGGTGGCCACTTTCATCTACGGGTACAATGGAAATATAAAAATTATTGGTTACTATGATGGGTGTTTCAAGATCGTGTGAAACTTCTTTATTATGAATGGCCTCAATTGGTTCAGATGTGTAGAGAGGAGTTGTTTCACCAAATGCATATATCTTAAATTGGAAAGTATTGTCTGGCCAAGGATAATTTTGGTGGTTATAAAAAGTGTGTATAAGTTTTGATATTTCTGCAGGGTAGGATAATCCGAAATCAGTAATATCAAAAAGAGTTGCTCTTTCTGGAGTAGCCCAAATAAGACTGTTTAAATCAGAACTAGTGGCATAGTAAACTAGGTTTGGGTCGGTAAAAGGCCCAGGAGCACTCCATGATAATTCTACATCTTTCTGGTTAACAAGGGTTGCATTGAGATTTCGAGGCTTCGAAAGCGGTTCTTCTTCACCTTGGGTTGCAGAGAAGAGGGTGATGTTATCAATGTTAAAGTTAGCACCATCCTTACCTGTATAAACAAAGGCAAATTGCACGTTAGGTTTACCTTCGTAGGCTGCTAAATTAGTAATGGTAACTTTGTTCCAAACATAGTTTAGTTCTGAAGTCCAATTAAAATCAAGTTCTGTCCACAGATCGGCCCAAGTCCCTTCGCCAATTCTAGCTTTAAGGGTAATGTCGCAATTATCGTTTGTAACGGACCAATGGTAGCTGCCATTAAAATAGAAAGTCATTGCTAATTCATTTTTATTGCTTAGATCAATAACTGGAGAAATTAACCATTCGTCTTGATCTTGTTCACCTTGCCATTGAACGTAGGCAAACTTTTGACCATCCTGAGGATTGATAGGTGTTGGGGGGTCACCAGCAATGGAATATCCTGTGCTTTCTTTCCAGGTATTATCAGCAATAGCTGTTTGTAGGGTCCAGCCTGTTGGAGGGAAAGTTGAGCCTTCAAAACTTTCATTAAATATGGTTTCTTCAACACTAACAGCATATGGGTCGTATCCATTAAGTGTATTAACGTTGCTTTCAGTTGGGTCAAGCCATGGTCTAAGTTGTTCCGAATTAGCAGTACCATTATTCTCCCAGTGGTAGTCGAATTTACCATAGAAATCGGGAGAAGTAGGATTGTTACACATTGAGGATCCCCCTGATAACGTACCGATAATTAAACCGTTCTGATTAAAAAGCGGAGAACCGGATGAACCGCCTTCAGTCACACCCCAACCGTTTGCATTTTCGCTCCAAGTTACCCTCCAGGTTGAGTTTTTAGGCATAATAGATCCGCCAACATTAATAGATGCTGCGTTGTTTACAATGCTATTGGAGGTTGATATTTTTTTAACATCACCAGAAGGGTGATGGATGCTCACTCCTGGAGCAGGGTTTGTAGTTAATCTTGACCAACCGTTATAGTATGGGGCGTAGTTTTCAGGCACATCGCTATTGAAAGTAAGCAACTGAAAATCAGAACCTCCGCTAATTGGGCCTGTGGAAATTAGTTTACAACCAGTTATGACTTGGTTCTGTGGAGCCGTTCCGCTTCCACATGCTGGACGTTCAAAGTTGAAGTAGAATTGCCAAGCATACCTGTCTGCTGCACTGGCGTTCCCTCCACAGTGGTTTGCAGTTAAAAAATATGGGGTTCCATCCTCATTTGTATTATTGATCAACGAGCCAGAGCAAAGGTAGTAACTACTTCCTACTTTGAATACGATGTGCGCTACACCACGTTTTTCTTTCTGCCAATTATCACCTACGGGTGAGCAATTAATGTCAATTTGGCAACTGCCTGAAGCTCCTGGCTGTGGCTTACTGTTATCTATACTCTGAAATGCATCAGCGTATGCATAGATTAATTCACCAAGATTCAATTTGGCAGCAGTTGTGTAGTTAGCAATCTCAGTTTCTCCTTTGGGGTCATTAGGATTATTCTGGTCTAGTAAAGGTTCAATGTATTCTATTGTAACCGTGTTACCAGGGATTAATCTTGTGCTAAGCACCCTGCTCGGATTGTTATTGTGACTACCTAGTGCACCAACTACATCCAGTTTACTGGGGTCGTATATAAAAAGTTTTGATCCAACAGGAAGTTCATATTCGTCGAAAAGCAAACCAAGCGATGCTGCTCCTTCCGCTTTAAGGGTTAATCGCCACATCATGCTTCCATCGGAAAGTTTTGTCCACTCACCAGAATTATTTATGTTAACGTTTGCTGGTACCGATAAGCCAATTCGAAGTGGGTCACCCTGCTTATGGTTAACGTCATCCTCTTCAGCAATCTTGTTCCAATCAAAATTTGGAGTTAAATCAAGAACTTGTTTTGTTGAGGGTACATTAAACTTGGTACTTAGTGGAGTTTCTTTTTTCTCAATCTGTCCAAATACGCTGCTTGATACTAAAAATGCAATGGAAAGAGTAAAGAGTAGTTTAAAAATTGATAAGAACCTTTTCATGGTATATTTATTTTAATGGATAGTTTGTTTCATGGTCTTAAAATATCTTAATTCTAGACGTTGTGAATATAATTTCCAGTAAAAATATTCGTTTTTTTTCAATAAACTAAAGAATTGGCTAAGTTTTATGGCGACAATAATTTTTGGGTGAAATTTAAAGTTTATGTAAACCAGTGTATTCAGTGGAAACTTGAGTTATATCATTTGGAATAATTTTTATTAATCATTCGCTAGTTTTTGTATATTGCCTACTAAATCTGTACAAATGAAAACATATAGGGTAATATTTTTAGTGCTTTTGTTCTCTTCGTGCTCAGTTCTGCAAAAAACTGTTGAGGTTGATTTATTCCCAATGGCTGTAGAGTCTTTCTTGCAGTCACCATTTGGCTATAGCGAAACCATTGATGGTTTTAAAAAGGAAATGCCTGAGGGCACTCGCATTCAAAAGTTAATAAAGCGAAATCCTCAAGCACAGCATAAGCCTGATACAATCTATAATTTTCTTTTTAAAAAGTCAAAGATCAGCATTTACAAAACACAGTTTAGCCAAGAGTTCCTTCTGGGAGGAAATGTGAGAAACAATCAAATAGGGTTAGTGAATGGCATTAGAAAAGGAATGACTAAAGCGCAGTTCTATCAATCGTTTACTAATTTGGAGTTTTCACAGCAGGATTCAGTCACACTAAAAGAACCGGGTATTAACAGAACGGTAAGTTTTTATTTTAATAGGAAAGGGAAACTAGAACGTTTTACGTTTACGGGTAAAAATTAAAGTTTACAGCATATTACTTCAGTGGTATTACGGCAATAGCTGTTTGTGTACCTTTTACCTTTTGACCAATATTTACTTTTACGGTAGAATTGAGGGGAAGGAATAAATCAACCCTTGAACCAAACTTGATGAATCCCATTTCTTCTCCCTGTTTAGCATTACTACCCTTGCTTGTGTAGCATACAACCCTGCGGGCAAGGTAACCTGCAATTTGTCGAAATAGTATTTGAACGCCATCGGAACGTTTAACGCCTATTGAAGTACGCTCATTTAGCGTTGATGATTTGGGCTCCCATGCCACAAGGAATTTTCCGGGATGATATTTATGGTACACCACTTCACCCATAATTGGAAACCAGTTGATGTGCACATTCCATACCGACATGAATATAGATACCTGAATACACCTTTCCTTTAGAAACTCTGGTTCATCAACCTCTTCAATAACTACAACTGTTCCATCGCATGGCGAGAGCACCTTCTCGAGATCTGTATTGACCACACGTTTAGGAGTTCTGAAAAAACGTAGCATAAAAATGTACAGGGGTGTAAATAAAGCTATGGCTATGCATAGGGCAACATTGCCTAAGTAATACCATATTAGCGCACAAATGGCACCAAAAAGAACTAATACAATTAGTAATACTCTAAAGCCTTCTTTATGTATTCGCATTTATATTATATTATAAAGGATTAACTATTAATATCTAATAACTCTTTTAACCTCAACCTCAATCCTCTAAATCAACATCATCATTTCAAGATAAACAAAAACTATAGGGGCCGAAAGCAATATACAATCAAATCTATCTAAAAAACCACCATGGCCAGGCAAAAATTTACCTGAATCTTTTACCCCAATACTACGCTTAAACATCGATTCAACCAAATCGCCAAAAACACCCATTACGGCTGTAATTAATCCAATGGCAATCCAATGAAAAAGTGATACCTCAATAAAGAAAAGTGAAAGGATCCATGCGGTGAGCAATGTTGAAAAGATACCTCCAATAAGCCCCTCCCACGATTTTTTTGGAGAAATGCGTGGGAACATCTTATTGCGGCCAATGCTCGTGCCAAGAATGTATGCGCCTGTATCGTTCGCCCAGATTAGTATAAAAAAGCCTAATAGTAGGTGGGTTTGGAAGCCAATTCGGTATGATGAGTAACTTAGGGCAAAGTAGTTGAGTAGCGAGAACGGGAAAGCAATGTATAAAAGTCCTAACAGGGTATAACCAATGTTATGCATTGGCTTTTGGTGATTACGAAAGAGTTCGATAATAAAAACGCTAATTACCAGTGGAATTAGTCCAAGAAAGATGTATATACCTAATTTACCTATTGCAAATAGGTAGTTTACGGCAAAAATAATTGCTCCTAGCACTAAGCCATAAAGATATTGTGGGCGAACACGAGCCTTAAAGGTTAGGCGGTAGAACTCGTATAGCGTAGCGAGGGTTAAACCCATAAAAACCACAAAAAAACTATACCGACCAAGTATTATTGACCCTATAATAATTAGTACGAATATGGCTCCGCTAATTGTCCGTAGTAGAAATGCGCTCAAACCTACAAATCTTCTATTAGTTTCCTTGCTTTTGGTTCATCTTCTGGAGTTACGTAAAGCTCCGCTTCACCAATTGACGGGTATGATGAATCACGCTTGTTTAGCACAACTGCTTCTATGCCGTTACTGCTAAGCATTTGCTTAATAATCTCGGCCTCAAAGGGCTTGTCTGTGGAGAATACTAACGACCAACCTTGTTCTTTCATAATCAGCAGTATTATTTTTTATTCTTAACCTTATTCTTTTTCGCTTTCCTCTCCCTCTTGCTTCTTCTCTTCCTCTTCGATGTTTTTAACTAGTTCTTCGGCTCTTGTGTGCGATTTACGAGGGCCAAAAATCTTTTCTAGGTCTTCGCTAAAAATTACCTCACGTTCAAGGAGTAACTCAGCAAGTTGATTAAGACCATCCCTATTCTTTTTTAGAATATCTTTTGCTCTATTGTATGCAGAGTCTATAATCAGCTTAACCTCATTATCAATTATTTCGGCAGTTTTTTCGCTGTAGGGTTTCGAAAAAGCATATTCATTTTGACCCGATGAGTCGTAAAAACTAATGTTTTTAATCTCATTGCTCATGCCAAAGTAGGCAACCATGGCATAGGCCTGTTTTGAAACTTTTTCCAGATCGTTTAGTGCGCCTGTGGATATTTTTCCAAATACTAATTCTTCGGAGGCTCTACCGCCCAAGAGAGAACTCATTTCATCGAGCAGTTGCTCGGTTGTTGTGAGTTGGCGCTCTTCGGGAAGATACCATGCAGCTCCCAACGACTTTCCTCTTGGTATAATTGAAACCTTTAGCAAAGGGTTAGCGTGCTCAAGAAGCCAACTTACTGTTGCATGTCCCGATTCGTGAAAGGCGATAGTCCTTTTCTCTTCCAGCGAAATTATTTTATTCTTCTTTTCAAGCCCCCCAATTATTCTATCAATAGCGTCAAGGAAGTCCTGTTTTTCAACAAATTCTTTATTTTTTCGTGCTGCAATCAGCGCAGCTTCATTACAAACATTGGCAATATCGGCACCAGAAAAACCAGGGGTTTGCTTGGCCAGAAAATCGATACTGAAGTCTTTTTCAAGTTTAAGCGGTTTAGCGTGAACCTTAAAAATATCCTTTCTCTCTCTATAATCTGGTAGTTCAACATGGATTTGTCTATCGAAACGGCCTGCACGCATCAGTGCGCGGTCTAGTATATCGGCGCGGTTTGTTGCTGCAAGTATTATAACTCCTTGGTTTGAGGCAAAGCCATCCATTTCGGTAAGAAGCTGATTAAGCGTGTTCTCACGTTCATCATTTCCAGAGAAATTGGCGTTTTTACCCCTAGCTCTTCCTATGGCATCAATCTCGTCGATAAATACAATGCACGGAGCTTTCTCTTTGGCCTGTTTAAATAAATCGCGCACGCGCGATGCACCCACTCCAACAAACATTTCAACAAAATCGGAACCCGACATGCTGAAGAAAGGAACATTTGCTTCGCCTGCTACAGCTTTGGCCAAGAGTGTTTTTCCGGTACCCGGAGGGCCAACAAGCAATACTCCTTTAGGGATTTTGCCCCCAAGGTCGGTGTACTTTTTTGGACTCTTCAGAAAGTCAACAATCTCCATTATTTCAACTTTGGCCTCCTCAAGGCCAGCAACTTCCGTAAAATCAGTCTTTGGATCCGATTCCTTGTCGAAAAGCTGTGCTTTTGATTTACCAACACTAAAGATATTGCCTGCACCACCTGCACCACCTCCTCCTTTGCTAATTCTTTTAAAAATGAAAAGCCAAATCCCAATTAGTATTACGATTGGAAAAATCCAGGTAAAAATCTCACCAAAATAGTTAGTTCTATCCTCGTAAACCGGCGAAATTCTTTCGCTAACACCGATCTCTTCCTGAGCCTCTTCCAACTGTCGCTCAAATGTGTCAATGGAACCAATGGTGAAAAAGAAGTGAGGTCCGTGTCGATCAACCTTCTCGGCGTCTTGTCCTAATTTATTTGAGTAATTGTTTAGACTGTTTTCTTTGATGTAAACCTCTACTTTCCCCGAGTTTCGAACTACTACCAACTTATCTATGTCACCCTGCTTTATCATCTGTACACGAACATCTTGCCATGTGGTTTCAATGGGGGTTTTAGTGCTGTAAAAAAGGTTCAGGGCAAGAATCCCTAGTATGATAAGGATGTAGATCCAGTAAACATTGAATTTTTTCCCTCCAATATTAAAATTGCCACCCCCTTTATTGGATGGTTTCGATGGTGATCCTTTTTGGGTACCTTTTTTGTCCTTTTCAGGATTTGTATTTTTATTTTCCATTTTTTGTTCTCAATCTATTGTGATTGCAAGAGATAGTAACCAACCTAATCAGTGATTGTTTAACCAGTTATTATAAAATTATATAGAGCAAGGGTTATTCATACTTAGTCCTTTTTGCATCGGCCCAAAGTTCTTCAAGTTTGTAAAACTGCCTCCATTCTGTTTGAAAAATATGGACAACAATATCTACATAGTCGAGAATTACCCAAATACTATTCTCGTACCCTCCTTTTTGCCAAGGTCTTTCTTGTGTTTTTTCTATAACCTTATCCAGAATATTATCCGCAATGGCTCCAACTTGCGTGGATGAATCGGCATGGCATATAATAAAATGTTTACAAACGGCATTTGGTAATAATCCTAATTCAAGACTAATAATACCTGAACCTTTTTTTTCTGAGATTGCATCAATAATGCAGTTGTGAAGTATATCTGTTTTTTCCTTATTCCTATTGCCCATTTAAAGGATTTTGATGTTAAATATTAGTAAACAAAGATACTGTTTTTTTAGTGTAATATCAAAGGCTAACAATTGCTTAACACTTTTTAGTAAATGCAATACCCATGTACCATTGGACTTCGTTTTTTTGTTGATATTTAGCGATTGTTTTTTACTTATTTATTGTCATATAGTTTTTATGCTAATTTTGTGCAACTAATAGGGGATGAATGGAAAAAAAGCCAATTGGGAATACAGTAAAATGGTTTGGCGAGTTAAAATCGACGAATGACTACGCAACTTCAATTGCTCATTTTAACGGTTCGCATGGGATTGTAATCGCTTCTAAGTTCCAGAGCCAGGGTAGAGGACAAAGGGGAAATCAGTGGGAGAGTGAAAAGGGTAAAAATTTGCTCTTTAGCATTGTACTTCATCCTAAATTTCTTGAAGTAAAAAATCAATTTTTGCTTTCTAAAGCAATTGCTTTATCGTTGTGCGATGTACTAAGCGTTTTTGCGAATGGGGTAAGCATAAAGTGGCCAAACGATATTTACATCGGGAATAAAAAAGTTGCTGGAATTTTAATTGAACACAGTTTTAGTTCAACTTACCTCGATACAACGATTATAGGGGTTGGTCTTAATGTGAACCAAAGTGTTTTTTTGTCAAACGCTCCCAATCCTACCTCGTTATACCTTGAATTTGGGCATAATTTTGATATCGTAGTTTTACTAAACAGCGTTTGTAACGCTTTTAATAAGCGTTATGCTGAGGTAGAAGCAAATCAAGATCGAATTTCGGAAAACTATCTCCAAAATCTTTTCCGATTCGATGTTTTCCATAAGTATAGAGCATTAAACCAAATGTTTACTGCAAAAATTATTGGTGTCAGAAATTCAGGTGAACTAATGCTTCAAACAATTGATGGAGAAAGGCTAGAGTTTGCCTTTAAAGAGGTTGAATATGTTTTATGACTCTATTGGCTAAACGCTGTAGCTATCTGATCCGCTAGGCTATCAATACCAGTCTTTAACTTTGAGCCCACCAACATTTTCATCATCATATTCAGCTTTGCTTTAACGGTAATCTTCATGCGCGTGTCGTATGGTGCAACCTGTTTTAGCTGTATCCAAACATAAAATTCAAAGGGTATCTTTTCGTTGCCAGTAAACTTTATTGTTTTATTGGGCTCTTTCTCAATTATCCTTAATCCAGCCTCTTTTATTCCTTGCACTTCGAATTTGCACCAATCTTCGCCCGCTTCCCAGTTTTCAAGTTTAGCCTGTTGGGCATAAGGTGTAAAATTTTGAAAGTCCGAAAGGACTTTATAAATATCCTCATCTAACCGCTTAATGCTTACGATTTTACTTTCTATGGTTTTCATTATTCTCTTACCTCTATTTATTTGCAAATAAATTGCCCCAGTTTTCAGGGTCAATTCGCCATTGTTCAAGTAGTTCCAACTCTTTATTTGTGATTTGCTTTGCTTTTAATGCATAACGAATTAGCTGCTCGTAATCTGCAAGGGTAAATATTTCTACATCTTTTTTAGCAAAGTTTTTTTCAGCAATTTTAAAACTATACGTAAAAATGGAAAGCATTCCCAATACCTTTGCTCCAGCATTCCTAATAGCATCAACAGCCTTAAGGCTGCTTAAACCGGTTGATATTAAATCTTCGATAACTACAACGCGTTTATCTTTAGCCAATTCACCCTCAATAAGGTTTTCTAAGCCATGCTGTTTTGGCGATGAACGCACGTAAATAAACGGCAGGTTAAGCGCTTCGGCCACCAATACACCATGTGCAATAGCCCCTGTAGCTACGCCGGCAATCACTTCAACATCTTTAAAATGGTGATGAATCTTTGTTTTTAAACCTTCGCAAACCAACTTACGAACATCGGGGTACGAAAGAATTTTTCGATTGTCGCAGTAGATAGGTGAACGCCATCCCGACGCCCATGTGAACGGATTTGCAGGATTCAGTTTAATTGCGTTAATTTCGATAAGTTTTTCAATAATCTCGTTTTTCAGCATGGCAAAAGAATATATAGTATATTTTAATTCACGAAAGATTGTTCTAACCTCAGAGTTTGATAGTCCTTATAAAAACCGAGAAGGACTTTTTGTGCAGTATCAATCCCCTGATGACTTCACAAAAATACTCGTTTTTTTCCAATCATCAGTATATCCGCAGAGTCTATATGTAATGGGAGAGGATGTGGTTGCTATGATGAAGACTTTATCGTCTCATTTTGTGAGAATTATGGCCGCAGGGGGATTGGTTAAAAACAAAAAAGGAGAGTTTCTTCTTATAAAGCGCAATGGTATTTGGGATTTGCCGAAAGGGAAAGGTGAGGGAAATGAAGAGCCTGAAGCCACGGCAATTCGTGAGGTAGAGGAAGAGTGTGGGTTAAGCAGACTATCAATAGGCAAACATCTTTTAAATACTTACCATACATATTGGCTTGGTGAGCAGCGCGTTTTAAAGCAAGTTTTTTGGTATTATATGGATGTTAAGGGCGATGCCAAAACTACACCACAGCTTGACGAAGGTATTACTGATGCTATATGGGTAAATTCTGATGATTTACCAGGAGTTTTAGCCAACACCTATGAATCTATAAAAGAAGTTTTTAGAGCTGCAGGTTTGGTTTAGATTTCGCCTATGGATCGTAGATAGTTAAAAAACTGGATTTCAAAGTTTTCACGTGGCGTTGGAGCGGGTGAGAGGATTAACCGCCGATCGGGTCCAATTAGGAAGTAGGTAGGGTAGGCCCTAATATCAAAATCTTTTATAATTTCTGGTTTGTTACCGTAATGCAGAAAAGTCCACTGGTATTCAGTTTGCTCAAGAAAATTCTTTAGGTCGTTTATGTCACTATCCACCGATATGGTTACAATCTCAAGCCTTTTCTTATGCTTCTCGTAAAGTTTCTCAAGAAGAGAAAACTCTTGTAAACATGAGTAACTTGTGGTTGTACAGAAGTTAAGATAAACATATTTCCCCTTAAAGTCGTTAAGCGACATCAATTGCCCATCAATTGAGTATAGTTCAAAAGGAGTAGGGACAAAGCCAGCCAGAAGGCGGGTTACCTTTGAGCGGATATTCTCAGCAATCATTAAATGTTCGGGAATAGTTGTGCTCCTGTATAGCGAATCGAGGATGGAGAGCAAAGCCTTGCGTGAAAATTTATCGTCGAAAAAGCCATCGTGTAAGCCCTTTAGTATAACCATCTCCATAAGCGTATCGTTGGCTAAAACATCGTCACGGGCTAGCGTTCGCTTTAAATTTGTGTAGCTGTGCTCATTCGTAATGTTGCCATAAATATCGTTGCCATTGCCTGAACGGGCAAAGAATAGGAAATATTTATCATACAGTAGGTTGAAAAGTTCCATGTACGATGGGTTGTTGTATAGAATGGGCTTATTGGCAAAGTAGTTCTTGGAGATACTTCGTGATTGTTGCATAAGTGCAAGTTGCTTTAGCAACCCATACCTATAGGTTCGATAGGCCTCAAAGAATGGGTGATTGTATTGACTAAACCTTCTCTCTAGCCCATTGGCCAGGGAATCAGCAGACATTGATTCAACCCCATCGTAGGCTTCTCTAACTATTTTATCGAATTTTTCGTTGAAAGCCAAATCGAATGAACTGATAAGATAGTTTAAATCGTTTGGCTGCATTTGCTCAATACCAATGTGAACTTCAGTCTCGCTAAAAAATGGGTTAAGTCGCTGAACCTCAGTTTTTGGTTCGCTTTCGGGCAGTACAATACGGTAGGTTTTGCGGGGTTCAACAAAAATGTATGCATGATAAATTCCAAGTGTGCTGTATACAAACGATATTTCATCAATTTTCAGTTCACACTGAAAGTCCCCATTGGGATCAACCTCACACTTTGCCAGAATCTCTTCGGTATTAGTAACTAAATCGGCGTATCTATAAAATATGATAGTTTGGTTGCTGTAGGTTGGGGCATTGCCCAATAGGGTTACCTGCCCAACAGCAACAGTTGGTACAATGGCAAGGATAATTAGTACGAGTAGTGTAGCAAATCTGGACGGCATAAGCGCTTTTGGGTTTACCTAGGCTAGTGTTTATAGTATTTTTTTATGTTGATAGCTTTAGGTAGGAATATTGTTGCATCGCCATTGTTTATAATAATATCCCTTATGATAGAGGAATTAATAGGCGTATGTTCAGGCGAAGTTAAAAGGAAAACGGTTTCAATCTCAGGCCTCAAGGCTTTGTTAACCTGGCCAATAGCCCTTTCGTACTCAAAGTCGGCTGAGGTTCTAAGTCCCCTTATCAGAAACTTGGCATCAATGTTATGGCAAAACTCAACGGTCAGGCCTTCGTAACTTTGTACCTCAATTTTTGGTTCGTTGGCAAAAATATCATTAATCATTGCAAGCCTTTGCTCGAGGGTAAAAAGCGTTTTTTTTGATAGATTTTTCCCCACAGCAATAACTACCTTATCAAAAAGGCTAAGCGCTCTTTTAGTAATGGTTTCGTGACCAACAGTAAAGGGATCAAAGGTACCAGGGAATACAGCAATTTTTTCCATAGGACTATTTGTTTGGCTTCAAATATAGGCTTTTATCAGAGACTAATCTAAGTCGCAATTAATGTTTGCAATTTAGATTTGATTACACAATCTTAACCGGCTGCTTTACCTTCTCTTTAAGCAAAGCATAATCTAGCAAATCTCCGATACAATCAAAATACTCAAAGGTTAATCCCTTAAGGTATATATCCTTTATCTCTGAGATGTCCTTTTCGTTTTCTTTCGATAGGATTATTTGGCTAATGTTTGCCCTCTTTGCTGCAAGAATTTTTTCTTTTATACCGCCAACGGGGAGTAGTTTCCCCCTCAGGGTAATTTCACCCGTCATGGCAATGCTTTTTCGAATTTTCCTTTGTGTAAAGGCCGATGCCAGTGAGGTTATCATGGTAATACCAGCCGAAGGACCGTCTTTGGGTATTGCTCCTTCGGGTACGTGCAGATGCACGTCCCATTTCTCAAAAATATCGGGGTCTAGGTTAAATCTTTCGCTGTTCGATTTTATGTACTGGAGCGCAATAACGGCCGACTCTTTCATTACATCACCCAGATTGCCCGTAATTGTAAGTTTCCCTTTCCCTTTGCTTAGGCTTGTTTCAATAAAAAGAATTTCACCTCCTACGCTAGTCCATGCTAAGCCAGTTGCCACGCCGGCTATATCATTACCTTGGTAAATGTCTTTTAGGTATTTTGGGATACCCAATATTTTCTCTAGTTCCAAAAGTGTTAGTTTGGGAGTGTACTCCTCTTCAAAAGCGATACTTTTAGCAGCATATCTTGCAACTTTGGCCAATTGCTGATTAAGATTTCGTACTCCACTTTCGCGTGTGTAACCTTGTATAATCTCCTCGATTACGCGGTTGGGTATGGCGAGTTGCTTTTTATTAATACCATGATCAGTAAGCTGATCTGGAATTAGGTGTCGTTTTGCAATTTCTACTTTTTCTTCCATAATGTAACCGCTCATCTCAATTAGTTCCATCCTGTCGCGTAGGGCAGGATTTATAGTTGAAATGTTATTGGCTGTTGTAATAAACAATACCTTCGATAAATCGTAATCAATATCGAGGTAGTTGTCGTGAAATGTGTTGTTTTGTTCAGGATCGAGCACCTCAAGCAATGCCGATGAGGGATCGCCACGGAAATCGTTACCTATTTTATCAATCTCATCGAGGATAAAAACAGGATTTGATGATTTAACCCTTTTAAGGTTATGGATTATTCGACCTGGCATTGCGCCAATATATGTTTTGCGGTGACCTCTAATCTCTGCTTCGTCGTGTAAACCACCAAGTGAGATACGGGCATACTTTCGATCAAGAGCACGAGCAATGGATTTACCTAGCGAAGTTTTACCAACGCCCGGAGGGCCATGTAAGCATATAATTGGGGCTTTCATTTCGCCTCTTAGTTTAAGCACAGCAAGGTGTTCGAGTATGCGTTCCTTAACCTGGTCGAGCCCAAAATGATCCTGGTCAAGTACTTTCTTAGCTCTTTTTAGGTCGAAATTATCCTTTGTGTATTCGTTCCATGGTAAATCGAGTATAAGCTGCACGTAGTTTAGTTGCATCGAATAGTCGGGTGCCATGGGGTTTAAGTTGCTGAGTTTTTTCAGTTCACGTTCAAATATTTCAGCCACCTCTTTATTCCACTTTTTTCCCTTGGCCTGCTTGCGCATCACCTCAATCTCTTTTTCATTTGGGCTGCCACCTAGTTCATCCTGAATGGTCTTCATTTGCTGATGCAGAAAGTATTCGCGTTGCTGTTGGTTCATGTCCAACTTTACTTTCGTTTGTATATCGTTTTTTATTTCAAGCAGTTGAATTGCTTGACCCATCAATTCTAGCAGCATTGTACTGCGGGTTTTCAGGTCGTTTTGCTCAAGAAGTTTCTGCTTATCTGTAGCGGGCAGTTCTATGTTTGAACAGATAAAATTGATAAGAAAATAGTAGTTGTCAATATTCTTAATGGCAAACGCTCCCTCTTGTGGCATGTTTGGCGAGAGGTTTATTATTTTTAAAGCGTAGTCTTTTATGGAGCTAATGAGTGCCTCAAACTCTTTGTTCTTTACGTTGGTTGGGTTGTCAACAAGGGTTTTAACCGATGCCGTAAAGAAGGGTTCTGTTGACAGATATTCAATTACCTGAAAGCGGTGTAACCCTTGTAAAATTACTGATGTGCTCCCATCAGGCATTTCTAAAATCTTTAGCACGCGGGCTATGGTGCCAAGTGAGAAGAGATCCTTAACCTCAGGGTCTTCAATGTTAGCATCACTTTGCGACACAGCTCCTATAAACTTGGTTTTTGAGGTAAGACTTTTTACCAACTTAACCGATTTATCTCTTCCTACGGTAATGGGCAGTACCACTCCGGGGAACAAAACCGTATTTCGAAGTGCAAGGATTGGTAGCGTTTTGGGCATGTCTTTCACATCAAAATCACCACTATCCTCCGTAAAAAGTGGAATAAACTCAGTGTCCTGTTCAATTGAATCCGTTAAGTAGGGTGTTGCTATCTTTATATCGAATTTTTTACTCATTTTTTCTTTAAAATTTATCAGGTGACAATGTGGCACTTATGCCCATTGAACTATTGCGATTATACTATTACGCAATTGCTATGCCAGAAACAGGATAGCAAGGCTAAGGTTCATGTCATTCTAAAAACAGCAACTAGGGTCTATACTGTGCTGTTTGATTGAATATGTTACAAATGATGTCTTTTTCAGTTTGGTTTAGCTCTAGTCCGCGTCGGGCCATTACAATGCTTTCTGTTTCAAATACTTTGTTGGTTTTGTATGTTGTGAATCCTTGAGCACCACCCCATGAGAATGAGGGGATAAAGTTTCGCGGAAATCCATCGCCAAAAATATTTGCGCTTACGCCAACCACTGTTCCTGTATTAAACATGGTGTTTATGCCACACTTGCTATGGTCGCCCATAATAAGTCCACAGAACTGAAGCCCTGTGTCAACAAACCTTTGGTTTAGGTAGCTCCATAGCCTAACGTTTGCGTAGTTGTTTTTTAGGTTCGATGTGTTAGTGTCAGCGCCCAGGTTGCACCATTCGCCAATTACTGAGTTGCCTATAAACCCATCGTGAGCCTTATTTGAGTAGCCAAATATAATGCTATTATTAACCTCGCCACCAACTTTGCAGTGGGGGCCAATGGTAGTGGCTCCATATATTTTAGCACCTAGTTTTAGGGTAGAATTATTACAAAGAGCAAAGGGTCCTCTGATGAGTGAACCTTCCATTACCTCGGCATTGGCACCAATGTATATTGGACCATTTTGTGCATTAAGTACAGCGCACTCTACCGTTGCGCCCTCTTCTATAAAGATATTCTCAGGGTTAAAGGCTTTGTTTGTTGATGATAATACTTGCGATTTTCTGCCTTTTGTTATTAGTTCCCAGTCTGCTTCTAGGGCAATATCGTTGAGCATGAAGATATCCCAAGGTTGGGTTATTTCTATAATCTCTTCTTCAAACTCAAACTTTGCTTTAAAGTTTGATGTATTTAGGTTTCCGAGTGAGACATCGGAGTGTGGCATAATGGCAGCAATGATAGTTTTGCCCTTAGCTAGCGATTCTCCTATTTTTAGCTCTTTTATTCGGTTAATAAGGTTTGTGGTGGGCAAAACACCTCCATTTATCAGAAGGCACTCACTACCATCGTTTTGGGGTATAGCAAATTTTCCGCTAAGATAATCTTGAGTTAAATTGTAGCATGTTTGGTTAAAATACTTTTCCCACTTTTCATTAATGGTCAAAATACCAATCCTGATATGCGATACAGGGCGCGTGTAGGTTAGGGGTAGAAGTTGGTCTCTACGGTAATCATCAAACAGAATAATGTGCTTAGCCATTTGGGTTGAGTTTGTGTTTATACAAAGTTAGCTCTTTATGGCAAGAGTAAAGGGCAAAAAAACTCAAAAAACAAGTAGCCGTCTCAAAATCACATTTTGATGACGGCTACTTTTTTTGTTGTATTTTAATATCTAAGAATATATTTCCTGTATTTCTCTCAACATTTCTGTTTTTTTGATTGAAAAAGAGGTTTTC